>KL571203.1:188191-188511 GCA_000715855.1 Actinoplanes liguriensis
CGTAGTTCTCGGCGCCCGCTCTCAGGCGACACGGCCAAGCCCTCTGCGTGCCCCCGCGATCTCCGTCGTGGTCCCGCCCCTGCCGCGCCTCCCGCTCGCCGGCTGGTGCTCAGGGTTGTCTTTCGGGCGGTAATTCAGCCGTGAGTGCCGGCCGGGGACCGCGAGGCGCGCTCGGGGCCGGCCCGAAGCGCGGGTCGCGGCGGTTGGCTGGTTCTGAGCGTGGTTATGAGGGACGAATAACCACGCTCAGAACCAGCCGGGGCCGCGACGCGCGCCGCGGGCTGGACCGGCGCGGAGATCGCGGAGGCATGCAGGGGGCT
>KL571203.1:188735-193589 GCA_000715855.1 Actinoplanes liguriensis
CCGAGAACTACGTACGCGCAGAGGGGTTTTATGACAGGCGGACCGGGACCACGTCCGGGGCGCCGAGCCGGGCGGCGTCGGCCGTCTCGTCGTCCTGTTGCTCCTGGGAGGCGCGTTCGGCCTCGACGCGGAGGCGGTAGTTCTCGACCTCGCGTTCCTGCTGCTCAGGGGTCCATCCGAGGACCCGTGCCATCAGTTCGGCGACCTCGGGGGCGGACGCCGTGCCACGGTCGAACGTCTCGATCGAGATGCGGGTGCGCCGGGTCAGCACGTCGACCAGGTGCCGGGCGCCCTCGGCCGCGGCCGCGTAGACGACCTCGGCGCGCAGGTAGTCCTCGGCGCCGGTCAACGGCCGGGCCAGCGACGGATCCTCCTCGATCAGGTCGAGCAACTCCCTGATCAGCGAGCCGTACCGGCCGAGCAGGTGCTCGACCCGGGCCACGTGCAGGCCGGACTCCGCGGCGATCAGGCCGCGACGGTTCCACAGCGCCGGGAAGCCGTCCGCGCCGATCAGCGGAACCCTGTCGGTGCAGCAGCGCGCGATCGTGCGGTTCAGGTTGAACGCGCAGGCGTCGACCGCGTCCTTGGCCATCACGCGATAGGTCGTGTATTTCCCACCGGCGACCACGACGAGACCCGGCACCGGACTGGCGACCATGTGCTCGCGGGACAGCTTCGACGTCGACTCCGACTCCCCGGAGAGCAGGGGCCGCAGCCCGGCGTAGACGCCCTGCACGTCGGCCCGTTCCAGCGGCCGCGCGAGCACCTTGTTCACCTCGGTGAGCAGGTAGTCGATGTCTTTCGCCGACGCCGCGGGATGCGATTTGTCGAGATCCCAGTCGGTGTCGGTGGTGCCGACGATCCAGTGCCGCCCCCACGGGATCACGAAGAGCACGCTCGTCGCGGTCCGCAGGATCAACCCGGTCGACGATTGGATCCGATCCCGCGGTACGACGAGGTGGATGCCCTTCGACGCGCGGACGTGGAACTGCCCCCGCTCCCCGACCAGGGACTGGGTCTCGTCGGTCCACACCCCGGTCGCGTTGATCACCTGCTGGGCGCGGATCTCGAAGGTCCGGCCGTGCTCCAGATCGTGCACCTTGACCCCGGTGACCCGCTCCCCCTCGCGCAGGAAGCCGACCACCTCGACCCGGTTCGCCACGTGCGCGCCGTATGCGGCCGCCGTCCGGGCCAGGAACATCGTGTGCCGCGCGTCGTCGAGCTGCGCGTCGTAGTACTGCAACGCCCCGACCAGCGACTCCTTGCGCAACGCCGGGCACCTGCGCAGCGCGCCGCGGCGGGTCAGGTGCCGATGGTTCGGCAGCGAGCCGGACCAGGCCATCGTGTCGTAGAGGGTGACCCCGGCCCCGGCGTAGAGCCGCTCCCAGCCGCGATGCTTGAGCGGGTAGAGGAACCGGACCGGCCGGGCCAGGTGCGGGGCGAGCCGGGACAGGATCAGTCCCCGTTCCCGCAGCGCCTCCCGGACCAGCCCGAAGTCGAGCATCTCCAGGTATCGCAGGCCACCGTGGATCAGCTTGCTGGACCGGCTGGACGTGCCCGAGGCGAAGTCGCGCGCCTCGACGAGCCCCACGGAGAGTCCCCGCGTGACCGCGTCGAGGGCGCAACCCGCCCCGACCACTCCCCCACCGATGACCAGCACGTCGACCTCGGCCGCCGCCAGGGCGGCCAGCGCGGCGTCCCGGGATTCTGGTGAGAGAGCCGGCATCAGTCCACGTCCACCCAGTCGAGGGTCCGCTGCACCGCCTTCTTCCAGCGGCCGTAGCCCTGTTCGCGCTGCTCACCCGACCAGGTCGGCTGCCAGCGCTGCGATTCGTTCCAGTTCTCCCGCAGCTCGTCGGTGTTCTTCCAGAAGCCGACGGCGAGCCCGGCCGCGTACGCCGCGCCCAGCGCCGTGGTCTCCGCGACGACCGGCCGGCTCACCGGGACGCCGAGCACGTCCGCCTGGATCTGCATGGCCAGGTTGTTGACGGTGATCCCGCCGTCCACCTTGAGCACGTCGAGCGTGACGCCGGAGTCCTGCGCCATCGCGTCGACCACGTCCCGGGTCTGGTAGCAGATCGACTCGAGGGTGGCCCGGGCGATGTGCGCGTCGGTGTTGAACCGGGACAGGCCGACGATCGCGCCGCGCGCGTCGGAGCGCCAGTACGGCGCGAACAGCCCGGAGAACGCCGGCACGAAGTACACGCCGCCGTTGTCCGGCACCTGCGCGGCCAGGGTCTCGCTCTGGTCGGCCGACTTGATGATGTGCAACTGGTCGCGCAGCCACTGCACGGCCGAGCCGGTGACCGCGATCGAGCCCTCCAGGGCGTAGACCGGGGCCGCGTCACCGAACTTGTAGCAGACCGTGGTGAGCAGCCCGTTCTCCGAGCGAACCAGGTTCGTGCCGGTGTTCAGCAGCATGAAGTTGCCGGTGCCGTACGTGTTCTTGGCCTCGCCGGGCGAGAAGCACACCTGCCCGACCGTGGCCGCCTGCTGGTCGCCGAGGTCCCCGGTCAGCGGCACGATCCCGCCGAGCGGCCCCTCGACGTGCGCCTCGCCGTAACCGCTCGGGTCCGACGACGGCCGGATCTCGGGCAGCATCTGCCGCGGGATGTTGAAGAACGACAGCAGCTCGTCGTCCCAGTCGAGGGTTTCCAGGTTCATCAGCATCGTGCGGCTGGCGTTGGTCACATCCGTCACGTGGTTCCCACGGGTGATGTTCCACAGCAGCCACGAGTCGGTGTTGCCGAAGATCGCGTCGCCGCGCTCGGCGGCCTCCCGCACCCCGTCGACGTTCTCCAGGATCCACTGGATCTTCCCGCCGGAGAAGTACGTGGCCGGCGGCAGTCCCGCCTTGCGCCGGATCACGTCGCCCCGGCCGTCCCGGTCGAGCGCCGAGGCGATCCGGTCGGTGCGGGTGTCCTGCCAGACGATCGCGTTGTAGTACGGCCGGCCGGTGCGCCGGTCCCACACCACCGAGGTCTCCCGCTGGTTGGTGATCCCGACCGCGGCCAGGTCGCTCGCGCTCAGGTTCGCCTTCTGCATCGCGGTGCGCACCACCGCGACCGTGCGCTCCCAGATCTCGATCGGGTTGTGCTCCACCCAGCCGGCCTGCGGCAGGATCTGCTCGTGCTCGAGCTGGTGGCGGGCCACCTCGTTGCCGCCATGGTCGAAGATCATGAAGCGGGTGCTGGTCGTGCCCTGGTCCACGGCTCCGACGAAGTCAGCCACGGTTCGCCTCCACACTGTCACGCGCCGTCGGGATCTCGCCCACCTCTTGAGGCTCGTCCGACGGCAGGAATCGTCCGATCAGATACTGGTACAGACCGGCGCCGACCACACCACCGATGATCGGTCCCACGATCGGTATCCAGAAGTAGAGATAGCCGGTCTGATCCCGGAATGCTCCCCCGTACCCGGTGAAGAAGCTGGCCAGGCGCGGCCCGAAGTCGCGGGCCGGGTTGATCGCGTAGCCGGCGTTCGTGCCCCAGGCCATGCCGATCGCGACGACCAGCAGGCCGATCACGACCGGGCCGAGGTTCGCGGCGGGCGCGGTGTTGGCCATGTCGGTGAGCGCGAGGATCACGAAGAGCAGGATCGCCGTGCCGATGATCTGGTCGCGGAACGCGCCCCACTCACCGACCGGCAGGCTGCCGTTGCCGGGCAGCGTGGAGAAGACGCCCTGGGTCTTGATGGTCAGCCCGGGGTCGGCGGCGTGCAGCACCTCGCTGTAGTTCCAGCGCACGATCAGCGCGGCGACGAACGCCCCGAGGAACTGCGCGAACGAGTAGGGCGCCACTTTCCGCCAGGAGAAGCCCTTGAAGACGGCGAGGGCGATGGTCACCGCCGGGTTGAGGTGGGCGCCGCTGATCCGCGCCGCCACGTATACGCCGAGGGTGACGCCCAGGCCCCAGGCCCAGGCGATGCTGTCGTGGTCCCCGATGCCGCCGGCGACGACCTGCGCCACCACCCCCACACCGAAGAGGATCAGAATCATCGTGCCGGCGAACTCTGCCGCGAGCTCACCGAGCAGTCCAGGAACTTTGAATCGTGCGGCCATGCTCCCTCCTAGGTCCTTCTGTCCCTGTGGACGCTAGGAACGCCACGGTGCCCGGGCAACGAACAGCGGTCGGCATTGTCGAACATCAATTACGGCGGGTCGTAGCGCGGTCGCATAGAGTGCGAAACATGCCGGGAACAGTGCAGTCCATCGAGCGAGCGGCCGCGATCTTGCGGATGCTCGCGGGTGGACCGGGCCGGCTCGGGCTCAGTGAGATCGCCCGGTCCCTCGACCTGGCCAAAGGAACGACCCACGGCATCCTGCGTACGTTGCAGGGAGTCGGCTTCGTGGAACAGGACCGCGGCTCGGGGCAGTACCAACTGGGTGCGGCGCTGCTCCACCTCGGAACCAGCTATCTGGACATCAACGAGCTGCGGTCCCGCTCGATCAACTGGGCGGATCCGCTGGCCGCGCGCAGTGGCGAGGCGGTCCGGATCGGCACCGTCCTGGAGGGACAGGTGCTGGTCGTGCACCACGTGTTCCGGCCGGACGACACGTTCCAGACGCTCGACGTGGGCGCGCTGCTGCCGTTGCACGCGACAGCGCTGGGAAAGGTGCTGCTGGCGTACCGCGCCGGCATTCCTGATCCGGACCTGTCGGCATACACACGCAAGACCATCGTGGGCGCGCGCGATCTCTCCACCGCGCTGGAACTCGTCCGCGAGACGCACCGATCCGCGGCTACGGCGGGCTCGTGATCGGCGCCATCGGCGTCTCCGGACAAGTCGAGCGGATCTGCGACAGCCACTACAAACCACGCCCACACCTGGTGACCAGCGTGCGGGACGCGGCCC
>KL571203.1:193612-199834 GCA_000715855.1 Actinoplanes liguriensis
GTCGCCGCACCGATCCGCGGCTACGGCGGGCTCGTGATCGGCGCCATCGGCGTCTCCGGACAAGTCGAGCGGATCTGCGACAGCCACTACAAACCACGCCCACACCTGGTGACCAGCGTGCGGGACGCGGCCCGGGCGATCTCCAGGGACTTGGGAGCGGCCCGGCCATAGAAGGGACTGACCATGACCGAGCGCTACGTGGTCGCGATCGACCAGGGCACCACCTCGACGCGATGCATCGTGTTCGACCGGCGCGGGCAGTTGGTCTCCCTGGCCCAGCAGGAACACAAGCAGCACTTCCCGAAACCGGGCTGGGTCGAGCACGACGCCATGGAGATCTGGCGGAACGTGGAGCGTCTCGCGCCGCGGGTGCTGCGGCGGGCCGGGATCACCATCGATCAGGTGGCCGCGGTCGGCATCGCCAATCAGCGGGAGACGACCGTGATCTGGGACCGGGTGACCGGCATCCCGGTGGGGCGGGCGATCATCTGGCAGGACACACGTACTGACGCTCTGGTGCATTCTCTGGAAGGCCAGGCCGCCGCGAAGTCCATTTCGGACATCTCCGGATTGCCGCTCGCGACGTACTTCTCCGGCCCGCGGTTGCGCTGGATGCTGGACCACACGCCCGGCCTGCAAGCTCGCGCCGAGCGCGGCGAGGTCCTCTGCGGAACCATGGAGACCTGGCTGATCTGGAACATGACCCGCGGCGCGCACGTCACCGACGTCACCAACGCCAGCCGCACCATGCTCCTCGACGTCCACAAGCTGGACTGGTCGGCCGAGGCGCTCGACTTCTTCGGCATCCCCCGCGCGATGCTGCCCGAGGTGCGGGCTTCGATCGGCGCCTTCGGCACCGCTTGCGAGGCATTTCCGGGGGTACGGATCGGGGCCGCGCTCGGCGACCAGCAGGCGGCCCTGTTCGGGCAGACCTGCTTCACCCCCGGGGAGGCCAAGTGCACGTACGGCACCGGGAGCTTCCTGCTGCTCAACACCGGCGCCGAGCTGGTCAAACCGGGACACGGACTGCTCAGCACGGTCGCGTACCAGGTGGCCGGCTCTCCCGCCTGCTACGCGCTGGAGGGCTCGATCGCGATCACCGGCTCGCTCGTGCAGTGGTTCCGCGACCAGCTGGAGCTGATCTCCAGCGCGCCGGAGATCGAGACCCTGGCGCGAACCGTCGCGGACAACGGCGGGTGCTACATCGTGCCGGCGTTCTCCGGGCTCTACGCGCCGCACTGGCGCTCCGAGGCGCGCGGCGTGATCGTGGGGCTGACCTCGTACATCACCAAGGGGCACCTGGCCCGCGCGGTCCTGGAGGCGACCGCGTGGCAGACCCGCGAGGTGGTCGACGCGATGAACGCGAACTCCGGCCTCGCCCTGAAAACCCTCAAGGTGGACGGCGGGATGACCGCGGACAACCTGCTCATGCAGATGATCGCGGACGTGCTGGACGTGCCGGTGGTCCGCCCGCTCGCCGTCGAGACGGTGTCACTCGGCGCGGCGTACGCGGCGGGACTCGCCGTCGGATACTGGCCCGACCTGGACGGGCTGCGGCAGAACTGGCACATCGCCGGGCAGTGGATGCCGGCCATGGACCCGGGACTGCGCGACACCGAATACGTCAACTGGCAGCGCGCCGTCGAGCGCACCTTCGACTGGATCCAGCCCGGTTAGACGTACGCGGGAAGGTCCTGAACGGTTCTGAGCCCCATGCAGTGGCCGCAGCGCAGCAGGAACTTCTTCGGCGCCACCGGGAACAGCGGCACGAAGAACAGGGTGAACTTCGTGGTGCGGGCGAATCGGGCCGACGGGGCGGTCCAGCCGCAGATCTCGCAGGTCATGACCCGGGTGTCGACCAGGTGGTCGCGGGTGCGGATGCCGAACAGCAGAAAGAACATACGTCCAGCGTGACACCCGGCGGCTAGGTTGGCCGGATGGTGACGACGCTGCCCGTGGTGGAGGAGTTCGGGGCGCGGCTGGCGGCGGCCGGCTGGGTGACCGATCTGCTGGTGGCCGGCTCGCTGGCGACCGGCGACTACCGGCCCGGGGTGAGCGATCTCGACCTGGTCGCCGTCGTCCCGGCGGCGCCCGGCCCGGCGCAGGTCGCGGCGGTGCATGCCGGGTTCGATCCGGCGCTCCACCTGGGCTGCGTCTACGTTACCGAGGATCGTCTCGGCGACCTCGGCGCGGAACATCCCACCTGGACCCACGGTCTCCTGGTGCACCGGATCCTGTCCGGGGTGACCCGGGCCGAGCTGGTCCGGCACGGGTACGCGGTGTTCGGCCGCGCCCCGGCCGAGCTGCTGCCCGCGATGACCGACGACGACGTCCGGGAGGCGGCCCGCGCCGAGCTGACCGGGTACTGGACGTGGGCCGCGCGCCGCCCGTGGCTCTTCCTCGACCCGGGGCTGGCCGACCTGGCTCTCACCTCGATGGCCCGCGGCCGCCACGCCCTGGCCCACGGAACGCTGCTCACGAAGTCTGCCGCGGTCGCGGCCGCCGCCGCCCCACCCGAGTTGATCGCCCAGCTCCGCGCCCGCCGCGCCGGCCACCCCGCCGTCTCCCCCCGCCTGCGAACCGCCTGGCACGCCTGGCGCGACACCCACCGAACCACCCAGGCCGCGCGCTCCCCGGCCGGCACTCACGGCTCAAAATCCGCCCGGAAAGAGCCGTGAGTGCCGGCCGGGGACCGCGGGGGTGGGTGTGCTGCCGGTCACGACGTGGAATCGGGGTGGGGTGGTGGGGGTTCGCCGAGGTATGACGACGATCGGACTTATCGGTAGTGGGAACATCGGCGGGACCGTGGCGAAGCTGGCGGTGGCTGCCGGGTACGACGTGGTGCTGAGCAACTCCCGCGGGCCGGAGACGCTGCAGGGCCTCGTCGACGAGCTGGGACCGAAGGCGCGCGCGGCGACGTCCGCCGAGGCCGCGGCCGCCGGGGAGATCGTGGTGGTGACCGTGCCGCTGAAGGCGTACGGCGATGTGCCGGTCGCGCCGCTCGCGGGCAAGGTCGTGATCGACACGAACAACTACTACCCGGAGCGGGACGGCCAGATCGCGGCCCTCGACAACGACGAGTCGACCACCGGTGAGCTGCTCCAGCGGCACCTCCCGGAGAGCAAGGTGGTCAAGGGCTTCAACAACATCTGGTTCCAGCACCTCGCCGAGCTGGCCCGCCCGTCCGGGTCGGCGGAGCGGACCGCGCTGCCGATCGCGGGCGACGACGCCGCGGCGAAGCTGGTGGTCACCGAGTTCCTGGACAAGATCGGGTACGACGCGGTGGACGTCGGCCCGCTCGCCGAGAACTGGCGGACGCAGCGGGACACCCCGGTCTACGTGGCGCCGTACGGCCCCTACGGTGGCGCGGGCGCCCCGGCGAGCGCCGACGTCGTCCGCCAGGCCGTCGCCGAGGCCAAGCGCTGACCGTCTGACCTCCCCGGGACCGGCGGGGGCGTGCGGGGTCCGGGACCTATACTCCCGTTCCTGTGAAGATCTTGTTCCGCACCGCCGCCCTCGCCGCGCTCGCCGCCGTGACCCTGACCGGGTGCGACAGCCCGTCCGCGAAGGCCGATGCGAGGCCCGCGGCTCGGGTCGGGGCCGCCGGCAGCGGGGGCGAACTGCCCGTCACGTTCGACCTCGCCACGGCCTGGAAGTCGAAGAAGGTCGTGGTCGAGCAGAGCGACCCGCTGGCCGGGCTGGCGAAGCGGGGCCTGTTCACGATGGCCTGCGAGATCGACGCCAAGCCGGCCGGCAACCTGGGCTTCCTGCGGGTCTGGACGGGCGGCCCGGCCGAGTTGAAGCCGAGCCTGACCGCGTTCCTGGGCGCCGACGCCCAGCAGCCCGCGTTCACCGAGATCCAGGTCGGCGGCCGGCCCGCGATCGAGGTCGACTACCAGGTGAAGAGCGAGCTCGACGATTCCCTCGACCCGGAGAAGGCGTTCGTCGTCGACACCGGAAAGGGCTTGGTCGCGGTCACGCTGGACAGTCTCGACGCCGACGAGCATCAGGAGATGCTGCCCGCTTACGAGTTGGCGCGCACCACTCTTGAAGTCCTATGACCGGAAGTCGTCGTGGGTGATGTATTGGCCCGTCGGCGGCGTGGTCGTGGTGCGGTTCGCGCCCGATTCCCACGCGACCGAGCCGTCGGCGTTCCGGATCAGGTATTTGAACTCGATCGGGGTGTCCGGCGGCAGGCTCACGCTTCCCGACCAGGTCGGATAGCCGTCCGCGGAGAGCGGGAGCGCCTTCGCCGGATCCCATCCGCCCAGCTCGGCGACGTTGCCGGCGACTAGGACGTTCTGCCCCCAGACGGTTTCGCCGTGGACGTTGAACGTGGCCGCGATCCGATTCCGCTCGCCCGGGTGAAAGGTGACCCCGAGACCTTCGATCAAAGACGATTGCGCGTACGAGTAAGCCAGCCCCACCGTTCCGTCCGCGTTCTCGACGCCGATCGTCGCGCTGGTCCCGCGAGTCCGTTCACCGGTGAGATTCCGGTACCGATAGGTGATCCGCCCGTCCCGATGCAGGATCGCGCTGATCGACAACCGCTGCGTCTCGTCCGCGAAGAATCGCACGTTCCGCCATTCCACCACGAAACTGTCCGCGTCCGACGCGGTGTAGACGCCCGCCGAGTCGTCGACGTAGAGGTCGTCCCAGAACGGGTAGAGCGCGTCGTTCGGGATGGCGGCGTCGGGCAGGGCGGTGTTGCCGTAGGCGTACGTCTCCTGGGCGAACCCGATCACCCCGTTGGTGCTCACCCAGGCGTGATCTTTTCCGGTCCCGTAGAACGGCATCGTGAACGGCAGGGTCACCTCGGCCGCCCCGTCGTCGCCGCTCAGGTCCAGCCGGGTGTCGCCGGGGCGGTACGGCTCCTGCGCGGGCGTGCAGCCGTACCCCGAAGCGTCCTTGATCTGATCGAGGACGACGTCGGCCGTGATGTCTCCGCTGACCGTGACGGATCGGCTCGCCCCGGCCGCGCAGCCGCCCAGCGGTGAGACTTCGAGCTGGTAGGTCCCGTGCGGCGCGGCCAGCCGGTAGGCGCCGGAACTGTCGGTGGTGACCGAGACCGGTGTGCCCGCGAGCGCGACGGACGCCCCCGGCGCCGGCTCACCGGCCACGCTGACCACGCCGCTCACGAGGCCCGCCGCGCTTGCCGTCAGCGCGACGTCGGCGGTCCCGGTCCCGCCGTCGGTGACGACCACGGCGGATCGGTGGGTGTCATAGCCGAAAGCGGTCACGCTCAGTTCGTAGGAGCCGACCGGCAGACGGCCGAGCCGGTAACTCCCGTCGATGCCGGTGGTCGCGCTGCGGGACGCCGGCCCGCTCACCGTGACCGCCGCGCCCGCGATCGCCCCGCCCGGCCCGGTCACCGTGCCGAGGATGGTCCCGGTCGCGCTGGTGGCGAGGCTGACCGCGGCGTACGCGTCGAGCCGACCCTCGCCGAACACGTTGTTGTCCGCGGCCGTCCCGCCGCACGAGGTGTCCCCGGCGTCGGCCGCGGTCACGTCGAGGATCTCCCGGGTCGCCGCCACGTCCCGCCGCAGCCGAGGCGCGGCCGCCCAGATCAGCGCGACGGTCGCCGCGGTGTGCGGCGAGGCCATCGACGTTCCGCTGTACGAGGCGTAGCCGTCGCCGGGCACGCTGGACCGCACGTCGACCCCGGGCGCGGCCAGATCCGGCTTGACCGCGCCGTTCTCTCCGCCGCCGCGGCTGGAGAACGCGGCGATCGCGCCGTTCACGTCGAACGCGCCGGACGAGTAGACGCCGGTGTACGACCCGGGCGTGTTCGCGGTGCCGCAGCCCGGCCCGGAGTTGCCGTTGGAGAACGCCGTGAAGATGCCCGCCGCGTTCCAGGCGCGGACCACGTCGGAGTACCACGGGTCGAACCCGGACGCCCCGCCCCATGAGTTGTTCACAATGTCCGGCGCCAGGTCGGGTCGCGGGTTCGCGCCGGTCAGGTCGGTCGGCGCAACGATCCACTGCCCCGCGGCGAGCAGCGCGGACGCCGAGCAGGACATGCTCTCGCACCCCTTCGCGGCGATCCAGGTGGCGCCCGGCGCGACGCCGATCCCGCCCGTGCCCACCATCGTGCCCATGGTGTGCGTGCCGTGCCCGGCGTTGTCGCAGGGCGCGTCGCCGGGGCAGACGTGCGACGGGTCGTACCAGTTGTAGTCGTGCCGGTAACCGCCGCCGGCCTGCCGCTGTCTCTTATACACATCT
>KL571203.1:200083-203450 GCA_000715855.1 Actinoplanes liguriensis
CCAGCGCCGGATGGTCGAACTGGACGCCGGTGTCCACGTTCGCGATCACGATGCCCTGCCCGGTGTCGCCCCTGTCGGCCCAGACCCGAGGGGCGCCGATCCGGTCGATGTTCCACTCGTTGCCGTCCGCTCCCGCCCGGGCGGCGCCCGCGGCCGGGGCGGGCAGCGTGATCGGGGTGTCCGGGACGATCGCCTTCACGTCCGGGCGGGCGGCGATCTCCCCGCGCAGCCGGGCGTCGCCGGTGACCTTGACGGTGTCGGCGATCCAGAACGGCTCGAAGGCGGCCCCGCGCTTGCCGAGCAGCTCACGCAGCCCGGCCTGGTGTGCCCGCGCGCCGTCCTGGGCGGCGCGCATGACGGCCCGTACCCGGGATGCCTTGGTTGTCGCCTGCCGGGCGGGGCCGAAGTCGGTCCGGTCGCGCATCAGCACCCAGAAGGTCTCCGCAGCGGTGGACCCGGAGGCGGGCACGGCCGGGGCGAGCGCGGTCAGAATGATCACCACAATGATCCAGCGTCTTGTCGTCAACACGTGCGGTGACGCTATTGATGCACCTCTGTCACTGCAAGAACTTGCAACAATTTCAGTACGTTTCCAGCACGTGACGAACGCCGAAATCGCGGTAAACACACAGGTGGGGACGGGTCATCGAGGCCCGTCCCCACAAATGGCGAAAATTCGACAGGACTACCGAAGGCGCATTGTTTCCATCTCTTTCATGAGCCTGTCATGGATGCCGGATCGTTGAATCGACTCAGCCGCGCCGCGGTCCGCTGCTTGAGCGCGTAGGCCTGCTTGGCGGTGTCCCGGAGCCTGGCGACCAGCGGCCAGCGCGACTGGCGCGCCCACGGGACGGCGACCTCGGTGGTGCCGTACTTCGCCTTGTACGCGTTCCCGCCGACGAAGTCGAACTCGGTCACGCCGCGCGCCTTCGCCTGCCGCAGCGCGTGCCAGATCAGCGCCTCGTTGGGTCGCAGATGCTGGTGCTCGCGGTAGCTCGCGCCACCCCAGAAGTACATCGTCCGGTGGTACCAGGGCAGCACCGCGGTGGCGATGCACCGGCCGTCCGCGTCCCGGGCCCGCAGCAGGCTGATGCGACCCGCCGGGGCGAGGTGTCGGATCAACGACTTCACCCGTTCCACGGAATAGGTAGGGACCAGATTCTGTTTCGCGAAAACGTCACGTAATTGATCGTAGAATTCGTCGGCGAATGACGGATCGGTGCCCGCCTCTTCGATGATCACGCCGGACTTGGCGGCCTTGCGGATATTACGGCGACAGGCGCCGGCCATCGCACCGAAGAGGGTGTCCTCGTCCGGGCTCAGGTCGATCACGGCGGTGGGCGCGGCGTCCCACCGCAGGCCCAGCCCGGCCATGTCGGCCTCCGTCGCGCCCCGGTCGCGGACCTCGAGGTGGGCGCAGCCGAGATCGTCGAACGCGAACCGGGTCAGCGCCTCCGTCGCGTCCCGCCGGGACACCCCGGACTGCAGGTTGAAGCCCAGGTAGGAGGTGGTCCAGCCGGCCATCGGGCTGCCCAGGATACGGAGTCCGTAGCGCCGGGTGAGCAGTCCGGTGAAGTGTCCGACAGTGACACTGCCGTCGCTGACCGTCGCGAGGATCGGCTCGGCGCGCTGGCACTCGGCCACGAACGTGAGCCATTCGGGAGTGTGGAAGATGAGGCGGTCCTGGTAGGTGGCGCGGTCGGCGTGGAGGGCGGGAGCCGGCTCCACCCGCTGCAGTCGAAGCATCAGTTCGCCCCGATCGAATTAGGCGTCGAACGCGGATGATGCCCCGCCGAACGGCCATTCCGCAAGGCCCGGAAGGACCATTCGATAATTGATGTGAATGAGTTTCGTGTTCAGCGTGACAATTGCTACTGCCGCCCGCCGCGATCCATTTGCCAAGGTAATGGCATGGAGACGCCGACGGCCATCAAGCGACGTCTGAACGAACTGGGCCTGCGCAGCCGGCTCCGGGCCCGGCCGCGCGCACAGGGGCGGGTGCTCGCGCCGGCCGGCCTGTTCCGCCGCCTGCCCAGCGCGCCCGGTCTGTACTTCCCCTTCTACCACGACGTGCTGCCGGAGTACGCCGCCGACCTGCGCCACCACCTGCGCACCCTGACCCGGGTGGGCCCGATGGTGAGCTGGGACGAGGCGCTGGCCGTGCTGGCCGGGGACCGGCCGCTGACCGGGCCGGTGTTCTGCCTGTCCTTCGACGACGCCTACCTGAGCTGGCGCGACGTGGTCGTCCCGGTGCTGCGCGAGCTGGCCGTCCCGGCCACGTTCTTCCTGACCACCAGCATGATCGGCCGGCCCGGCAATCTGACCTGGCACGACTGCCGGGAGATCCGGGACGCCGGGTTCAGCTTCGGGTCGCACACCGTCACCCACACGCGGCTGGCCGATCAGGACGCGGCCGAGGCGCGGCACGAGATCGTGGACTCCAAGCGGGAGATCGAGGACGAGCTGGGCACCGAGGTGCGGGACTTCGCCGCGCCGTACGGCTATCCGAACGTCGACTTCTCCGAGCGTGACGTCCGGGCCGCGCGGGAGGCCGGTTTCCGCAGCTTCGCCACCACCCAGCGCCCGGCCATGCACGCCGGCGACTCCCCGATGTGGATCACCCGGCAGGGGTTGCACCCGGCCTGGCCGATCATGGCAGTGCGGACCCGCGTCCATGACTGAGCCGGCCAAGATCCACCCACGGATCTACCTGTCGCCACCCGACGTGACGGACGTCGAGCGGAAACTGCTGCTGGAGGCGTTCGACTCGAACTGGGTCGCACCGGTCGGGCCGGACCTGGACGCGTTCGAGGCCAGGTGCGCCGAGCTGGTCGGCGTCCGGCACGCCGTCGCGCTGAGCAGCGGCACCGCGGCGCTGCACCTGGCGCTGATCGCGGCCGGGGTGCGGCGCGGCGACACCGTGCTGGTCCCGTCGTTCACGTTCGCCGCGACCGCGAACGCGGTGATGTACCTGGGCGCCCGCCCGGTCCTCCTGGACAGCACCCCGGAGAGCTGGAACGTCGACCCGCAGATCCTCGCCGACGAGCTGCGCGGCCGGGCGGTCCGGGGCAGTCTGCCGCGCGCGGTGATCACCGTGGACATGTACGGGCAGTGCGCCGACTACGAGCCGATCCTGGACGCCTGCGACAGGTACGGGGTGCCGCTGATCGAGGACGCGGCCGAGGCGCTGGGCGCGACCTACCGGGGACGGGCGGCCGGATCATTCGGGCTGGCCGGGGTCCTCTCCTTCAACGGCAACAAGATCGCCACCACCGGCGGGGGCGGGATGCTGGTCACCGATGACGGCTCGATCGCCACGCAGGCACGGCACCTGGCCACCCAGGCGCGCGAGCCGGTGGCGCACTAC
>KL571203.1:203645-209542 GCA_000715855.1 Actinoplanes liguriensis
TTACAGCGGCTGCCGCAGCTCATCGAGGCACGGCGAGTCACCTTCGAGCACTATCGCGCGGCGCTCGGGGACCTGCCGGGGGTGAGTTTCCTGCCGGTGGCGGCTCACGGCGTACCCAATTGGTGGTTGACCTGTCTGTTGATCGATCACGACCGGCGGGACCGGGTCATCGCCGAGCTCGACCGGGTGAACATCGAGGCGCGTCCCACGTGGAAGCCGATGCACCTGCAGCCGGTCTATCGGGACTGCGTGATGCGTGGCGGCTCGGTCAGCGCCGACCTGTTCCATCGCGGGCTCTGCCTGCCCAGCGGTTCCGCCCTCACCCCACACGACCGGGACCGCGTCGTGTCCGTCGTCCGCTCGGTAGTGAAGGAGTGACGGGCTGATGCGCGTCGTCTACATCCACCAGTACTACTGCAATCCGCAGATGGCCGGCGGCATCCGCTCCTACGAGCAGGCCCGGCGGCTGGTGGCGCGCGGGCACACGGTCGACGTGATCACCACCGACATCACCCCCGGCGACCGTGAGCTGGGCTGGCGGGTCACCCACGACGACGGGGTGACCGTCCACTGGTTCAAGATCCCTTACAACAACCACATGTCGTTCTCGCGGCGGCTCCGCGCGTTCGCCGAGTTCATGCTGCTCGCCACCGTCCGGGCGGCCCGCCTGAAAGCGGACCTGGTCTTCGCGACCAGCACGCCGCTCACCGTCGCGGTACCCGGTGTACTCGCCGCTCGGCTGCGCCGGGTGCCGTTCGTCTTCGAGGTCCGCGACCTGTGGCCGGAGGTCCCGATCGAGATGGGAGCGCTGCGCAACCCGCTCGCCCGGGGGCTGGCCGGCGGTCTGGCGAACTTCGCCTACCGCAACGCCGCGGAGGTGGTCGCCCTGTCGCCCGGGATGGCCGCCGGGGTCACCAAGCGCCGCCCCGGCACCCCGGTCACCGTGGTGCCGAACGCCGCCGACCTGGACCTCTTCCACGTGGACCCGGCGCAGGTGAAGCGGTTCCGCAACGAGCACCGGTGGCTCGGCGACCGGCCGCTGATCGTCTACACCGGCGCGCTGGGCGCGGTGAACGGCGTGGAGTACCTGGTCCGGGCGATGGACCGGATACGCGACACCGACCCCGGGATCCAGTTGCTGATCGTCGGGCACGGCCGGGAGTGGGAGAGCACCGAACGGCTCGCCGCCGACCTCGGGCTGCTGGACCGGACCGTACGGATGTGGGCGAAGGTCCCGAAGTCGGAGCTGCCGGTGATCCTCGGCGCCTCGACCATGTCGACCAGCACGGTCCGGCCGATCCGCGGGCTCTGGGACAACTCGGCGAACAAGTTCTTCGACGCGCTCGCCGCGGAACGCCCGATCGCCATCAACTACGGCGGCTGGCAGGCCGACATGCTGACCGAGACCGGGGCCGGGCTGGTTCTCGACCCGCACGACGCCGACGCCGCGGGCGACGTGCTTGCCGCGCACGTCCGCGACGAGGACTGGCTGGTCAAGGCCCGGGCGGCGGCGCATCGGCTGGCGGTGGAGGAGTTCTCCCGGGACATGCTCTTCGAACGGTTCGAAGCCGTGCTCACCAGGTCCGCGGCCTGAGACGGGGTAACTGATGGAACTGCGCGCATACGTCCGGGCCTGCCGTCGCCGATGGCTCTGGCTGGTGGTCCCGGTGCTGGTCGCCGCCGCGGTCGCCGGAGGCCTGACCCTGACCGCGAAACCCGCCTACCGGTCCTCGATGATCCTGTTCGTCTCGGCCGGCACCGGCGACCCGGACGCCGAGGCGCGCCGGCTCAACTCCTACATCGCCCTGCTCACCGGCCCGCGGGTAGCCCAGGGCGTGGTCACCAAGCTCGGTTCCGGCGAGGTCACCGCCGACCGGGTGCGGGCCAGTCTGACCGCGCAGGTCAGCGAGGGCACCGACCTGCTGGAGATCGCGGCGACCGACCCCTCCGCCGCGCGGAGCCGGGAGATCGTCACCACCGCCGCGTCCGTGCTGGTCACCCTGGCCAAGCAGATCGCGCCGGCGAACCCGGCCGACGGCGGGCCGGCCCCCAACATCTCGATTTTGCAGGACGCCGAGACCGTCCGGCAGCCGAGCAACCTGGCCCGCAACGCCGGCTTCGCCGGGGTGCTCGGCCTGCTGATCGGCGCGATCGCGGTGGCGATCCGGGAGGCGGCCGGCAAGACCGTCGCCGAGGAGGAGGACCTGCGACGACTCGGCCTGGGGACGGTCGGGGTGATCTCGCTGGACGGCCGGGACGGTCGCGGCGAGCACCCTGACCAGGCCTTGGCCGAGGCGTTCCGGCGGCTGCGCAGCCTGCTGCCCGGGATCACCGACGGGCGCCGGGCCAACCCCCGCGGGCGGGCGCTGATGCTGGCCGGCTCCGGGCGCAAGGAGGGGACGACCGCGGTCACCTGCGGGCTCGCCATCGCGCTGGCCGAGACGGGGGCGCGGGTGGTCCTGGTGGATGCGAACCTGCGTTCACCGGGCGTCGGCCGCTACCTGTCGCTCGACCCGGAGCCGGGCCTGGCCGAGGTGCTCTCCGGCTCCGCCCGGATCCCGGACGTGCTGCGCGAGTCGCTGAACGGGCGGCTCACCGTGCTGCCCGCCGGCGAGCACGTACCCGATCCGGGTGGACTGCTCGCCTCGCCCCGGCTTCCCGCGACGGTACGGACCCTCACCGAGCGTTTCGACGTCGTGCTGGTCGACGCCCCGCCGCTGAACGGGCCGGCCGACGCCGCCGTGCTCGGCAAGGTGACCGACAGCGCGCTGCTGGTGGTGCGGGCGAACAAGACGCGGACGGCGGACGTCGAGCGCTCGCTGGAGCTGCTCGAGAAGATCGGCGCGAAACTGGCCGGCGCGGTCCTCAACGCGCTGCCCCGCAAGCTGCCCACCGGCCAGGCCTGGGCGGCCGCGTCCCAGGTCGAGCCGTCCGAGCTGCTGATCCCGCTCGACGAACCGGACGAGCCGGTCCCGACCAGTCCCGCACCGGCCCCGCAGACGCCCGGCGGGGTGGTCCGGGGACGGGCCCGGGTGGTGAAAGCGGCACTCGCCTCCGGTGAGGACAAGGCCGCCGAGCCGCAGAAGCCAGAGGAGCCGGACGACGGTGAGTGAGCTAGCCGGGCTCGCCCCACGCCGCGTCGAAACCCTCGCTTTCGTACGGGGCCAGCTCCGCGAGCCGTACGTCCAGCTCCTCGCCTCGCAGGTGCTCACCGGCGCGGTGGCGATGGCCGCGAACATCCTGATGGTCCGGTCGATGACCCCCACCCACCGTGGTGAGGTCGCGCTGCTGTTGCAGGTCGTCTACCTCGCCACCCAGGTGCTGCTGCTCGGCACCGAGCGCAGCTTCGTGGCGAGTTACCACAATGTCGCTCCCGGGCCGGCCGTCCGCGCGTACGGGAAACTGCTCCTGATCCCGACCTCGGCCGGCCTCGCCGGGGCGCTGATCTTCACGGCGGTCTCGCCGCATCACCGCAACCCGGGCCCGCTGATCGTCGCGCTGCTCGTCGTCTACACGATCGTGGAGGCGTCCGCGCTGGCCAGTCGCGCGGTCGCGATCGCCGTGGGCCGGGTCCGGGACTTCATGATCTGCCGGGTTCTGGAGTCGGTGCTGCTGCTGGCGATGCTGATCGGGCTCTACATCACGCACACCTCGCACCCGGAGACCTGGTTCCTCGCGTACGTCTTCGCCGGCGCTGTCCCCACGATCGCGTACCTGATCGTCTGGTTGCGGCTGCCGGTCGACCCGGACGCCGCCCCGGTCCACCGGGACCTGAACCGCCAGGTGCGCCGCGAGGGCCTTTCGCTGTTCCCGGCGGCGATCTCCAACATGGCGATGCTGCGCGTGGACCGGCTGGTCATCCCGGCGCTCGCGTCGACCGCCGCGCTCGGCCTGTACACCAGCGTCGCGACCATGACCGAGCTACTGGCGTGGCCGATCCGGGCGTACGCCGACTCGCGGCTCGGCCGGTGGCGGGCCTCGCACAACGACGGCGCCCTGCGGGCGCGCCCGATCGTGCTGGCCGCCGCCGTCTACTCGCTGGTCGTGGTCCCGTTCGTGGCCGGTGGCCTGTACCTGCTGATCGTTCCGGTCTTCGGCCACCAGTACGCGCCGGCGAAGGTGGTCGTGCTACCGCTGGTGGTAGCCGCCGGGCTGTACGCGGTGTCCCGGGTCACCCTCGGCCTGCTGATCGCCAAGGGGCGCGGCGGGCTCGTCTCGGTCGCCGAGATCACCGGGTTCGTGGTCAGTTTCGCGGTGTACCTGCTGCTCATCCCGCGGATGGGGATCCTCGGGGCGGCGTACGGATCGCTCGCCGGGTACGGCGCCTGCCTGGTGTTCGCGCTGATCACGACGTACCTCGTGAAAGAGCGGACATGAACCGGATCTTCCTCGCTCCGGGGCTGCTGCTCGTGCTGATCGCGATCGGCGGGCGGTTCACCCTGGACCGGGCCGGGTTCCCCGACCTGGCCTGGGTCGACCTGCGCGTGGTCGGCCTGGTCGTCGCCCTGATCTTCCTGACCGTGGACCTCTCGCTGCGAAGACGCGGATCGGAGTCGCGCCGGGAGGGCTGGCTCGTCGCCACCGGAATCTTCTTCGTGTTCCAGATCGCCTCCGCGCTGTGGGCGCCCGCCGCCTCCCGGATCGGCCCGCAGACGCTGGACCTGGTCCTGCTCATCGTTCTGACGCTGGCGTTCTACTACTGGACGCTGGGCGACCCGGACCGCGCGCTGCACTACACGTTCCGGCTGTTCTTCGTCGCCGCGATCGTCTTCGCGCTCGCCGCGATCTTCATCAACGGCCCCGGCGAGCAGGGTCGTTATTCGGCGTTCGGCGGCGGGCCCAACGTCTTCGTCCGGATCGAGATCCTCGGCGTGCTCAGCGCGATCGCGATGTCCCTGCGCTCGCGCAGGTGGCTGCCGCTGCTGGTCACGCCGCTGTTCCTGCTGGCCGCGGTGCTCTCCGGCTCGCGGGCCGGGCTGATGGCCGGCGGCGCGGTCGGCGTGGCCGCGCTGTGGAAGATCCGTTCGCGGCTGAAGGCCGGTCCGGTGGTCGCGACCGGCGCCTTCCTGGTGACCGCCGGGATCGTCATCTGGTTCTCCGCGCCGCCCGCGTTCACCAGCCTGTTCCAGGAGCGGTTCGTCGAGCAGACCGTGCAGGAGCAGTACCTCTCGGACCGCACCGACATCTGGGCGGCGGCGATCCGGATGGCGGTCGACCATCCGGTGGCCGGCGCCGGGCTGGACGGCTTCTACGGCCTGATCGGCGTGAACCAGATGGTCGAGTATCCACACAACTATGTGCTGGCCGTTGCTGCCGAGGGTGGACTGATCGGCCTCGGACTGCTGGCCTGCGCGGTCATACTGTGGGCCAGAACCGTACGCGGTGGCGGCGCCCGGCCCCAGTTGACCGGGCTTGCCGTGGCGGCGGCCGTTTTCGTGGCGCTGAGCAGCCTTTTCTCCGGGGACTACTACGACGCCCGGCTCTTCTGGATCTTCGCCGCGATGGCCGCCGCGGCCGCGGTTGCGCGGGCCCGGACGGCTGCGGCCGCCGCGTCCGAGGGTCCTCAGGCCCGGACGGCCGCGGCCGCCGCGCCCGGGGTAGCTCGGGACCGAGCGGCCGCGGCCGCCGCGCCCGCCCGTGAGAAAGAGGCAGTGGACAAATGACTACGACCCGTTCGACGAGGCGCACCGTGCTGCTGCTCGGCGTCACCTCACTGGTCGCCGCGACCGTGGCGGAGAGCACCGCCCGGCCGTGCAACGCCCGGCCGATGCCGGACGATCAGGCAGCGTCCTCGGTGGCCGTGCCGTCGGCGAGCAACGTCAAGCTCAAACCGGTCAGCTACTGGACCGGGGTGTTCGAGCAGAGCTGGGACTACCAGTCCGCGACGGCGCAGCCGC
>KL571203.1:209739-223433 GCA_000715855.1 Actinoplanes liguriensis
CGGGGTGTTCGAGCAGAGCTGGGACTACCAGTCCGCGACGGCGCAGCCGCTGAGCCGGTCGAAGGACAGCCAGGACCACTACGACCTGGCGTACACCCTCGACGGCAACATCGCGATGTTCCGGGCCACCGGCTCGACCCGCTACCTGGACCGGGCGCTGGCCTACACCGAGAACGTGGTGGACGCGTCGGCGCCGTCGACCGCGCTGTCGCGCAGCACGTTCCACGACCGGTACCGCGGCTGGGGCTCCAGCAAGTCCGGCCAGGGCGGTGACGAGGTGCCGCTCTACGAGAGCTACTTCTGGCGGTACGGCACCCAGCTGCTGGTCGCGATGCGGCAGAACACGAAGGTCTTCGCGAACGCCGGTTACCGCGCCCGCTACGACCGGCTGCTGCAGTTCGCCGAGATCGACATCTTCGAGAAGTGGTACACGCGCGGCGCCGCGGAGAGCATCTACCGCGAGCGCACGCACATGGCCGCGCACTGGGCGCTGATCTCGCTGAACCTCGGCCAGCTCACCGCGGACGCCACCCGGCGCACCCGGTACCGGCAGGTGCTGACCACGATCGGCGCGGAGATCCGCAACCAGATGACGCGCAACCCGGTCGAGCCGGCCGCGTACTTCTGGAGCGACGTGTGGGGCTCGACCCGCCGGCCCGGGCAGGACGTGGGGCACGGCAACGGCGTCATGGCGTACGTCGTGGAGGCGCGCGACCAGGGCACCACGTGGAACTCGGCGGACATGACCGCGTTCGGCCGGCTGCTCACGAAGGTGATCTGGCCGGGCGGCGCCACGTACCCCGAGTTCGTGGACGGCACCGGCAGGGACAACGGCTGGATCGCCGACGGCTTCGTGAAGCTCGGCCGTTACGACCCGAACATCCAGCACCGCCTGGAGTCCTACCAGGTGGTCAACGACCAGTTCGCCGCGAACATGGCGCTCAACGCAAAGATCCTGCGCGCGTGAGGAGACACCGATGACGGCATCGCTGCTGGAACCGGCGGCCCGGGAATGGAAGGAGGCACTGGGACACGTCGACCACGACATGTACCACGTGCCCGACTACGTCGTCCTCGATGCCCGGTTGTACGGCGGCACACCGGCCGCGTTCCACTTCGAGCAGAACGGGCGGCGGGTGCTGCTCCCGCTGATCGTCCGGGAGATACCCGGCTCGGAGCTGCGGGACGCGCTGTCGCCGTACGGCTATCCCGGCCCGGTCAGCGATGCCGTCCCCGGTGACCTCACGTTCTGGCGCACCGCCTGCGCCGCCCTCAAGGAGACGATGCGCGAGGCGGGGATCGTCTCGGTCTTCGTCCGGATGCATCCGCTGCTGAACCCGCCGTCGCCGGTGCTCGGCGAGGCCGGCGCGCTGGTCCGGCACGGCGAGACGGTCTCGATGGACCTGACCGTCAGCGTCGACGAGATGTGGCAGCAGACCCGCAGCGACCACCGCAACCACATCAACCGGGCCAAGCGCGCCGGCACGCGGGTGGTCTTCGACGACTGGGGGCGGCTGGCCGAGTGGGTCGAGGTCTACCACGACAACATGCGTCGCGTCGGGGCCGCGGACTACTACTTCTTCACGCACGAGCACCTGGCCGCGCTGCACGACGCGGTCGGCGACCACATGCACCTTGCCGTCGCGCTGGAGGGTGACGAGGTGGTCGGGGGCAACACCTTCTTCGAGTACGACGGGATCGCCACCGGATACGTCTCGTCGACCCGTCGCGCCCGCGGCCGGTACGCCGACGAGTTGCTCTACGACTCGGTGCGCCGCTGGTGCAAGGACCGTGGCGCCAAGGTGTTCCACCTGGGTGGCGGCAAGGGCGGCGTGAACGACTCGCTCTTCTCCTACAAGGCCGGCTTCTCACCGAGCCGCCATCCGTTCCACACCTGGCGGGTGGTCACCGACCCGGCGGCGTACGCCGAGTTGATGCTGAATCGCCGACCGGAGGCCGACCCCACGGACCTGACCGGCACCTTCCCCTCGTACCGATAAGGAGCGCACGCCATGCGGATCACCTGCGTCGGCGGCGGACCCGCCGGTCTGTACTTCGCGGTGCTGGCGAAGCTGGCCGACCCCGCCCGCGAGATCACCGTTCTGGAGCGCAACCCGGCCGGCATCACGTACGGCTGGGGGGTCGTCTTCTGGGACGACCTGCTCGACGACCTCTTCCGATACGACCCGGTGAGCGCCGCCCGGATCTGGGACGCCGCCTACAAGTGGGACGAGTACGAGGTGCGCGCGGCCGGCAAACCGGTCTCCTTCCTCGGCGGGTACGGCTTCAGCCTGGGCCGGCACCGGCTGCTGGACATCCTCGGCGAGCGCGCCCGCGAGCTGGGCGTGACCGTCCGCTACGAGGACGACCTGACCGATCCCGATCAGCTGGAACCGGCCGACCTGATCGTGGCCTGCGACGGCGCCGGCTCCCGGATCCGCGACGCGGCCGCCGAGCACTTCGGGGCGGAGGTGGAGACCGGCCGCAACAAGTACATCTGGCTCGGCACCCCGCACGTGTTCCGCACGTTCACCTTCGGCTTCGAGGAGACCGAGGCCGGCTGGATCTGGTTCCACGCCTACCCGTTCGCGGACGGCGCCAGCACGTTCATCGTCGAGTGCACCCCGGAGACGTGGAGCGGGCTGGGCCTGGACCGGATGGACCCGGCGATGGGCAACGCCCGGCTGCAGGAGATCTTCAAACGGCACCTGGACGGGCAGCCGCTCGACGACGCCGGGCGGGGCTGGCTGAACTTCCGGCGGGTCACCGCGGAACGCTGGGACCACGGCAACGTGGTGCTGATGGGCGACGCCGCACACACCACCCACTTCGCCATCGGCTCCGGCACCAAGCTGGCGATGCAGGACGCGATGGCGCTGGCGGACGCCCTCGCCGGGGGCTTCGCCGACAGCGCGGCCCTGTCCGCCGCGTTGGAGCGGTACGAGCACCGCCGCAAGGTCGCGCTCGCCCCGCTGCAGCGTGCGGCGCGGGCCAGCAGCGCCTGGTTCGAGCGGATGCCGGAGTACGCGGAGCTGCCGGCCAAGCGGTTCTCCTACGCCCTGTCGAACCGGCGCGGTGAATACCCGGCGTGGCGGTACCTGCTGCACATGTCGACCCAGGGCTCCCTCCCCCGCACGATGTTGCGCTGGACACTGAGCGCACGTCGATGGAACCGGGCGCGCCGGCGCCCGCTGCGCGCCGCTGTCCCCTAGAACGAGCCCGCGCCGTACCGCTGAAGGCTTTTCTCTCAAGTCCCGGCGGTGCGGCCCGATGGGTGCGTCATGGTGCAGAGGCGACGAGCGGCGGGCGTGTCCGCCATCCTGTTCCTCGCCCTCTACGTGCTGGTCGTCCACGTGCTGCCGATCCCGGCGGTGGACGCCGGCCGGTTCAGCCAGCTCTGCCTGGCCGCGGTCGGCGCGCTGGTGACCGTGCTCTGGGCGCGCGCCGCGATCGGGGCGCGCGGCCGGATCCGGGCCGGGCTGTTCACCTGGAGCGTCTCGGGCGCCGGCTGGACCACCGGTCAGGTGCTCTGGCTGGCCGACGGCTGGCACGCCGGCACGGCGACGATCGGCGTGACGGCCAACATCGCGTTCGGCGTCACCATCGTCGCCACGCCACTGGCCGCGGTGTTGCTGGTCGGCCGCCCCTCGGCGAGCCTGCGCACCCTCTTCGACGCCCTGATGATCGGCGGGTCGCTGTTCTTCGTGATCTGGGCGCTGATTCTCGAGCCGCAACTCCGGTCCGGCGCGACCGACCTCGGCACGGTCACCTACGCGGCGGCCGACGTGGTGATCCTGAGCCTGGTCCTGCTGCTGCTCGCCGACGCCGGCTCGACGCTGCGAGCGCCGCTGGAGATCGCCGCGACCGGGATCGTCGTGCAGTTCGCGGCCGACACCCTCTACGCCTGCCAGGCGGTCGCCGGGACCTACCGGTTCGGCGCGCTGCCCGACCTGCTCTGGCTGGTGGCCTGGGTGACGTTCGCGGTCGGGGCGCCGCGCCGGTCCGAGCTGCGCGGGGTGACCCGGGTCAGTGACGGCGGACGGCCGCGGGCCTACCTGCCGTACGTGCCGTTCGCGCTCGCCTTCGTCACCGGCATCTCCCTGGTCGCCGGCGGCCGGTCGCTCGACCCGGTGCTGGCCGGCGTGAGCCTGACGCTGACCGCGCTGGTGGTGCTCCGGCAGATGCTGATCCTCGGCGACAACCGCCGTCTCACCCGGCAGCTCTCCACGCTCGTCGACGATCTGCGGTTCCGCGCCGACCACGACGCGCTCACCGGGCTGGCCAACCGGCCGCGGTTCGAGGAGTGCGCCGAGCAGGCGCTGCTGCCGGACGCGCCCGGGCCGGTGTCGCTGCTGCTCATCGACCTCGACGGGTTCAAGCCGGTGAACGACACGTTCGGCCACCACAGCGGCGACCGGGTGCTGGTCGAGGTGGCCCGGCGGCTGACCGCGACGGCCGGGCCCGGCGACGTGGTGGCCCGGCTGGGCGGTGACGAGTTCGCGGTGCTGACCACGTCGCCGCCGCGGCCGCTGGCCGACCGGGTGCTGGCCGCGTTCGGCGAGGTCTTCGACGTGGGCGGCGAGACCGCGGTGATCGGCGCGAGCATCGGCGTGACCTCGTGCTCTCCGGGCGAACGCGGGGCCGGCCAGCTGATCCGCGACGCCGACCTGGCGATGTACGAGGCGAAGCGCAACGGCCGGAACCGGGTCGCTGTCCAGATGTGATCACAGCCCGAGCCGGCACACGCCGCCCGTCCCGGCCCTGGCCCGGCGTCACCCGCAGATCCTGGCCGTTGATGTCTCGGAGGACTCGCCGGGCTCCGGAGGCGCGGGTCTGCGGGGTGGTTCCGCCGGGCAGACGCACTCGCCCCGGGGGCGGCTCACGACGTACCCCCGATTAGATATGACCCAAGAAATATGAGGCCGGAACCGGTCGGTGGAGATCAACCACAGGTCATTCATAGACTTCGATGTTTTGCTCACGGGCGTCCTCAGTCCCCCATCCGCGAGGAGAAGTGATGCAAGACAACGACGCCTATGTGCGCGAAGTGCACGACAAGGGGTTGCAGTTCGACCTGCCGACGATGTCGCGACGGCGGATGCTGACCGTCGCCGGCGGGGTCGGCGCCGCAGCGGTGATCGGCGGCGGGCTGGCCGGAGGCGGAGCGGCCGACGCCGCGGCCGCCGCCTGCCTGGCCGAGGTCGAATCGGAGACCGCCGGCCCCTACCCGGCCGACGGGTCGAACGGGCCCGACGTCCGGGTGCAGTCCGGCATCGTGCGCAGTGACATCCGGTCCAGCTTCGGAACCTCGACGACCACCGCCCCGGGTGTGCCGTTGCAGTTCTCGCTCACCGTGCAGAACCTGGCCTGCGGCCTCGTCTCCGGCGCGGCCGTCTACGCCTGGCACTGCGACCGGGCCGGGCGGTACTCGCTCTACTCGTCCGGAGTGACCAACGAGAACTACCTCCGCGGGATCCAGGTGACGAACTCGTCCGGCGTGGCGACGTTCACCAGCATCTACCNGCTGGAGGAGGTCGAGTCGGAGACGGCCGGGCCCTACCCGGCGGACGGCTCCAACGGCGTCGACGTGCGCACCGAGTCCGGCATCGTGCGCAGCGACATCCGGTCGTCGTTCGGCACCTCGACGACCGTCGCCGAGGGCGTCCCGCTGACGTTCTCGCTCACCGTGGTGGACCTGGAGGGCGCGCCGGTCGTCGGGGCGGCGGTCTACGCCTGGCACTGCGACCGGGACGGGAACTACTCGCTCTACTCCACCGGGATCACCGGCGAGAACTACCTGCGCGGCATCCAGGAGAGCGACGCGACCGGCACGGTCACCTTCACCAGCATCTTCCCGGCCTGTTACTCGGGACGCTGGCCGCACATCCACTTCGAGGTGTACTCGTCGCTGGCNCACATCCACTTCGAGGTGTACTCGTCGCTGGCCGCGGCGACCAGCGGGGCCGGGCCGATCCGCAAGACGTCGCAGATCGCGCTGCCCCAGGACGTGTCGCAGACGGTGTACACCAGCGCCACCGGGTACTCCGCGAGCGTGACCAACCTGAGCCGGATCTCGCTCGCCACGGACATGGTGTTCCGGGACGATCTGGCGGCGCGGGAGATGGCCACGGTGACGGGTTCGGTCGCCTCCGGGTACGTGGCCAACCTGACCATTTCGGTCAACCTGTAGACCGTTTCCTTCGGTCGGGCCTTTCCGGGAACCGGGCAGCTCTCGGAAAACAGTTCGACTGATTCAGCCCGGCCGGCGCTTCCATGGCGCGGGCCGGGGCGGCTCGGCCGGCGCTTTCGCGGCGCGGGCCGGGTGCGCTTCCGGGCGGGTCACGCCGTGTGCCAGGACCCCGTCGACCAGCACCAGCAGCTGGGTCGCGGCGATGTCCGGGTCGGGGTGGCCCGCCCGGGTCAGCTCAGGTGCGGACCATGCCGTGGGGGTCGAGGACGTACTTGCGGGCGGCGCCCTGGTCGAACTCGGAGTAGCCGCGCGGGGCCTCGTCGAGCGGGATCGGGGTGGCGTTGACGTTCTTCGCGATCTGCACACGGTCGTGCAGGATCGCCATCATCAGGCCGTGGTTGTACTTCATGACCGGGCACTGGCCGGTCACGAAGGAGTGCGACTTCGCCCATCCCAGGCCCAACCGCAGCGACAGTGAGCCGACCTTCGCGGCCTCGTCGACGCCGCCCGGGTCGCCGGTGACGTAGAGGCCGGGAATCCCGATGCCGCCGCCGGCCCGGGTCAGGTCCATCAGCGAGTTGAGCACCGTCGCCGGCTGCTCCGTCCCGGCGTCCCGCCCGTGGCCGCGCGCCTCGAACCCGACCGCGTCGACCGCGCAGTCGACCAGCGGCTGCCCGATCGCCGGGGCGGACCGGCCGAGGATCTGCTGCACCTGTTCGGCCGGCTCGCCCCGGGACACGTTCACCGTCTCGCAGCCGAAGCTGCGGGCCTGCGCGAGCCGCTCCTCGTTCAGGTCTCCGACGATCACGACGGCCGCGCCGAGCAGGAACGCCGAGGTGGCCGCGGCCAGCCCGACCGGCCCGGCGCCGGCGATGTAAACGGTGGATCCGGTCGTGACTCCGGCGCTCACGCAGCCGTGGTAGCCGGTCGGGAAGATGTCGGAGAGCATGGTCAGGTCGAGGATCTTCTCCAGCGCCTGGTCACGGTCGGGGAAGCGGAGCAGGTTCCAGTCGGCGTAGGGAACCATCACGTACTCCGCCTGGCCGCCGACCCAGCCGCCCATGTCGACGTATCCGTATGCCGAGCCGGGCCGGTCCGGGTTCACGTTCAGGCACACCCCGGTCTTGCGCTCCTTGCAGTTCCGGCACCGTCCGCACGAGATGTTGAACGGCACCGAGACCACGTCACCGACCTTGATGAACTCGACATCAGGGCCGACGTCGATCACCTCGCCGGTGATCTCGTGGCCGAGCACCAGGCCCTCCGGGGCGGTGGTGCGACCGCGGACCATGTGCTGGTCGCTGCCGCAGATGTTGGTGGTCACCGTCTTGAGGACGGCGCCGTGCGGGGTACGCCGGCCGACGTTCAGCTTGTTGACGCCGGGGCCGTCCTTCACCTCGTACGCCGGATATTCGACGTCCTGGATCTCAACGCGACCGGGACCCTGGTAGACAACGGCTCTGTTGCCCATGGTGTTCTCCCATCGTCGGGTGGACTCGAACCCGATGTTTCTCGCGCGAAAGCCGAAAATGAACCCTCGGTAGTGGCAAGGCGCGTCGAAAAACCCATTGCGCTCAATCGGTGGCATCATCCGGTCGTGATCATCGATGCGCTGCATCTGGCGACGCTGCCGTTGGACGGCACCGACATGCTGGTCTCCTCGGACGGTTCGGCGATCCGCGTGCACGATCCCCGGACCGGCAGGCTGATCAGCGAGACCGCGGACCGCCTGGGCAAGATCAACGAACTTCTCGCCTGCCCGGCCGGCTGGCGTGATCCGCTGATCGCGGTCACCACCGACGAGGGGCTCTGGTGGCTGGAGCCACGGACCGGCAGGCCGGGGCATCTGCCCGACAAGCCGGCCCAGGTGTTCCCGCTCGCGTCGTGGGCCGGGACGTTGCTGGCCGGTTCGGCCCGGGCGCCGTACCCGCTGCTGCGCTGGGACGCCGGGACCGGCGCCCGGCTGGAGCCGCTCGGCGTGCACCGGGATCAGGTCACCGCCGTCGCGGTGATGGACCGGCCGGACGGCCCGGTGGTCTGCGCCGGCGACCGGAGCGGGTCGGTGTCCCGCTGGAATCCGCGCACCGGAGCGCGAATCGGGTGTCCGCTGGACGTCGGTGACGAGGTGATCGGGGCGATCACCCCGGTCACGCTGCCGGACGGGCGGCAGCTGATCGCAGCGGCGACCGCCGACCTGTACCGGTGGGATGCGGAGACCGGCGAACCGGTCGGCGTGCCGGTGGTGGTCGACAGTTATGCGGTCGCCTCGCTGACCCCGGTCGAAGTGAACGGCCGTTCGGAGTTGATAACGGTCGGATTCGACGAGGTCGTGCACCGCTGGGACACCGAGACCGGCGAGCGGATCGGCGACTCGGTGCCGGGTCGCTGCGCCACCGTGCTGCACCGGTACGGCCAACTGACCTTAGCGATCGGCACACTCGACGGTAAGGTCGAGCTGCGACCGTTGGGCCAGACACATCCGGATCGGCGGATCTGACACGGACACGGATCTGACATGGACATCTGGTTGATCACCTCGGACGGCATCACCGAGCAAACCCTCGACCAGTTGCCCGATCTGGTCGCCGGAGAAGCCGGCGCGAAACAAGTCGGCGCGCAAGAGACCAGCGCGGGAACGGTCGGCAGAGGCATCGTCTGGGTCGACATCCCGTCCTGCGACGAGACCGCGATGCACGTGCTCACCGAGATCTTCCACTTCCACCCGCAGGCGGTCCGGGACAGCGCCCAACGCAACCGCGTGCCGAAGGTCCACGTCTACGCCGACCACGCGTTCGTCGTCCTGCACGCCCCGGAGATGGGCGCCGCCGGCCACGTCCACTACGTCGAGCTGGACCAGTTCATCGGCCCGAACTACCTGGTCACGGTGCACGGCCCGATCAACCCGGCGGTGAGTCCGGAGGCGGCCGAGTGGGAGACCCACGAGGTGCTGCGGCGGGTGAAGGCGGGCCGTTTCCAGCCGGGTTCGGGCTGGGAGCTCTCCTACGGCGTGGTCGCCGCGCTCGCCCGTCGCCTCGAGGAGTTCATCGAGCACCAGACCGAGCTCGTCTGGCAGCTCGAGCAGCGGGTGACCAGCGGCCACATGGGCAACCCCGAGCAGTTCCTCGACGAGATGTTCCGCGCCCGCCACGGTCTGATCGCGGTCCGCGCGATGGGGGCGCTCGGCCGTGAGATCTATGGCCGCCTCGCCAGGATCAACCGCGCCGTCCCGGCCGGCGCCAAGCCGTTGCTCGACGACATCGTCGATCAATTCTCCCGGGTGTACGGCGTGGCCGACAGCCAGAAGGAGTACCTCCAGGGCGTGATCGAGTTCTACCGCACCCGCAGCGACACGAAGATGACCGTGGCGGCGGAGCGGCTGGCCGTGATCGCCGTGGTCACGCTGCCGATCACGGCCCTCTCGTCGGTGTTCGGCATGAACGTCATCGTGAACCAGAGCACGAGCTACCCCCTGCTCGCCGCGCTCCTCGTCCTGATGTCGATCATGTCGGCGTTGCTGCTGGGCTGGGCCAAGCGCCGCGGCTGGTGGTGACGACGCCCGCCGGACCGGGTTGTCCCCGACGGGTGAACCGCGCGGCGAATCGGGCGCATTGCCGTGGATCGTGGCTTTCACGAAACTGCGATCACTGCCCGCGCTGTGGCACTTTCGCCTCCCCACCAGCATCGGGAGGACGACTTGTTCGGACCACGTCGCGCGGAGATCTCCGGCCAGGACGAGGTGGTGGCCGCTCTCCTGACCGAGGTGGTGACCGCGGCCTACCCCGACGAGCTGGAGATCCTCCCGGAGTTGCTGGCGGCCTCGCCGCGGCGGGCACGGCCACGGCGGCTGCGTGCGCCGGTCGGCATGGGTGTCGACCTGGCGGCCGCCGCCCCGATCGTGCTGTCCGCGCTCTCCTACGTGGCGACCGCGACCGCCACCCATCTGGTGGACGACGCGCTCGCAAAGCTGACTTCCACGGCGTACGCGCAAGTCTCGAAGGTCTTTCGTCGTGGCGAAGCCACGGGTGACGGCGCGGACCTGGAGAAACCGTGGCAGGAGATCACCGTGCTCTTCGTGACCCTGTTGATCGACCGGGGCATGCGTCCCGAGCTCGCGGCGGAAACCGCGGTTCACATCGTGGCCGCGATGCGCCGGCGACCCTGATGACGCCCGCGCGGCTGCCGTCGCCGGGACTTGCCCGGTACGGGATGGTGGTGCTGCTCCTCGCGACGGCCGGCCTGTTCGCCGGGCACAGCGTGCACAACGCGATGCGCGGCGACCGCTGGCTGGCCGTGGTCCGCGGATGTGCCGCCGGGCGTCCGCTCGACGCCGTCCCGGCCGACAGCGGGGACGGCGTCGCGTACCTCTCGTGCGTCTCCGCGGTCGAGCACCAGCGGTCCGCCTACGCGCTGGCCGGGGCGGTCGCGGTGGTGCTGCTCGGGGCGGTGCTGATGCTGTTGCTGCCCTACCGGCTGCTGCTGCGGGCGAGGCCGCTTCGCCCGGCCGAACCGCGATTCACTTCCCGCGCCGCCGACGCGGCCGTCCGGCTCGGGCTGCGCCGGGCACCCACGGTGCTCGTCGGCAACTGGCGACTTCAAGAGCCGTTCACGGTACGAACATTGCGGGGCATCCGGATCGTCGTGCCGCCCGGCCTGCGGCGCCTCCCGCCGGAGCAGATCGACGCGGTGCTCCGGCACGAGGTGGCTCACGTGCGCGCCAGCGACGTGACGCTGGTCTGGCTGATCCGTGGGATGTGGTGGGCCCTGCCGCCGGCCCTGCTCGTGCCGCTGGTGCTGATGAACCGGAACGTGCTCGCCCGGCCGCGCGCGCTGATCGGGGCGCCGCTGGACTTGATCAGGGTCGTCCTGGGCGGCGCCTATTACTGGAATTACCTGCTGCGCGGCCTGTTGTTGCTGGTCGTGGCCGCAACGGTGGCCGCGGCTGTGCTGCGCTCCCGCGAACACGAGGCCGACCTGGCCGCCGCCGCGGCCGGTGACGAGGGACTGCTCGCGCTGCTGGCCGCCCAGCCGGCGACGCGTCCCCGGCCGTGGCGGCGGCTGCGGGCCGTCCACCCACCGGCCGCAACGCGGGTCGCCGCGCTCACCGACCCGCATCGCGTCATGGAGCTGCGCGTCCTCGACGCCGCGGCGGCCGGCCTGCTGATCGCCATGATGATCCCGGTGGTGCACATGGCGCTGCCGGCCGACCCGGAGACCGGGATGCTGCGCAACTCCGCGCACGTCACCGGGGTGATCGCCGGCACCTTGCTGGCGCTGGTCTGGGGTCAGGCGGTCTGGCGCGCGGCCCTGGTCGCCGAGCGCACCGGCCGGCCGCTGCGGCTGCGCCGGAGCACGGCGACGCTGGCCGGCGCGATGGTCGCGGGGATGCTCGCCCACATCGCCGGTCTGCCGATGTTCGGCGCGGGTCTGTTCGACAACGTGGTCATGCTGATTCTGCTGCCCGCCGTGACCGCGGCGGCGATCACGCTCAGCGGCGCGCTGGCCGTGGCGTGGGCCCGCCGGACCGCCGGGGTGGCGCCGTCGCGACGCGCGTGGCCGGCCGTCGTCGTGCTCAACGCGATGCTGTTCACGGGCGCGCTCTGGATCGCCCTCGACGTGTTCGGCACGGTGTGGGCGGCGCGCGGCGGGCATCCCGGCGATCCGCACGCGTGGGCCGGTGGGCTGGTGCAGGGCCTGACCTACAACGCCTACCAGGAGGGCGCCGCGGTGACCGTGGCCGCCGTGGGCCTGCTCGCCGGCCGGTGGACCGCGGACCGACCGGCGGCGCGCGGCTGGTTCCGTACCGTCGTGCTGGTCACCGCCCCTGCGATCGCGGCGCTGATGTACCGGTGGATGCTGCTGTCCCCCGACGCCGACGCGGCCCAGGGCAGGACGCGCGACTTCTGGTCCGCGGCCGCCGCCGGCGCCGTCGTTCTCGCGCTGGTCCTGGCCCGCCGCGGCCCGTCCGGGCTGATCCCGGGCCTGGCAGTGGCGCCGGCGGCGACCCTGATCGTCTCCGCGGCGATCTGGGTACGGTACCTGCCGCACTGGCTGCACCTGGGCGGGGCCGCCCGGCTGTACCTGACGATGCCGATCGCGCTGCTGGCGCCGGCGTTCCTGGTGGCCGCCCTCTGCACCGCGCCGTTCCCGACGCCGGCCCGCCGCCCGTGAGCCGGGCGCCGTCTCCCGGGGTGGCCCGCTACGGGCTGATCGCGGTCCTGCTGGCGGCCGCCGGACTGTTCGCCGGGCAGAGCACCTACGCCGCGCTGCACGCCCGCGAATACCTGACGACCAATCGGGCGTGCACGGCCGCCCGGGACGCCGGGCAGCCGGCCGCCGCCGTGCCGGAGCCCGGACGGTACACGGACTACCTGCGGTGCATCGCCGAGGTGGAACGACACAAGGCCTGGTACAGCGCGGGCGGCTCGCTCACCGTGCTGCTGCTCGGCGTACTGCTGATGCCGTTGTTGCCCTATCGGCTGCTCCGGCGGGCGCGTCCGCTGCGCCGGGCCGAGGACGCGATAGCCGCGCGGGCCGCTGTCGCCGCGCGGCGAGCCGGACTGCGCCGGACGCCGGTGGTGCTGGTCGGCAACTGGCGGCTGCCGGAGCCGTTCACCGTGCGGGTCCTGTCCGGCGTCCGGATCGTCGTACCGCCGGGCCTGCGCCGGTTGCCGGCCGAGCAGATCGACGCGGTTCTGGCACACGAGGTCTCCCACGTACGGGCCGGCGATGTGACCCTGGTCTGGCTGACCCGCGGACTGTGGTGGGCGCTGATCCCGGCCCTGCTCGTGCCGCAGTTCCTGATGTTCGGCCTGCCGATCCTCCGGGAGCCGCGCGTGCTCGTCGTGGCGCCGGTCGCGGTCCTCACCGTGATCTTCGGCTATCCGTCCTGGTGGAACAGCACGCTGCGGGCCACGTTGCTGCTGGCCGTGGCGGCGACCGTCGCGTCGTCGGTGCTGCGGTCACGCGAACTCGAAGCCGACCTGGCAACCGTCGCGAACAGCGGGCGGGCCGGGCTCCTGACCCTCCTCGACGGACAACCCGCCCGGCCCGGGCGCTGGTGGCACCCGTTTCGCCGGCTCACCGCGACCCACCCGCCCGTGCGACGCCGCATCGCCGCGCTGCGCGACCCGCACCGCACCACCGAGTTACGGGCCCTGGACGCGGCCGCCGTCGGATTCCTGGCCACGATGGTGCGACCCATTCTCAGCCTGTCCCTGCCGCTGCGCGACGCGCCGTCGGTCTGGACCAGCGCCGCCCACCTCAGCGGGCTGATCACCGGCCTGCTGCTCGCGCTGGCCTGGGGTGTCGCGCAGTGGCGGGCCGCGCTGGCCGGCCGCCCGCTCCGGCTGCGCCGCACCACCCTCGCGCTGGTCGGCGCGTCCGTGGCCGGCCCGTTCGCCGATCTGTCGGCGCTGCCCGGCGGCGCCAGCGCCGGACTGAACAACAGCCCGGCCATGCTGATCTGCACGTCGCTGGCGGTCGGCGGCGTCTGTCTCTTATACAC
>KL571203.1:223752-224082 GCA_000715855.1 Actinoplanes liguriensis
CAGAGATGTGTATAAGAGACAGCCGGTGTCCCGTGGCCCGCGGCGGCCTGGTGGGCGATCGCCGGGCTGAACGTCGTGCTGTTCACCGGCGCCCTGTGGCTCGGCCCGGACGCCGCCGTGATGATCTACGTGTTCGGGCTGCCCGGGCTGCCGCAGTTCGTCGCGTTCAGTGGTTACGCCCAGGTCTGCGCGGCCTGGGTGGCCCTCCTCGCCCTGCTGGCAGCCATTTGGTGCAGGCACCCGCCGACCGCACCCGGTTCGCGCGAAGAACAACCGGCCACGCTCGGACCACGCGAAGAACAACCAGCCTCGCCCGGATCTGTCTCTTAT
>KL571203.1:224299-224831 GCA_000715855.1 Actinoplanes liguriensis
GCGAAGAACAACCAGCCTCGCCCGGACCACGCGAAGAACAGCCGGCCGCGCCCGGACCGCGCGAAGAACAGCCGGCCGCGGTCGGATCGCGCGGGCGACGGCGAGCCGTGGTCATGACGGTGGTGACGGTGATGACGCCGGTGGTGGCCGCTCTGGCGGTGCGCTGGCTGGTGCTGGTCGAGCCGGTCGAGCCGGTCAAGGCGCTCGAACGGGACTTCTGGGCCGCGATGGGCGCCGGATCAACCGTGCTCCTGGTGCTGCTCGCCCGCCGCCGCCTCGTCCCGGCCCTGATGCTCGCCCCGATCGCGACCCTGCTGGTCTCCGCCGCCATCTGGTTGCGGTACCTGTCGATCTGGCCCGACATATGGGCCGCGGCCGGGACCTATCTGGCCGGTCCGCTCGCGATGCTGGCCCCGGCGTTCCTGCTGGCCGCATTGCTGGAGGCGATAACCGAGCGGTCGCCACAGCCCTGACCTGCGCCTTCAGCCCACCAGAACGCCGCAGATCGAAAGCCGGCCCGTCGCAAGTCGAA
>KL571203.1:225067-230938 GCA_000715855.1 Actinoplanes liguriensis
CCGAGAGCCGATCTAGGCCGCGTCCTGATCCTCACTCCGCCGCTGCGCCGGAATGATCAGGTCCCGGTGGCGAGCCGGCCGACGACTGGCCGGCAGTTGCGGACCGATCCGGGCCGGCCAGATCCGCTGCGGCCGATCGGCGAGTTTCGGCCGGTCACGAGGAACGAGCGTCCGGTCCGGCGGCACCCAGATCGGCAACGGCGCCCACGCCGGCCCCCACCACACGATCGTCCCGTACCCCCGGACCAGCGGCGGCTGCAACGCCGGCCACCGCGCTTCGAGCGGGATGGCGAGCCGCCAGGCCTCCAGCGGGACCAGCGCGGTGACCGGATGCCCGGGCGCGCCGGGCAAGATCGGCAACGGCGGCGCCGGCAACGCGTGCGGCTCGGCGCCCGCGGGCAGCGCGACCGGTTGCTGTTCGGCCCCTTCCAGGGTCGAGGTCGCCGGCGCGCTGGCCAGCACGATCGCGCAGCACACCGTGACCAGCGCCGCGCCCAGGGCGACCGGTTCCCACCCGGGCCGCACGGTGTCGCCGAGGATGGTCAGCGCGATCAGCGACGGCGCGATCACCTCGAACGTCCAGTGCACCGCGGTGACCCGCCCGACGTCGCCGCCCTGCAGCGCGTTCGCATACATCACCATGCCGTTGGCCGCGAAGACCAGCAGCACATAGGTCAGCGGCTCGCTGAAGATCGCCATCGCCGCCGACCCGACCGTGGTCATCTCGTCGTCCGGCAGGTGCAGCGCCCGGCCGCCGAGCGCCGCGGCGCCGACCGAGAGGCCGCCGATCGACGCGATCAGCCCCGGTGAACCGATCTTGGTGGCGGCGAAGCCGAGGATCAGCACGAGGACCAGCGCCCCGACGAACCCGAGCCGCAGGTGGAGCGAGGCGGCGACGACGTGCTGCTGACCGGCGGACATGGCCAGCCCGGCGAGCGCGCCGATCGTCACCACGATCGCGGCGACGTCGCGTTTGCGCAGTTTGGAGCCGAGGAACGCCCACGCCGCGAACGCCGTGATGGCCAGCGACCCGGCCAGCACCGACTCGACCAGGTAGACCGCAAGTTCCCGCAGCGCGACCATCGACCCGAGCCAGGCCGTCATGTCCAGCGCGATGCCGATCAGGTAGAGCGGATGCCCGAGCGTGGTGACCGCGCTGGTGCTGCGCCGCGCGCCGACCGCCTGGAGGATCGAGCCGGCCGCGTAGCAGAGGGAGCCGAAGACGGCGATGCCCAGCGCGATCCATCCACCGCCGGTCATCGCGATCGACCGCCGTCACCGAGGGTGCAGGCCGCTCTCACGCCCTGATGATATGGCCGCTCCTCGATTCACGCGAGGCCTGCGACGTGACCACTTCGGCCAGCCGCAAAACATCGTCTGAGCTGCACCGATGATCAACTGGCAGGGTGATCATGCGGTCCGCCAGCGCGGCCGCCTCCTCGTCGCCGCTCCACCACCCGTGCCGGTCCTGACGCCAGTGCACCGGCGCGTAGATCCGGTTCGCGGCCAGAGTCGCCAGCATCGCGTCGCGCTCCCCGGCGGAGTGAAGCGCGAGTTGCACCCGGAACGGCGCCGCGTCGTCGGCTCCGGAAAATCCCAGGACAATTGCTTTTCCCGTACGGCCATGAAGCGCCTCGAAAAGCGAATACGCGTTAACTTTCCCGGCCTCGCGGAGCCCCCGCACATCCAGCATCGGCAGCACCGCCCGGGTGACCGTGCTGGCCGGCCCCGCGCTCCCGAGCAGTTCACCCTCGCCCCGTCGCTGCAGCGCGCGGAACGTCTCCTTGGGCACCGGCTGCCCGTCCAGCCATCCGGCCTTGAGCAGCATCGCCGCGAGTTTCTGCCCCGCGCCGGCACTCTCCGGCCCCTCGGGCGCGGGCAGGTCCCGCCCGTCGGGCGACCACAGCAGTCCCCCGTCGGGCAACGGCAGCGTCTTGCGGAGCGAGGCTACGACGTACGCGCCGATGCTGTTCTTCGCCCAGGTGCTGAACGGGTCGTGGGAGTGGTCCTCGATCACCGGGATGCCGGGGTGTGCCCTGATCCACGCGTTCCACGGCGCCTGGTCGTCCCAGCCGAAGAGGTTCTGCGCGAGAACCACGTCTCCGGGCCGGGCCCGCAGCGTCTCCCACCGCGGCCCGCGCCCGTCCGGCAGGTGCCGGTAGAAGCTCACCGGCACGAGATCGGCGAGCGCCTCGGCGACTCCCATGCAGAAGTACGACGGCACGTGCAGCACTCCCGCGGGCACGAGCTGCCGTAGTGCGGCCCGCAGCGCCCCGCATCCGGTCGCGAAGAGCTCCCGCCGCGCCGGCACCCACGCCGGTAGCCCGCCGCGTGCCTCACTGAGCAGCGCGGACGGGTCCCAGTGGAACTCGGACCCGATCTCCCGGGTGGCGGGAGCGCGGCGCGGCGCGGGGATGTGCTCAGGCCGCACGGCTCAGGTCCTGGGTGGTCTCGCCGACGGCCCGCCCGATGTTGAGCGTGTCCACGTGCACCGGCGGCTCACCCCGGTTCAGCCCGGTGAACGTCTTCCACACGATTTTCAGGTCGAGCCAGGGCGTCCAGTGGTCGATGTACCAGCGGTCCAGCACGAACCGGGCCGGCCAGTCGATGTCGTCGCGGCCGTTGACCTGCGCCCAGCCGGTGATCCCGGGCCGCACCTCGAGGCGCCGCGCGTCCTCCGGCGAGTAGTTCGCGACCTGGGGCAGCACGTCCGGACGCGGCCCGACGAGGTTCATCTGCCCACGCACCACGTTGATCAGTTGCGGCAGCTCGTCGAGGCTGGTCCGGCGCAGGATCCGGCCGCACCGGGTGATCCGCGGGTCGTCCTGGAGCAGGCCGAACGGGTCGGCCATGCCGAGCTGCGCGCTCATCGCGACGCTGTCGTGCACCATCGACCGGAACTTGAGCATCCGGAACGGCGTGCCGCCGCGACCGGCGCGGTCCTGGACGAAGAGCACACCCTTGCCGTCCGCGATCCGGATCCACAGGGCTACGGCCAGGATCACCGGGGAGAGCAGGACCAGGGCGAGGAGGGCGACGAATTGGTTGAGGACATTCCAGATCGGGCGTAGGAGGGCCACGATTCCCCCGTTCAGATCGATTCCACGGTGGTTCCGGTGAGGCGGTGGCGGGTGTCGAGCACGTACTGGGCGTGCTCCACCACCAGGTCCAGGTCGAAGGCGTCGTGATCGGCGAGCAGCACCACGGCGTCGGCGGCCGCGACCTGCTCGGCGGTGAGCGCCACCCGGGTGACCCGCTGGTCGACGTGCGCGTCCTCGACGACGTGCGGGTCGGCGGCGCGGACCTCGGCGCCCATCTCCAGCAGCAGGGCGGCAACCCTGCGGGCCGGCGACTCCCGGGCGTCGCCGCTGTTCTTCTTGTAGGCGAGGCCGAGCAGCAGAACCGTCGATCCGTTCAGCGCCTTGCGGCGCCGGTTCAGGGCGACGACCAGACGGCGTACGACGTAGTCAGGCATGTGGTTGTTGATGTCGTTGGCGAGCTCGACGAAGCGGAAGCTCTGCCCGAGCGTCCGCTGCACCCGCCACGACAGGTAGGACGGGTCGATCGGCAGGCAGTGCCCGCCGACACCGGGCCCGGGGACGAACCGCATGTAGCCGAACGGCTTGGACGACGCCGCGTCGATCGCCTCCCAGACGTCGATGCCCAGGTCGTGCGCATACACCGCGAGCTCGTTGACCAGCGCGATGTTCACGTGCCGGAACGTGTTCTCCAGCAGCTTGGCCAGCTCGGCGACCTTGGGGTCGGAGACCGGCACGGTCGTCTCGACCACCGACGCGTAGAACGCCTGGACCTTCGCGAGCGAGGCCGGGTTGATCCCGGAGACCACCTTCGGCGTGGTGCTCAGGTGCCACTGCCGGTTGCCCGGGTCGATCCGCTCGGGGCTGTAGCCGAGGTGGAAGTCCTCGCCGGCGATCAACCCGGAACCCTCCTCCAGGATCGGCGCGACCAGCTCGCTCGTGGTGCCGGGGTAGGTGGTCGACTCCAGCGCGACGGTCGCGCCGGGGCGCAGGTAGCGGGCCAGGGTGCGGGCCGACTCCTCGATGTAGCGCAGATCCGGGCTGCCGTCGCGCAACGGCGTGGGCACCGCGATCACCGCGATGTCGAAACCGGCGCAGGCCCGCGGGTCGGACGACGGCAGGAACTTTCCACCGGCGAGGACCTGCTGCAGCTGCTCGGAGGTGATGTCGTCGACGTAGGACTCCCCGGCCGCGAGCCGCTTGATCCGCTCGTCGTCGACGTCGAAGCCGACCACGGTGTGGCCGACCTCGGCGGCGCGGACCGCGAGGGGCAGCCCGACGTAGCCCTGACCCGCGATGACGACTCGCATCGGAAGGCACCTCTCTGACGCCGTACGGGAAGCGGATCTTGATCTTGATCTGGTCATGGATGGCGACCGAGGCGCATGGTGAACTCGGCCTGCCGCTTGCCGACCCGCCCACCCGAGCGGGGCTGCGGCGCCGACACCCGGCCGGGCAGCGCCGGGCTCTCCGCGAGCCAGCGCAGCACCGCGATCAGATCCGACCGCGGCGACGACGGGTCCAGCAGCGAGAGCACCGCGCCGTCCAGCGGGGGCACCGGCGCCTGCGAGATCAGCGGATGGTTCGGCCGATGATCCGGCTCGTCCGGGCCGAGCAGCACCTCGGCCAGCTTCTCGCCGGGCCGCAGTCCGGTGTAGACGATCTGGATGTGCCGGCCGGCGCTCTCCGCGATCCGCTTCGCCACGTCCGCGATCCGGACTGGCTCGCCCATGTCCAGGACGAGAACCTCACCGTGGCTGTCCAGCGCGCCGGCCTGCACGACCAGCCGGACCGCCTCCTGCACCGTCATGAAATAGCGATTCACTTCCGGGTCGGTGACCGTGATCGGCCCGCCGGCCTCGACCTGCGCCGCGAACGCGGTGAGCACCGAGCCGCGGCTGCCGAGCACGTTGCCGAACCGGACGCTGGTGTACGTGCCCGGCGCGGCCGCGTCGGCGGCGGCGGTGAGCCGCTCGGTGATCCGCTTGGAGTAGCCGAGCACGCTGCACGGGTCGGCGGCCTTGTCGGTGGAGATGTTCACCAGGCGATCGACGTTGTGCCGGATCGCGGTCTGCAGGATCTGGTACGTCCCGAGAATGTTGGTCTTGAGCGCCTCGGAGGGATGCATCTCCAGCAGCGGCAGGTGCTTGAGGGCCGCCGCGTGGAACACCACCTGCGGTTTGTGCTCGGCGAACACCTCGTCGAGGCGCTGCTGGTCGCGGATGTCGGCGACGACCAGGTTCCGGTCGTCGAGCATGCCCCGGCCGTCCAGCGAGAGCTGCACCGCGTGCAGGCCGGACTCGTCGCGGTCGAGCATGATCAGGTGGGCCGGGTTGAACTGGGCGACCTGCCGGCACAGCTCGGAGCCGATCGAGCCGCCCGCCCCGGTGACCAGCACGCGGCGCCCCTCCAGGTACCCGGCGACCGCGGCCAGGTCGATCGCGATCTCCCGGCGGCCGAGCAGATCCGCGTGGCTGACCGGCCGGATGTCCTCGACCCGGACGGTCCGCCCGAACAGCTCCACCACCCGCGGCACGACCTTCACGTCCACGTTGAGCGGCTCGGCGAGGTCGGTGAGCGCCTGGATCAGGCGGGCGTCCGCGCTCGGGATCGCGATCACCACGGTGTCCGCCCGGAAGCGGCGCACCACCTCGGCCATCGCGCGCCGGTTGCCGGCCATCGGCACGCCCATGATCTGCAAGGCGCGCTTCGCGGGATCGTCGTCGAGAAGAGCCACCGGGACGTACGGACTCGAAGGACTCCGCAGCATCGCCCGGATCACCTGCGTGGCGCCCTCCCCGGCGCCCATCACCACGACCTCTGTCTCTTATAC
>KL571203.1:231220-233693 GCA_000715855.1 Actinoplanes liguriensis
ATCGTGCAGGAGCCGCACGGCGTAGCGGATGCCGGCCGCGAGCACCAGCCCGATCAGTCCCGCCCCGATGATCGCCGAGCGCGGCACCAGCCGGCCCAGCAGCGTGTCCAGCACGAACACCGCCGGCGTGGTGACCGCGGCGGTCTTGGCCAGCGCCAGGATCTCCTCGAAGCAGCCGTACGACCAGCGTCCGGTGTAGAGCCCGAACTGGATCCCGGCGGCCGTGTGCACCAGCGCGGCGACGAGCGACAACTCCATCAGGCCGGCGCCGTTCAGCCATTCCAGGTGCCCGTCGTGGCGGAGCAGAGTAGCGATCAGTAACGCGGTCGCCAGAGCGAGCGCGTCGGCGCCGGCACGGGCGGCTCGGCCGGGCAACACCGCGCGGATCCACGGCGCTGCCCGGCCTGGCCACTCGCCGGCAGCCGGGTCTTTTCGCATGGGAATCCCCCTCGTACGATGCCGGCAGCAACCGGCCGTGGATCCAGCACAATGAACCCGGCCGCAAAATCTCTTTCGGCCAGTCGATATTCGATTAGCGGTCCATTCGCGACTTTCAGAGTTCCAGCTACCGGCGAGTCGGTGCAGTAGCAATTGTCATGCGCTACGTGAGCAAGTTTCACGTCTCGTTATTCGTGCAGGATCCGCCCTCGATCACCATTTTCCGACGCCATTCGGACCGGCAATCACAGCCATTCGGCCGAGCATGTCATATTGATGGTGAAGGATCATCACATTAGATATGACATCTGCGACTTCCACTTCACCTGCTATTCCGGCACCGTTCTCGCAGGAGCCGCCGCAAGCGTTCTGTCGACTATGCGACTGGGGGGCGGCGGGATCCCGGTGCACGAGCTGAGCACCGTGTGCGACCGGGACGTGTCCGCGATCGTACGGCTGCGCCGCCTGATCCGCCGAGGCCACTTCGACCTGGTGCACACCCACCTCTACCGCGCGTGCGTGCAGGGCCGGATCGCCGCGCGCCTGGCCGGCGTCCCGCACGTCGTCGCCACCGAGCACCACCTCGGGCGTCCCGGCGCCACCCGGCTCGGCCCGCTCTACCTGCTCAGCGAACGCCTCGGCGAAATGACGATCGCGGCCACCACCACGATCGCCGAACGACTGCGCGGCTGGGGCGTCCCCGACGAGCGGATCGCCACCATCCCCCGCGCCATCGACCCGTCCGAATACCGCTTCGACCCGGCACTGCGCGCCGCGACCCGGACCACCCTCGGGGTGACCGACGACGTGCCGGTGATCGGCGTGACCGGCCGGCTCACCCCGGAAAAACGCTTCGACCTGCTGATCCGGGCCGTCGCCGAGGTCCCCGGAGCGGTCCTGCTGCTGGTCGGCGACGGTCCCGCCCGGGCCGCCCTGGAACAGCTCGCGATCATCGAGGGCGTCGCCGACCGGGTGCTCTTCACCGGCGCCGTCCGGCACCCGCGCGAGATGCTCTGCGCGATGGACGTCTTCGCCTCCCCCGACCAGAACACCTGGGGGCTCGCGGTGCTCGAAGCGATCGCCGCCGGGCTGCCCGCCGTCTACGCCGCATGCGCGCCGCTGGAAGAGCGCGCCGCCGCCAGGGTCCCGGTCCGCGGGACACACCGGCTCTCACCGCACGACCGCGAATCACTGCCGCGCTCGCTGCGCGCCGAGCTCCTCTGCTTCACCGAACGCCGCGGCGCCCGCCTGCCGGCCCGCACCGCCGGCCTGCGCTACGACGCCGACCACCTGGCCGCCGCCGTCGAACAGGTCTACGAACAGCTCACCCTGTCCGAACCGGTTCCCGGATCAGTTTGCGGACGCGCTCCGAACGTATGAGCCACTGCCACCCCACAAACCCGAAAATCGTGCCGATCGTGTTCGACAGCAGATCATTCACATCCGCCCAGCGATTCCCGTGAACGGTCAGAATCATCACAAGCTGGGTGATCTCGATGCACAGGCTCAAAAAGAACCCGATCCGCACCACCCGCAGCCGCTCCACGATCCCGAAATTCAGGTGCAACAACGCCGCCAGCGGCAACGTCATCATCATGTTCAGCACGAAATCCCGGCGGCGCATCGCCAGCGTCGGAATCAGCAGAATCCGATAGGTCGCCGGCGGCCCCGCATCCGGTCCCCACGACAGATACATCGGCAACATCGTCGCGCCGAGCACCGCCACCGCATACCAGCTCAGAGCCCAGGCCGCGAGCAGACTCCGCGTCGTCAACCGCCCGCGCCGGCGCAGCCAGAGCCAGGACAGCACCATCAGGATGCCGCCCAGAGGCAGCAGCACCGGCAGCGCCGGCACCTCGAACTGTTCAGCACGCATCGAAACCCACGCTACGCGACCCCGTCTCGCGTCCCGACTCCGTCGCCGGAACCCCGTCAAGACCTTTATGCCCTAGGTCCGCTGTGGTCCGGACCGCCGCTCCCGCGGGGGCCCCTACGGGCTTCGCTGGCCGCTGGCGACTCTGTTGCCTATTGGTGG
>KL571204.1:0-4369 GCA_000715855.1 Actinoplanes liguriensis
GTGTATAAGAGACAGGTCGGTGGCCGCCACCGCGAGTCTGGCCGGCGTCACGGTCGATCTCGGCCTGCTCGCCGAGCCTCCGGAGACGCTGCGGTCGGTCGCCGGGATGCTCCCCTGGTTCGGTGTGCAGGTCTCCGGCGTGCCGGCCACGCTGCCGCCGGTCGAACTCACCGCGCCGGCCCTGGCACGCCCGGCCGAGGCTCCGGCCACGGACGGGACCGAACCTCGGCCGGACGTCCGGCAGCAGTATCGGGACGCGTTCTACGAGCGCGTGGGCGCGGAGGCCCCGGCCCGGCCGGAGGGCGGGTTCGCCCCCGGCGCCGAGGGGGAACGGGCCGAAGTGGACTGGTCGCTGAACACCCTTGCCGCGTACGGCACCGAGTGGCTGGACAGGGGATTCGCGCTGCTCGACGAGCCGACCCCGCAGGGCCGCGAGCAGCTGCTGATCGACGCGCTGCGGGATGCCCCGGCGGGCGCGCTGCGAGCCATGGGCGCTCTGATCCGCGGCGTCGAGGCGGACCCCGAACGGGACATGGCGGTCTCGTGGGCGGCCCGCGCGGTGCACCTGGCGCTGACCGGCCGGCCGGCCGAGGGCGCGAACCTGATCCGGGAACGCTGGCGCGGCAGCTATCCGGGCAAGACGTCGGTGATGAGCGCGATCGTCGACCGGCACTTCGCGTCGGCCGATGAGCGTGCGGCCCTGAAAGCCGTCACCGTCGCCCTGCTGACCTGCGACGACTGACCATGTCCCCAGATGGAGGACTGGCCGATGTCCCCGGCAGCGGTGGCACCGTGGCGGCCGCGACCGGGGCGCCAGGCACCGGGACAGGGGAGATGCCATGTCGATCAACCAGGACCGGCTCAACCAGCTCCGGGAGCAGGCGCTGAACCTGCAGGCCGAGGTGGGCAACATCCAGGCCGCGATGGCGGCCACCGAGGTCACCGGCACCGCGAACGACGGCCAGGTGACGGTGACGATGAACGCGGCCGGTGACTTCCTCTCCGTCCACGTGGATCCGTACCTGCTCGAGGACAGCCCGGCCGAAGAGGTCGAGGCCGCATTCCTGGCCGCTCTGCGGGACGCGTCCGCCCAGCTGAAGGACTTCGCGGCCCAGCGCACGAGCTCGCTCTCCACGGTTCTGGACCGCCTGCGGGCGTCCTGAGGCGCTCCGGACGACCTGGCGAATTGCGGTGAACGCGAGCGGCCGCGGTCCCGTCGTGGAAGGAGATGCCCTGGGAGGGGTAAGCGACGACAGGGGGCGGCTGCTCGTGACGAACAGGGTGGGCGCGGCGTGAACGACACCGGATCCCGGCAGGCTGCCGTGGCCGCCGGCGCCCGGATGGGGGGGGGGGGGAGCCGGCATCGCACGATCGGCTCGGCGGTCCGGGCGGCCCGGGAGGGCGCCGTCATCGCGATCGCGGCCGGCGTCTACCACGAGAATTTGGTGCTCGACAAGTCGGTGACGCTGCTCGCCGAGGGTGACGACGGCACCGTGGAGCTGGTGGCCGGCAACGGCCCCGCGATAGCGGTGCGCGCCGGTGACGCCACCGTGCGAGGGCTGGCCCTGCGCGGCTCCGGCCCCGACGCCGTCGCCTGTCTGAGACAGGCCTCACGCTGGAGTCGGCCGCGGTCAGCGCCGGCTCGGTCGACGTGCGTGGTGGCGCCGCGATCCGGATGGTCGACTGCCGGGTGACCGGTGCGACCGGCGTCGCGATCCGGGCCGGTGGAGGTTCCGAGGTGCAGGCCGTCGGCCTGGTGTGCGAGGAGATCCGGGGAGACGCGGTGGTCGCCCACGACACCGCCCGGGTCACCCTGGACCGGGCCCGCGTGCAGAAGGTGTCCGGCCGCGGTGTGCTGGCCGTCGGCTCGGCCGCGGTCACGCTGACCGGCAGCGACATCGGCTACACGGGTGGCCCGGCGGTCGAGGTGGGCGAGTCCGGCCAGGCCCGGCTGACCGACAGCACGCTGCACGACGCGTCCGGCGACGGGCTGCGGGTGACCGGCAGCGCGCCGTTCGGCTCGGCCTGGTGGACTCCCCTGCGCCCGGAGCGCGGCGGCGAGGCCACAGCCGGCGACGAGGGCCCGGTCGGCGGCGTCCGGGCCGAGCGGTGCACGGTGACGCGGGCTGCCGGCACCGGTGTCGCGGTCAGCGGCAACGGCCAGGTCGCGCTGATCGGCACGACGATCGAGGGGAGCGGCGCGGCCGGGGTGCTCGCCTTCGAGGACGCGCGGGTGGCGTTGCTCGACAGCGGGCTGCGGTCCGGCCGGCAGACCGCGCTGGCGCTGCGCGGCCGGGCCGAGGTACGGGTCTCCGGCGGCGAGCTGGCCGACTCGACCGGCAACGGGTTGTTCGCCGCGGACGAGAGCCGGGTGCTGCTCGACGGCGTCACGGTGAGCCGGTCGGCGTTCAGCGCGGTCCACCTGACCGGTACCGCGATCGCGGCACTGCTGCGCTGCACGGTCGCCGAGACCCCCGAGTTCGGCGTACGGGCGTCCGACAAAGCGCTGCTGCGGATCTTCGGCGGCGAGATCAGCGGCGCCGGGTACGGCGGCGTCCAGATCGACGGCACCGCCGACGCGGCCATGCAGGCGCTGACGGTGACCCGGTCCGGTGTCGGCGTCCGGGTCGACAGCCCGCACCGCCCGCTGCTGGTCAACTGCGAGATACGCGACGTCAAACGCAGCGGCCTGGAGGTCGCACCGGGCGCCTCGCTGATCGCCCGCGGCTGCACCATCGACACGGTCGAGGGCACCGGCGTGCTGGTCGACTCCGGGTCCACGCCGATGCTGCAGGACTGCACGCTCACCGGCATCGGCGGCACCGGGGTGGCCATCTGGGAGGGCGCCGCACCCGAGATCCGCGGCCTCACCGTCACCGACTGCGCCAAGAACGGCGTGTACGCGGCGGACGGCGCCCATGGCCGGCTGATCGACTGCGACATCGCCCGTACGCGATATCCGGCTGTCTTCGTCGGCGTCGGCGCCGATCCGTTGCTGCACCGCGTCCACGTGCACGACGTCGACGAGGATCTGAACCAGGCCGACGGCGCCAAGCCGGCCTTCTCCGGCTGCTGGAGCACCACGGTCGGCAAGGTCACCATTCCGCAGTCCGACCCGGCGGCCCGTTCCGCCCCGGCGCCCGCCGTGGCCGGCGCTTCCGGCGCCCCGCCCGCTCCCGGCGCGAGCGCCGCTCCGGACGAGACCGGCGGGGAGACCGCCGGGGCCGACCTCGAGTCGCTGCTGGCCCAGCTCAACGACCTGATCGGCCTGGCCCGGGTGAAGCAGGACGTGAGCACCATGGTCAATCTGGTGCAGATCGTCAAACGCCGGAGGGAGGCCGGCCTGGCGGCGCCGCCGCTCTCCCGGCACCTGGTCTTCGCCGGCAACCCCGGGACGGGCAAGACCACCGTGGCCCGCCTCTACGGCCAGCTGCTGGCCTCGCTCGGCATGCTCAGCAGGGGCCATCTGGTCGAGGTCGACCGCGGCATGCTGGTCGGCGAGTACGTCGGCCACACCGCGCCCAAGACCACCGCCGCGTTCCGCCGGGCGGTCGGCGGCGTGCTCTTCATCGACGAGGCGTACTCGCTGGTGCCGCCGGGCAACGGCACGGACTTCGGCCAGGAGGCGATCGCCACGCTGGTCAAGCTGATGGAGGACCACCGTGACGAGGTGGTGGTGATCGTCGCCGGCTATCCGGACCAGATGGAGACGTTCATCGCCGCCAACCCCGGCCTGTCGTCGCGTTTCTCCCGGACGCTGACGTTCGACGACTACTCGTCCGAGGAACTGGTGGGCATCGTCGAGGCGCAGGCCGGGCAGTTCCAGTACGAGTTGGACGAGGATGCCCGTACGGCGTTGCTGCGCTACTTCGAGATCCAGCCGCGCGCCGAGGGCTTCGGCAACGGCCGCTTCGCCCGCAAGGTGTTCCAGCTGATGACCGAGCGGCACGCGAGCCGGATCAGCGAGCTGCTGGAGAGCGATGACGACGATCTGAGCACGCTGCTCGCCACCGACCTGCCCGAGGGGGACCCGCGGTGACCCGGCTCGCGTTCCACCGGCCTGCCCGGTTCCTGATCCCGCAGCTGCCGACCGAGCAGCACACCCTGCCCGCCCCGCCCGAGGTTCCCGACGAGGGGCCGAACGGCGGCGCCTGGACCCTGGTGCTTCCATTGCTGTCGAGCGTGGGCATGGCCGCGTACATGGTCACGTTCGGCCGCCCGGCGCTGATCATCATCGGCGTTCTGTTCTTCCTCACCTCGACCGGCGCGGTGGTCGCCATGCGGATGCGCCAGCGCAGCGCCACCGGCAAGGTCACGCGCAAGCAGCGCATCCGCTATCGCGCCCACCTGAACCTGTCTCTTATACACA
>KL571204.1:4610-6690 GCA_000715855.1 Actinoplanes liguriensis
GTATAAGAGACAGAACCGGCACCGGGTGTGGGAGCGGCGCCGCACCGACGGGGACTTCCTGCGGGTACGCCTGGGCCGCGGCCGTGTCCAGCTGGCCGCGCCGATGGAGCTGGACCCCAAGATGGACCCGCTGTCCGACTACGACTGGGAGTCGCTGCGCTCGGCCCGCCGGCTGGTCGACGGCCTCGGCCGGGTCGACGGTCAGCCGATGGTGATCGACCTTCAGGAAGCCGGTGTGGTGAGCCTGCTCGGCCCGGCGCTGGACACCGAGAACATGGCTCGGGCGCTGCTCTGCCAGATCGCCGCTCTGCACGCGCCGGACGACGTGCTGATCTCGGTCGAGACCAGCGGCGAGACGCTCGTCGAGGGCAGCGCGGACCGCTGGCAGTGGGCGAAATGGCTGCCGCACGCCATCCAGCCCGGGGTGCGCAGCGCCGCCGGCGTGGTCTCCCTGATCGCCCCGGGCCCGGCCGGGCTGATCGACTTCCTCGACGAGACCCTGCGCCGCCGGGTCGAGCTGACCGGTAGCCGCCGTCCGCTGGGCGACCGTCAGGCCCCGCCCGACCTGCCCCGGCTGGTGCTGGTGCTGACCGGCTTCGCGCCGGTCTCCGAGTGGGGACGCTCCGACCTGCTGGCCGCGCTGGTCGCCGCCGCCGGCCCGCAGACCGGCACCACCATGATTTTCCTGGTTGAACGGGAGGCCGACGAGCCGAGCCGGGTCGACCTGCGCATCCGGATCGGCGAGGACGGCCGCCTGACCCCGGAGGGCCGCCTCGAACTGGTGGTCGTCCCGGCCGAGGACTGCCTGCCCGACACGGTCACGCCCGGTCTGGCCGAGCTGATCGCCCGGCAGCTGGCCCCGCTGCGGCTGTCCGACGAACGTGAGCAGGTACTGACCCGGACCACGTCGCTGACCGAGATGGTGCTCGGCAGCGACGTGCTGACGGCGGACATCATGAGCCACTGGGTGCCGGCCGGCGACCCCACGATGCTGCGCGCGCCGATCGGCAACGACGGCGAGGGCCAGACCGTCGTCCTGGACATCAAGGAGTCGGCGCAGGGAGGTTCCGGGCCGCACGGGCTCATCGTCGGCGCCACCGGTTCGGGCAAGAGCGAGCTGCTGCGTACGCTGACCACCGGTCTCGCCCTGACCCACTCGCCCGAGCTGCTCAGCTTCGTGCTGATCGACTTCAAGGGCGGTGCCGCGTTCGCCCCGCTGGCCGGCCTGCCGCACGTGTCCGGCCTGATCACCAACCTGGCCGACGACGCCGCGATGATCGACCGGTGCTGGCCGCGCTCATGGGTGAGCAGCAGCGCCGCCAGCAGATGCTGCGCGACGCCGGCAACATCGACAGCGTCCGGGAGTATCAGATCCGCCGCGCCAAGGGGACCACCAAGGCCAACGGCGAACCGCTCGACCCTCTGCCGTACCTGCTGATCGTGGTGGACGAATTCGGCGAGCTGCTCTCCGGACGGCCCGACTTCACCGAGCTGTTCGTCCAGATCGGACGGGTCGGCCGGTCGCTCGGCATGCACCTGCTGCTGGCCACCCAGCGGCTGGAGGAGGGCCGACTGCGGGGGCTCGACTCGCACCTGTCGTACCGGATCTGCCTGCGCACCTTCAGCGCGGCGGAGAGCCGCATCGTGATCGGCACCCCGGACGCCTACAAGCTGCCGTCGATCCCGGGCTCGGCCTATCTCAAGGTCGACGAGTCGATCTACCAGCGCCTGCGGGTGGCGCACGTGTCCTCGCCGTACGTCTCCGCCCAGGAACGCTGGGCCGCGGCCAACCGGGTCGACGACACCGTGGTGCCGTTCGAGCTGCGGACGAGCCGAGGGGCGGCCGAGGTCGAGCCGGAGGAGCCACCGGCGCCTGCCGGGGACGGCCCGACCGAGCTCGCGATCGTGGTCGAGCGGATGAAGGCCATGGAGCAGGTGCACCAGGTCTGGTTGCCGCCGCTGCCCCCGGCGCTGGCCCTGGACCATCTGATCGGCCGGGTGTCGGCCCTGCCCGACCGGGGTTTCGGCGCCCGGCACTGGCCGATGTCGGGCTCGCTGGCCGTCCCGATCGGCCTGGTCG
>KL571204.1:6955-11519 GCA_000715855.1 Actinoplanes liguriensis
ATGCGGCAGGACCAGGAAACGTTGATGATGGATTTCGGCGGTACGCACGGGCACCTGGCCGTGGTCGGCGCGCCCCGCACCGGCCGTAGCACGCTGCTGCGTACGGTCATGCTCGCCGCGATGCTCACGCACACTCCCGAGGAGATGCAGTTCTACTGCATCGACTTCGGCGGCGGCACGCTCGCGCCGTACGCGAATGCCCCGCACGTCGGCTCGGTGGCCGGCCGGAACGACCCGGAACTGGTCAGTCGCGTGGTGGCCGAGATCCGCGCCCTCGTGGTGGAGCGGGAACGCCAGTTCCAGGCGCTGAACGTCGAGTCGATCCACGACTTCCGGGCCAAGCGCCGGGCCGGTGAACTGCCCGACGGCCTCCGGGCGGCCGACGTCTTCCTGCTCATCGACAACTGGGGCGCGATGCGCGCCGAGCACGAGTGGGCCGAACCGGTGCTGACCGAGATCGCCTCCCGTGGTCTCGGCGCCGGGGTGCACCTGGTGCTCACGTCGGGCCGGTGGACGGAGATCCGCCCGGCCCTGCGCGACAGCATCGGCACCCGGCTGGAGCTACGGCTCAACGATCCGACCGAGTCCGAGGTGGCCCGGCGGGTGGCCGCCAAGGTGCCCAGCAACGTGCCCGGCCGGGGCCTGATGTCGCCCGGCGTCTTCTGCCAGTTCGTGCTGCCCCGGCTGGACGGGCAGGACACCGTCGAAGGCCTGCGCGAGGCCCAGGAGGACATGCTCGGCAAGATCGCCTCGGGCTGGGCCGGGCGGCCGGCTCCCCAGGTCCGTCGCCTGCCGGCGCAGGTGCACCTGCGCCAGCTCGACCTCGACCGGAAGAAGCCGCCGACCGCCGTGCCGATCGGGGTGGCCGAGGACGACCTCAAGCCGGCCTACCTGGATCTCTCCGCCGACGACCCGCACTTCCTGGTCTACGGCGACGCCGGTTCCGGCAAGTCGACGTTCCTGCGGACGTTCCTGGGCGGACTGACCGCCCAGCAGTCGGCCTGGGACGTCCGGGTGGTGCTGTTCGACTTCCGGCACTCCCTGCTCGACGTCGTTCCCCAGGAGCACCTCGGCGCCTACGCGGGCGATCCGACCACCGCGCAGGCGTACGTCGCGCAGGTCACCGAGAAGCTCAAGGAACGCCTCCCGCCACCCGGTGTCACACCCCGGCAGCTCAAGGAGAAGTCCTGGTGGGAGGGCCCGCGGTTCTACGTCGTGGTGGACGACTACGACCTCGTGGCGGGCGGCTCCAACGCGGTGATGAGCCCGTTCGCGGCGTTCATCCCGCAGGCCCGCGAGATCGGCCTGCACATGGTGCTGGCCCGCCGGGTGACCGGCGCCTCCCGATCGGTCAGCGACCAGGTCGCCAACCGGATCAAGGACATGGGTGGCAACGGTCTGATCCTCTCCGGTGACCAGCGAGAAGGCGTGATCCTGGGCGACCTGCGCGCCGCCCAGCGCCCACCGGGCCGCGGGGTGCTGGTCAGCCGGGGCCACCCGCACCGGCTGATCCAGGTCGCGCTGCCCGACCCCGCGACCACCGAAGGCACCGAGCCGACCGAAGGCACCGAGGAGACGAAGGGCGCATGAGCGAGCAGAGCCGGATCACCGTGGTGGGCACCCGCCGGCGGGTCGACGTCGCCGTACCGTCGTGGACCCCGATCGGTGAGTACGCCGCCCGTCTGGCCACCATCTGCGGCCAGGAACGGCACGACGTGATGCCGCCGGTGTGGTCGCTCGCCACGGCCGGCGATGCCGCCCTGCCCCTGGAGACCTCGCTGGCGGACGCGGGCGTGGTCGACGGGCAGGTGCTGTATCTGAAGGACACCGCGCGGGAACCGGCCGAGGCGCCGGTGGTCGCCGAGATCGACGAGGTGGTGGCCGAGGAGAGCCAGCGGCTGCGCGCCACCAAGCTGCACGCCGGTCCCGCCACGATCGCGGCCGGGCTGCTCTGGCTGACCGGCACGGCGGCGCTGGTCGCCTGGCGCACCGGCGGGGCCGCGGGTGGCGCGGTGGCCCTCATCGTGGTCGGCCTGTTGCTGATCGGCGGCGCCTGGGGCCTGTCGCAGCAGAAGGACGTCGTCCCGTACGCGCTGCCCCTGGCGATCGCCCTGACGGCGGTGCCGGTCGTGGCGGCCGGCGGCGTGCTGGCCGGCCGTGTCCTCACCGTAGGCGGATATCCCTGGGAGAGCGGCCTGATCGGCGCCAACCTGGCCGGGTTGCTGGCCTTCGCCTCGCTGCCCGAGGGCGCTCTCTTCGTCGTCCAGATCGAGTTGTTCATGGCATTGGCCACCGCGGTCCTCATCCGTGGCTTCGCGGCCGACCGTACCGGCGCGGCGGCGGTGACCGCGGTGGTGGCGATGGCGGTCCTGGCGATCTCCCGGCGGATCGCCGCGATGATCGCCGCGTGGAGCCGGAAGCGTGAGGCCGCCCGGACCGGGCCCACGGACATGACGATCGAACTGGTCGAGAGCTCCCGTCAGGTGCTCGCCGTGGTGCTGGCCGGCCCGGCGCTGGCTCTGGCAGTGGCGCTGCCGGTGCTGGCGGCGGCGTCGAATTGGTTCGCGCTCGCCCTGACGGCCGCGGTCTGCCTGGCGCTGATGGTCCGGGCCCGGCACTCGGCGTTCACCAGCGAGGTGATCGCTATCGGCCTGGACGCCACGATCGGCGGCTTCGTCCTGGTTCTGGCACTGGTCCGCGAGCTGGGCCTGGCCCCCGGCGCGATCGGCACCGTACAGGCCGTCGTCGGCCTGGCCGTGGTGGCGATCGGCGCCGGACTGTGCCTGCTGACGCCCAAGACGGGTGCCGAGCCGCCGCGCGGGCCGGGCAAGCCGGGGCCGACGCGGCGCTCCACCCTGGACGTCTTCGGCCAGCTGGCCACCATGGCGCTGGCCCCGCTGGCCATGGGCGTCTTCGGCGTCTTCGGCAAGCTGCTCACCATGGGACGCACCCTGTTCTGACGTGGTGACGGGTGAACACGGCCGCGCTCCGGTCCGTCGTACCGGGCTGTGGTGATGGATACCAGCGACCCGGCCGAGACGCCGGCCCGGCGGGCCCTACGGCTGCGCAGCGAGTTCGTGTCGGCGTTCGTGGAACACGCCGGCCCGGTGCCGGCCAGCGAGCGGCGTACGGTCACCCTGCCCACGCTGATCACCGTGACCGCCGTGGTCTCGCTGATCACCGTGGTCGTCGGCGTCTTCTGGAGCCTGGTCGAGCCGGCGGAGCCGGAGAACGCTGCCGCCGCGTCGGCCCCGAAGTACGTGGCCGTGGCCGGCTGGGGGTGCACCGAGGCGACCGACCACGGCTTCGAGGCGCACGGGCGTACCGCCGGCTGGCGTACGGTCGCCTCGGGTGGCTGGGCGTCGGACGGCTGCCGCAGCACGTTCGAGACGATCCCGATGTCCGGCAAGGCCGGCGCCGACCTCGCCGGCCAGTACGCCGACTGGTGGTTCACTCCCAGCGCCGGCTCGCAGTGCCTCATCCAGGTCTACGTGCCCAAGACCGGGTCGCCCGCGGACACCGCCGCCACGGCCGCGCACTACGAGGTGATCGCCGGGCGGACCGGTGAGGCGTTCGCGACCTTCACGATCGACCAGTCGCGTAACGGCGGGCGGTGGGTGGACGCCGGCTCGTTCCCGCCGCACGGCAGCGAGTTCGCGGTCAAGCTGACCGACCGGGGCGTACCGGCGAAGAGCGGCGACCGGATCGCGGTGTCGGCGCTGCGGGTGACCTGTGCGTAGAACCGGCCGCCTCGCGGTCGCGGCACTGCTCCTCCTCCTGATCAGTGCGCTTTCGGGTACGCCGGTGTCCGCGGCGCCCACGTCCGCGACCGGGAAGTACTACATCGTCGCCCGGCTCGCCGGCGGCCAGCGCGAATACCTGTACGGGATCGCCGCCCGGACGCTCGGCAACGGCGATCGCTACCAGGAGATCTTCGAGCTCAACGAGGGTCGGGTGCAGCCCGACGGGGGACGGCTGACCGACCCGCTGGTGCTGTCGCCCGGCTGGATCCTGGCGCTGCCCGCCGACGCCAAGGGCGCCGGGGTCCACACGGGACCACTGCCGAAGGTCACCGCCACGCCGACCGGCGATCCGACGGCACCCTCGTCCGTTCCGTCGGCGCCGGCACCGGATTCGGCGCCGACCGCGTCGAGGACGCCGGCCATTCTGTTCGGTGGCGTGGTCGCCCTGTTCATCCTGTTGGCCGCCGTCGTCGCGGTGCTTCGCGGCGGGCGCCGTTCTCCGCGGCCCGCCCCGGTCGGGGCAGCGGCCGGTCCCCCCGCTCCACCCGATCCGCCGGCTCGACCGGAGGCTCCCGCCCTCACAAGCCCGGATCCGGCGTCCCGGCCTCCGGCCGGTGGGCTGCCAGCTCGATCGGTCCCGCCGGCGCGGCTGACGGCGGGGGAGTGGCCCGCACCCGAACTCGAGAAACGGAGTGCCGCGGGGTCGCCCTCCGACCGCGAAGAGTCCCGACCGACCCGCCCCGTCGCCGAGACCGAGGCCGAATCATCCGCTCGATCGTCTGCGCCGAAGTCGGAGCCGCCGGCCGCGCGGCCGGCGGTGA
>KL571204.1:11721-14057 GCA_000715855.1 Actinoplanes liguriensis
GCCCACCCCCGCTCAGGCGTCGCTCGCCGCGACCAAAGCCGATGCGACGGCCGACCGGCAGCCACCCGGTGACGAACCGAGTGAATTCCTGACCGCCGAGCTGCTCGCGGACGGCGAAGCGGTCACGGTCTCCCTCGCTGGTGCGGCCGGCACCGGCACGGCGCCCGCGTTCGGCTGGAGCGACACCGGCCGTCCGTCGTCCGCCGGCACACTGTCGGTGCTGCTCGGGGAGGACAACGGACGCAAGCTCTTCCTCGACCTCGAACGCTGCCCCGACGTGCTCACCATCGTCGGCTCCCTGCCGGACTGCGAGAAGCACGCGCTCCGGCTGGCGCGGCAGGTGCTGGCCACCGGCAACGGCGTGGCGGTCCTCGGCGACCGGATCTTCGCGGACACGCTGCCGGCGGGGTGCCACCGGATCGAGACCATCGACGGCGTACGGGATCCGGGCTCGCCCGGCATCGTCATCTGCGGCCGCCTCACCGGTGCCGACCTGGCCGCCGCCCGGATCGCGCGCTCCGCCGGCGGCCCGACCCCGGTGGTCATCGGAAACGTACCGCGTTCCCGCTGGTCGCTGCTCCTCGAGAAGAGCGAAGACCTAGCGGGCGGGTAGGGGGCGCACGCCCTGCGCCAGGTGCCCGAGTTCGATCGCCACCCGCGTCAGCTCGGCCTTGTTGCTGACGTTCAGCTTGGCCCGGATCCGCTTCGCGTACGTGTTGACCGTCGCCGGTGACAGTCCCATCCGGGTGGCGATCTGCGAGTGCGTGAAGCCGAGGGCGATCCAGCGCAGCGTCTCCACCTCGCGCGGGGCCAAGCCGCTGTCGTCCACCTCGGCCGGGCGGGACACCTCGGCGGTGAAACGCTCGGTCAGCTCCGGCGTGACGCTCATGCCGCCGTCGGCCACGGCGAGCACGGTACGGCGTACGGAATGCTGGTCCGAATAGCGGGTGACCAGTCCCCGGGCTCCGGCCCGGATCGCGGCCAGCAGCGTGGGCGGCTGGTCCCAGGCCGACGACACGAGCGGTGGCCCGACGGTCGCCAGCTTGGCGATGATCTCCAGTGCCTGCCGGTACGGCAACGGCGGCAGGTCGAGGATGGTGACGACGTAGTCGTTGTGTGGTTCAGCCTGCGCCAGCTCCTCGACGGTGGCCACCGAGGCGCCGAGCCTGAGGCCGGGGCAATCGGCCACGACCTGCTCCAAACCCGCTCGTGCCATCGGCTGACCGCACACGATGGCGACTCTTCCGCGATATCCCTCCACGACGACCTCCTTGTTCTCGACGACGAGGAGGTCGGCCGCCGTGTTCAAATGTCGCGGCGTTGCGCCGACCGGCATTGAGAAGAACGGCCCGCGAATCCGTCGATCACGGTGTGCAGACAGCCAGCGTCCCGGACGGGATGACCACCGCGGCGAGCGAACCGTCCCACCCTCAGGTGGTCGTCGCGTCCGGTGCCCGGGCGTCGTTCCGGCGCGTGGACGGCCTGTTCGACCTGGAGCTGCGTCCCGGACCCGGCGGCGAGCTACGCACGTCGCGTGGCGCCGGCAAACCGGTGGGCGCCGCCGAGCTGGCCGAGTTGGTCCGGCGTACGGGTGGGGGCGCCGACGACGTCCGGATCGTGATGTCGGGCGACGCCCGGTTCGCGCCGGTCTTCGCCGAGCTGGCCCAGCTGCTCGGCCGCGATGTGCTGATCGCTCCGGCCGGAAGTGAGCCCCGGGCGTCCTCCGAGCCGGAGTCCGCGGGTGCCGGCTCGCTGGAGCCGGGCGAGACGATTCTGGTGTACGCCGCGAGCGGGCGGCCGGCGGAATGGCAGGGCGTGCAGCCGCCGGCCATGGCGACCGATCTCCCGGGCTGGTTCGACACCGGGGGCGGCACGGTCCGCGAGCGTACGGGCACGGTCTCGCTTCCGATGCCCGGCGGCGTGATGCTCGCCACCCGCGCCGACTTCGTGGCCCGCCGTGCGTCGGCGGCCACGCTGATGCCCGGGCACGCGGAGCTGACCACGATCGGCACGGCGATCCGCGGTGGTGGTTTCGTGATCGGTGACTACTCGGGTGGGCACGAGGTCGCCGACGGTCGCCGGCTGGCCGCGTCGCTGTCCTCGCTGCCGCTGTACGGCACCGAGGTCCGCATGTGGATCACCTGGCCGTCGGATCGGGACGAGCAGGATCGCCTGCACCGCAACCTGACCGGCTTCGCCGAGACGACCGGTGCCGTCGTGTGGGCGCCGGCCCGGAACGCCACCACCGAGGTCCTGGACGGTTGCCGCGATCTGAGCGTCACGGACCGCGACGGGCAGCCGGCCGCCTGGCAGGTCTACACCTGTCTCTTATACAC
>KL571204.1:14242-14533 GCA_000715855.1 Actinoplanes liguriensis
TCGTCATGTCCACCGAAGGCGTGCCGCTGATCAGCGTCAGCCCGGCCCGCCGGCAGGCCGCGGACGAGCAGTACGAAGCGATCACCCCTCGCGACGGCATGTTCCTGGTCGAGTTGACCGTGCTGCCGGACGGCCGCTGGGCCGTGCAGTACGCCGACTCGGGACCGCACGTGCTCGGCCCGCGGCGATTCCAGGGCCTGCTGCGCTCGGCCGGCTGGCACGGTGAGGACCTGGTGGTCCTGTCGCGCTATCCGGCGGCAGCGGCCGAGGGGGTACGCGGGTACGGCCGCC
>KL571204.1:14773-18157 GCA_000715855.1 Actinoplanes liguriensis
GGGTACGCGGGTACGGCCGCCGGCTGGCCGACGAGCTCCGCACCGAGGTGTGGACGCTGCCTCCCGACACGGGTTTCGAGGTGCACGCGGGCGCGCCCCGGGCGATCGACGGGGAGGGCCGCCCGGTCGCGTGGCACCGCCTGGACGCGGACGACGTCGCCCCGTGCCGCTGGCGCACCGCCGACGGCCTGCTCGTCCCCGCCAGCCAGCCCGTCGAGTCGAAGCCCTGTCTCTATAAGAGACAGCACCTCCGCGGACACGGCTGTCGCCACGGACACGGCTCGTTCCGGGGACAAGGTCCTCGGCGTGGACACGGCTCTCTCCGCGACCAGCCGTGACGATTGGGAACGCACGTCCGCCCGTACGGAAATCGCCCCCGCGCCGACCGTGACCGCACCGGCGAGCCCGGCCGTCGACGAGCCGTCCGGCGAAGCCGGTGATGATGCGCCGAAGGCGGAGACCGATCACGAGAAGCCCCGTGCGGCGGCCACGTCCACACTCCCCACCAGCCGCCCGCCCCGGCTGCAGCAGGCCCGCTCCAAACTCAAGCACGGCCTCGACTGGCTGGCCGACCGCCCGCACGTGAACGCCGAGCCCGTCGAGCTCTACGTCGTGTGCCCGGCCGACCCGGATCGCGTGGCCGGCGAGGGGCTGCCCACTCCGCACCTGTTCGTGGCGGGCACCCTGCAGCCACCCGGGCCCGAATTGCTGGAGGCCGGTGACAACCTTCTGCGGGTACGGGTGGACGAGGGCGGAGCGGTCGATCTGTCCTCGATCGACGTGCACGTTCCCCCGACGTTGCATCTTCTGCTGGCCAGCCGAGGCGGGTCCTATCTGCTTCCTGCCGGACTTCTGGAACGGACCCACCTGCTCACCGGTTACCTGAACGACCCGGACGGGGGTTTCCGCACGTCCGGCGAGTTCCGCGACCGCCCCGCGTTGCGACTGCGCAGCGTGGGCGCGCGGCACGGCGTGGAGGGTCTGCCGACCGACGTTCCCCGCTGGCCCCGGACGGCCGACGCGACGGCGTACACCCTGCTTCCGGCGCCCCGGGTCGGCGGCGGTCTGGCAATGGTGAGCTCGAAACCGCGCGTACGGGCCGGTCACCGTCTGCTGCGTCTGCGGGTGCCGCGGCGCCGGGCGATCGACGTGCGGGCGGCCGCCGACCTGCTGGCCGACCTGACCTCCGTACGGTCGGCGGCCGCGGCGCTGGCCGGCAAGGACACCGAGTTGCTCCTGCCCAGTCGGGAGTTCGACCTGGTGACGGTGGTCGAGGTGCTGGCACCGGGCCGTCTGGGCTGGAAGCCGGTGTCCGATCCGGGCGGCCGCACGCTCTCCGAGTTCCTGGCCACCGTCGCCTGAGCGGCCGGACCGGCCGGACACTCACGGGCGCTCCTGGTCGACCGCCGAGGGCGGCGGGGCCTGGGCCCTTATGGGTCTTTAGGCTCACTCGCCACGCTTTTCGCCGAATTACCGTCCAACAGCGACGCCGGTCACATGGGTGGAAACCGGCGCTTTGCGAGGAGGCAGGCGATGACCGTGGGGATGTGCACCGCTCCGTCGACAGACCTCGGCCCGGATCGGGCGGACCGTGAGCGGCGGATGGCGGAGATCTTCGCGGCCAACGCCCGGCCGCTGCGCCGCTTCCTGCTGCGGCAGAGCTCGGGGCAGGCCCAGGCGGCCGACGACCTGCTCCAGGAGACCATGCTCCGGGCCTGGCGGAAGATGGACGAGTTGCCCGACAACGCCGAGTCGGTCCGGCGATGGCTGTTCACCGTCGCGCGGAACCTGGCCATCGACGCGGCCCGGGCGAAGCTGGCCCGGCCGGTCGAGGTGTGCGGCGCGGACGTCACCTGGGTGCAGTCCATCCAGGACACCTATGACGAACTGCTCGACCGGGCTACGCTGCGGGAGGTATTGATGCAGCTGACCCCGGAACACCGTACGGTGCTGGTGGCCCTTTACTACCGCGACGTCTCGGTCGCGGAGGCGGCCGAGCGGATCGGCATCCCCGAGGGGACCGTCCGGTCGCGCTCGTTCTACGCGCTGCGGACCGTGCGGGAGATGCTGACCCGGTCGTCGACCGCCGGCTGATTCGGCCCACAACCGGTCAGCCGGTTCACCGCTTCGACCCGGTTGTGCACGTCGAGCTTGGTGAAGATGTGGTTGAGGTGGTTCTTCACGGTCTTCTCGGCCAACTCCAGCGTGGTCGCGATCGCCGCGTTGGACAATCCCTGGCAGAGCAGTTGCAGTACCTCACGCTCACGTCCGGTGAGCCGGTGGTCCCCGGCGACGTCCCGGTCCGGGGCCGGTGGAAGTGCTGATTCGCGCATCTGCGCGGTGGCGACCGCCGCGGCCGGCGGCGACAACCAGGCGAGGCCGCCCGCGACCGCGCGTACGGCCGGCAGCAGGTCCGTGGGGTCGAAGTAGTCGTAGACCAGGTAACCGAACGCCGGGCCGTGCAGCAGCCGGCCGATGGCGTGCGGGTCGGTCTCGGCCGTGAGCAGGACGATCTTCGACTGCAGGGCCAGTGTCCGCGCACCATCGGGGCCGGACAGCCGCTCATCGACCACCACGACGGCCGGGCGCAGCCGCGCGGCCTCGGTCACCATCTCGGCCCGGTCGCCGGTGAGAGCCACCACCCGTACGCCGTCGCAGTGCAGGAGATGCCGGATGGCGGCCCGGCCCTCGGGCTCGGGGTGAGCGACCAGCACGTCGATCGGGAGGTCACCCTGCACGGAGGCCATTCACGTAAGCCGTTCGGTCTCGAGCCGCCGGTCCGCTGCCTTCTCCGCATCGGCCGTCGCGAGCTTTGCCCACTGCCTACTCAACGGGCAACCATCACAGGTTGTTCAACGCTCCGAGTGCCCAATATTCGCCGGCGCGCCAACTGTCACACTCAGCCGAGATCCGGCCCCGACCAGCGGATCGCGGCCTCGGTGCGGTTGGTGACACCGAGCTTGGTGAAGACGTGGTTGAGGTGGTTTTTCACGGTCTTCTCGCTGACCAGCAACCGTCGGCCGATCGCCGCGTTGGAATGCCCCGCGCAGAGCAGGTCCATCACCTCCTGCTCGCGGTGGGTGAGCCCGAAGCTCTCCCGGTCACGGCGCAGCCGGTCGGCGCGGTCCGTCCGGAGGCGCTTCTCGGCCGCCTGGTCACGCAGGGCCCCGATGGTGACGGCGGCGACGGCGGGGGAGAGCCAACCCTGACCCGCCGCGACGGCGTGCACCGCGCGCAGCAGCTCCGGTGGGTCGAACTCGCCGTGCACCAGATAGCCCCGGGCGCCGCCGCGCAGCATGCCGGCGATCAGCTCGGCGTCCGAGTCGCTGGTCAGCACCAGGACTGACGTGTGCTCGGCGATGCGGCCGACGACGCTGAGACCGT
>KL571204.1:18422-19027 GCA_000715855.1 Actinoplanes liguriensis
GATGTGTATAAGAGACAGGCACGGATGTCGTCCGCGCCGGAGAGGAAGGCACGCAACGCCGCCCGGACGATCGGGTTGTCGTCGACGATCAACACGTCGATCATGGGCTGCCAACCCCGCGGGCCACGGGCAGAGCGGGAACGGTCACCGCGATCACCGTACCCCCGCCGGGCCGGGACACCACGGCGAGGCGGCCGCCCGCGGTCTTGGCCCGCTCCGACATGCCGACCACACCGAAGCTGCCGCGGATCGAGAGCTCGGACAGGTCGGCGGGCATGCCGAAGCCGGCGCCGTTGTCCCGTACCGTCAATTGGATCTGCCCGGCCGAGGGCGCCAGAGCGACCTCCACCCGGTCGGCCCCGGCGTGCTGGGCCACGTTGCGCAAGGCCTCGTGCAGGATCTGAGTCAGCTCGTAGCGCGCCGCCAGCGGCGGCTCGGCGGGCCTGAGGTCGAGCGTGACCGGGATGCCGGTGCTCTCCTGCCAGCTCTGGCAGGTGCCCCGGACGGTCTCGGCGAACGGCCGGTCGGGCGCGTCGCGGCGCAGGGCGGCCAGCAGCTCCCGCGCCTCGCGCTGGGCGGCCTCGGCGCCGGCCGACACGGTGGCG
>KL571204.1:19228-30081 GCA_000715855.1 Actinoplanes liguriensis
AGATGTGTATAAGAGACAGGCGAACGAGACGCCACGCAGCGTCTTGGCCACCGAGTCGTGCAGTTCCCGGGCGAGCCGGGCCCGCTCGTCGGCGGCGGCCGTGCGCTGGGCGGAAGCCGCGGCCTCGACCGAGAGCCTGATGTAATGGGTCAGGCCGGAGGCCAGCGCGGCCGCGCCCAGCCCGGCCAGGATGTCGCCGACCGGGATGGTGACGAGGAAAGGCGCCAGCACCGAACGGGCGTCCGGCGGGACCGCCCGCAGCACCTCGGTGATCGCGCACAGGCCGAGGGCGGCCTGGGCCAGCCAGATCACCAGGCCGCCGGTGCCCAGCAGCACGCCGGCCAGCAGACAGGACCCGGCCGCGTAGACGAAGTAGGCGATGCCGCCCTTGCTGATGACCAGGACGGCCACGGTGACCACGACCTCCGGGATCAGCGCCGTCACGCGCCGCCGCAGCACCGCGGGGTCGGCTGCCATCAGCACCAGCTCGCCGGCGGTGACCAGGGTGACCAGACCCAGCGCGAGAGCCGGCCGGGCCGGGTCATCGACCAGCCGGATGCTGGCCGCGATGGTGGCCACCATGACGACAACCCGTGCGACCAGCACCGCACGGACCAGCGCCACGGTGACGACGAGGCGCTCCATCTCAGGAGACGGTCACGGCGTCGATGTCGGGACAGTCGCCGGCCACGTTGTAGAAGCCGACGGTGACCTGACCCGCCGGGATCGTGACGCTGAACGTCGTCGTGGCCGGCGACTCCCACCCGGTGCCGGTGAGCGAGGCGACCAGTGGGGTGCCGCCGTTGACCGAGATGTCGACCTCGCGGCTGCCGTCCACCTCGTACACCACGGTGAGTGTGCGTCTGCCGGCGGCCGGAATCGTGAGGTGAACGTCGACACGGCCCAGGTAGCGCACCCTGCCGCCACCGCTGCAGAGTGCGCAGGCGACCGTCTGGGCGCCCCCGCTCAACTGGTTCTCCGGCGCTTCGGCCTGCACGGTGACGGCGGAGAACCGGCTGGCGTCGCCGCCCGACGTCGTACCGGGATGGGGGGTGGTGACGACCTTGGGAGCGGTGGTGGCGGGTGCGCCACCGCTCCTGGTCGGGTGAGCGCCGGCGTCGGCCGATGGCACGGGCGTGCTCGAGCTGCCCGCCGAACTCGAGGCGGCCGGGGCGGCCGAGGTGCTGGGCAGGCCGGACACGACGGTCGGCGGCACAGGCGCCCGCGCGCCGGGATCGGAGCCGCCGGCCGACGAATAGACGGGAGACGCTGCCTGCTCGTTGCCGTCCGAGGAGACGACGAGAGGAGGCAGACTGACCGCGGCCGCCAGGATCACGGCCGCGAGACTGCCGATGCCCATCCAGTGGCGCAGCGCGAGACGCCGCGATGGACCCGGCCAACCGGCGAGCAGGCTCTCGATGGGATCGCCGGCCAGCTCCGATCGATCGAAGATGATCGTGGGGCGATCGTCTTCGCTCTCCGGAGCAGAATGTCTCTGCACCGCTGGAACTCCTTGGGTCCGGGTCCGGACCAGGGCACAAGGTCCAGAACGGAGTCGGGCATACCGTACTCACCCCGTGCCATGAGCAGCAAACCATCGGCGGGGAAAGATTTCTACCTATTGCGCACCCGCTCTGAGAGCGTTTACACAGGTTCGGCCGGGCAAGGGCGACCATGACGGCGGAGCCGCGGCGCCACCCGCATCGCAGAACCGCAGGCCGAGGCTGCCTCGCCCGAGGTCAGGACGGGAGCGGGCCGTCTTCCTGGGCACGCCAAGAAAAAGTCTGTTCACCTGTTCCAAGAATCACAGACCGTCGCGCCGCGAAAACCTGATCCCCGGAGCGTGAACGCGGCCGCCGGCTGCCTCGTCGTTGCAGGGGAGTGCCGTGGAACCCGAAAGGGGACTACCGCGGCGGAGAGAGAACAGATCGTGCCGGTACGCAGGCCGGCCGGAAGGACCGTTGCATGACGATCAGCCGCCGCCTGGGTGCGGCCCTGCTCGCGGCGGGCGTCACCGCGGCCGTCGCGGGGCTGGGTGGCACCCCCGCCCGGGCCGACGACCCCTCGTACGTCAAGTACTACACGGTGACGACGTCCTATCAGGGCAACAAGGAGAACCTGGCGGAGATCGCGAACCGGTTCCTCGGCTCTGAGTCGCGGTCGGTCGAGATCTACAACCTGAACGTCGGCCGGGAGCAGCCGGACGGCAAGGCGCTCAGCGACGCCGACAGGCTCGACCCCGGCTGGGAACTGGTCCTCCCCTGGGACGCGGTCGGCCCGAGCGTGCAGTACGGCACCCTGCCCACCGAGGCGCCCCGGGCCACCCCGACCGCCCAGACGCCCACGGCGCACTCGAGCGCGGGAACATCCGGGCAGGGCGGCACCCCGAAGTCGTCCGGTAGCTCACCGGCGTCCACTGCCAAGCCCGGCGTGCAGGCAACCAAGCCCCCGGCCGCGACCGGAGCCAAGTGCACTCCGCCCGCCTCGGCCGGCAAGCGGCCCGACTGGGCACGCCAGAAGCTCGCCGCCGACAAGGCCTGGTCCCGGACCAAGGGCACCGGCCAGGTGATCGCCATCGTCGACTCGGGCGTCGACGGCAGCCTGGGCCCGATGACCGGTCACGTGCTGGTCGGCGTCGACGTCGTGTCCGGCAGCGGTCGCGGCGACGTCGACTGTCTCGGCTCGGGCACCGCGATGGGTGCGATCGCGGTGGCGCAACCGGGCAAGGGCGGCGCGCTCGCGGGCGTCGCCCCGGGCGCGAACGTGATGCCGGTCCGGGTCGTCACCACCTCGCCCAAGGTCGAGCCCGCGGACGAGGCGACCGCCATCACGGTGGCCACCTCGGCCGGCGCAACCGTCATCGCGCTCGGCTCGTACGTCAACACCGCCGACCCCAAGGTCGCGGCGGCGATCAAGCAGGCCGTCGACCACGACGTCGTGGTGGTCTGCGCGGCGCCCGACCCCAACGTGCCGATCGACCCGGCCACCGCGCTGCCCGACCACGGCGTGCTCCGGGTCGGCGGCGTCGGTGAGGACGGACAGCCGGTCGCGGCGTACCTGCCCGGCGCGGTGGACGTGGTGGCACCCGGCGCGGCAGTGAGCACGCTCGGCGTCACCGGAGCGGGCACGGTCGTCGTCACCGGTACCCAGTACGCCGTGGCCTTCGTGGCCGGCGAGGCGGCGCTGGTACGGGCCGCGTACCCGAACCTGCCGGCCGCCGACGTGGCCGATCGGGTCAAGGACACCGCGGGCGCCGCCGACAGCCGGGCCGGTGGCGCGCGGATGATGGACGCCGGCTCGGCCGTGACCGCCGCGATGACGCTCGCCGGCGGCTCAGACTCCGGCAAATCCACCCCGCTCAGCAGCGGCGGCGGACAGATCATGCTGCTGACGCTGATCGGCGCGGTCCTGATGGGCGCGTTGATCCTGCTGGTCACCCGGATCCGGCGCCTGCTGCGGGCCGACGACACCGAGGACCGGCCGGGCACGGGCGGCGAGACGGAGGGTGCGACCCCGCCATGGCCGGTGCCGCCGGAGAAATCCGGGGTCCGCTGAGGGCACCCGCCCTTTTCCGCCTCGTCATGGTGGGTGCCGGGGGTTCGCGGCCGCCTTTTCCGCCTCGTCGTGGCGGGTGCCGGGGGTTCGCGGCCGCCTTTTCCGTCGATGTCTCCCGCGTCGTTGAACGCGGGAGACATCGCGCTCGTCGTCCCCGGCGTGACCAGAAGTATGAATGTCGGGCGCACCTGGCGCCGCATCTCCTCCCGGAAACACGGCCGGCTGCAAGTAGCCGGTGCCGGTCTCGTCGTCCTGCTGCTCGGCACCGTGGCCATGCGCGTGCCACCGGCCATCGCGGACGCGCACAAGCTCGAGGGCAAGCCGGTGCCCGACGCCGAACTGGCGTCCGTGGTGGCCGGCGCCACCGCGTGCCCCGCCCTCACCCCCGCCCGGCTGGCCGGCCAGCTGATGGCGCTGACCGGCTTCGACAACGCTGCCAGCGCCGGCAGCATCGCCGGCGTCGACGACAGCATGTGGGCCAAGTGGAAACCGGCCGCGAACGCCGAGCGCGGCGACGACCACGCCAACATCCTGGCGCTGAGCCATCAGGACTGCGAGTACGTGGGCGAACTGCGAGTGGCCCAGATCGACGGCGACCTGTGGCAGCTGGCGGTCGCGGCCCAGCACGGCGGCATCGACGCCGTGATCGCGGCCAAGGGCATCCCGGCCGCCCAGAAGTCCTTCGTCGACGACGTTGTGGGCTACGCGGCCTGGTACGCCGACACCGACCAGTTCAACGTGCACGCCCCGGCGTCACCCGAAGCCGTGGCGAGCGGCGGCGCCGGCACCGTTCCCGCCGACCTCGTCGCGTCCATCACCAAGGCCGGCAAGACCTGCGAGGACGTCACGCCGGCCCGGATCGCCGCGCAGCTCAAGGCGGCCTCCAACTTCGATCCCAACCTGCGGACCGACACGGGCGAGGGGATCGCGCAGTTCAGCCCGACCATGTGGGCTCAGTACGCGCGCTCCACGGCCTCGGTGTGGCGGGCCTCCGACGCGATCGGCGTGCTCGGTCAGGCCATGTGCGACCTGACCAACCAGTTCTCGGCCTTCCCCGGCTCCGACGCCTGGCAGATGGCGCTGGGCGCGTTCCAGTGGGGGCCGTCGACCGTACGTCAGGCGGGTGGCCTGCCCAAGTCGACCGTGCCGCAGCTGGCCACAACCGCACAGGGTTACCTTTCCGGCTTCGAGGCGACGATGGCGTCCACGCCCAAGCCGTCGGTCTCGCCCTCGGTCTCGGCTTCGCCCTCCGCGTCGGCCGGCGCGTCGCCGTCGCCGTCCATCACACCGTCCAAGACCCCCACCACCGAACCGGCCACGAAGTCCACCGCCCGGCCGCTGTACGACCAGTCCAAGACCTACCAGCTGCAGGACAGCTGGGCCGGCGCGATCCTCGAGGTGCCCGGCACGGACCTGACCAACACGCCGTCCGGCACCCGCGTCCAGCTCTGGAACAACCTGCACCAGCAGGACCAGTACTGGACGATCAAGCCGTCCGGGGCCGACGGCTACGTGCTCATCACCAACAAGCTGATGAACATGTCCCTGGCTGTCGAGAACGGCTCCAAGGACAACCAGTCCAAGCTCGTCGTGCAGAACACGGACGCGAACGACCCGAACGAGCAGTGGGCGCTGTCCGACGCCGGCGACGGCAAGGTCTGGATCACCAACCACAACTCCGGCAAGGTCATCGACCTGCTGGGCGACGACATCGCGCCGCCGAACTCGGACGGCACCTGGAACGGTTACCGGGTCGAGCAGTACGACAAGCAGGACTCCGCCAAGGACCAGCGCTGGGTCCTGATGGTCTCCTGAGGTTCAGCAGTTCCCCGACGGGGGCCGCCCGGAAGGTCACTCCGGGTGGCCCCCGTCCGTGCAGGGAGACTCGAGCCACCATCGAGGCAAGGAGATCCCATGACTGATACGGGAGCGCAGTCCCTCGAAGAGATCGAAGGCGTCTTGTGGGGTGATGCGCCCGCCGACGCCGGCAAGCTCATCGCCACGGTTCATGAGCTGCGCCGCAAACCGATCGGCTTGCTCGAGATCGAGGATCTGCGAGTGCTTCTCGGCCAGCGGGAAGGTGTTCTGGTCTTGGTGCCGCGAGCACTGGACATCCTCGAGCACGACCCGTTGGCCGAGGGCGACTACTACCCGGGCGACTTGCTGAACGCCGTCCTGAACCGCGTCCCGGCGGACTACTGGGCTGCCCATCCCGGCGAGTCGGCTCGCCTGCGTGCCTTGGTCGGCACCATCGACCTGGACGAAGTTGACGATGACGAGCTGCGGGCTGACATCGTCACGTTCCGCTAAGGCGGCGCCTCGCAACCGCCGGTCCCGTCACCCGGTCCGCTCTGAGCCTGCTCGGCGATGCTCGGGCGCCGGTGCGCAACGGCGGTCAGTGTCGCGCACGGGTAGTCATCGGGTCCACCGCCCGGCGATCGTGCTGCTCGGTATCTGGTCCGGCTAGCTAGCCCAGGAGCTCGCGGATGTCGGCAGCGGTGAGTCCCGCGGATGCGAATTCTCCGCCGTCCATCACTCCGGCGAACAGTTCGGCCTTGCGTGCCTGCAGGGCCATCACCTTCTCCTCGATGGTGTCGCGCGCTACCAGGCGGTAAACCATGACGTTGCGGGTCTGGCCGATGCGGTGGGCCCGGTCCACGGCCTGTGCTTCCGTGGCGGGGTTCCACCACGGGTCGAGCAGGATGCAGTAGTCCGCCTCGGTCAGGTTCAGGCCGAACCCGCCGGCCTTCAGGCTGATCAGGAAGACCGGCGCGGTCCCGGTCTTGAACTCCTCAACCACCTGCTTGCGGTTGCGGGTGGTGCCGTCCAGATAGACGCAGGTGATACCGGCCTGCTCCAACCGGGCGCGGGCCGCGCCGAGGAAGCGGGTGAACTGGCTGAACACCAGCGTGCGGTGGCCCTCGGCGGCGATGTCGGTGAGCTGCTCGACGAGCAGGTCGAGTTTCGTCGACGAAACCGCCCGGTGTTGTTCGTCGACCAGCGCCACGTCCAGGCTGGCCTGCCGCAGCAGGGTCAGCGAGCGGAAGATCTCGAACCGGTTTTTCTCCAGGTCGCCGAGCAGGCCGAGTACCTTCTGTCGCTCCCGCTGCAGGTACCGCTGGTAGATCTTGCGATGGCCCGGGGACAGGTCGACCTCGATCACCTGTTCCTGCTTGGGTGGTAGGTCGGCGGCGACCTCGTTCTTGCGGCGGCGCAGCACCAGCGGGCGGATCCGGCGGCGTAGCTGGGCGAGCCGGTCTTGGTCGTGCTCGCGTTCGATCGGGTGGCGGTAGTACTCAGTGAACCGGTCGAGCCGAGGGAACAGGCCGGGCGCCGCGATGGAACAGAGTGCCCACAGCTCGGCGAGGTTGTTCTCCATCGGCGTACCGGTGATGGCGACTTTGAAGGGTGCCGGGAGCCGGCGGGCGCATTTGTACGCCTGCGACTGCGGGTTCTTCACGAACTGCGCTTCATCGAGCACCAGCCCGGCCCAGTCCAGCGCGGCGTAGTCGTCGTACTCCAGGCGGAACAGCGTGTACGACGTGACCACGATGTCGGCCCGATCGACCGCCTCGGTCAGCTCGATTCCTCGCCGGGCCGCGGTGGAGGTGATTGCTCGTACCTCAAGGTCGGGGGTGAAACGGGCGGCCTCGGCTGCCCAGTTGTGCACGACGCTGGCCGGCGCGACGACCAGGAACCGGCCATGTTTGCGGGCGTGGCAGAGCAGCGCGAGGGCCTGCAGCGTCTTGCCGAGGCCCATGTCATCGGCGAGGATGCCGCCGAGCCCGTTGTCGTGCAGCGCCGCCAGCCAGCGGAAACCCTCCAGCTGATACGGGCGCAGCTCGGCGTCCACCTCGGCGGGCACCGGTTGGTCGAGGCGAATTCCGGCATCGCTCAGCGTGGCCACCGTGCGCTGCCAGTCGGCCGCCTGACCGGCTAGCTCGCCCAACTCGGCCAACTCGTCCCAGACGCCGGCCTGGAACCTTCCGACCCGCAACACGCCCGGCGGGCTGTCGGTGAGCGCGCGAGACTCGGCGATCAGCTCGCGCAACTGCCGGAACTCCGGCCGATCGAGGGCGAAATAGGTGCCGCTGGGCAGGATCAGGAACTCCTGGTCACGGGCGAGCCCGACGAATAGTTCCTCGAAGTCGACCTGCTCACCGCCCACCTCGACGCGTACCGACAGGTCGAACCAGTCGTGCTCGTCAGCCTGTGCGGCACTGGCGAACGTGATGACCGGCGGTGCTTCGCTCTCCTGAAGGTCCCAATCCTCGTCCGGCTTGACCACGGAAACGCCGAGATCAGCCAGCTCGGGGACCACCGTGCTCACAAAATGAATCATCGAGTCGCCGCCGAGCACTGAATCAGCGGCGAGCCGAGGACCCGCCAGGCCTTGCTCGAGCAGGCCAGACCCAACAAGATCAACAATTCGCCGTACGAGATCAGCCTGCTCGTCGGAGAGCGTCGGCGACCACAGCGGTTCGACGTGTCGGCCGCCGCCCACCTCGACCGCCCACTCCCAGCACAGCCGCAGTTGATGTCCACGCTCGGGGGTCAGCGTCACGGTCAGGGTCGGAGCGCCCACATCGGGAAGGCTCACGTCCGGTCCCGCCGGCACTACCTCCAACTGCCGGACCAGACTGGGGTAGAACTCGGAAAAGAACCGGTTTTCCTGCCGGTTCGGGATCTGGATGCTCGGTGCGGCCAGCACCTTGCGCGCTGATTTCGGCAGCAGACGCGCCAACGGGGCCAGCCGCATCACCTGCCCGGTCTCCGCACCCCACGAGGCGATGCCGTGTGCCGGCTCGCCGATGAACATCGCGTGCTCGACATCCACCGACATGCCGTCGACCTGCACGACGGCTTGCAGCGAAAGGTCACCCTCGACCCGGTCCACCTGCAACGACACCTGGGCAGGGCGGCGCGCTACGACCACCGGCGCGGCGTTCTTTCCGTGCTGCACCAGCGGCAGGCCGGACTCCTGCGCCTCGGCCAGAAGGTCCCAGATGCGCCGGCTGCCGAACTCGTCGAGGAACAGATTCGTGCTGCCGCTGCCGTAGTAGGGCGCGTAGGAGCCGGACAATTTGATGATTTCGTTGAGCAGCCGGCGGTGGTGTTCCAGGTCCGGCGAGTGCCCTCCGGCGTAGCTGATCGAGTGCCAGTTGATCCCGGTCCGCACCCACCCTTTACGGCCGGGCAGAACCGGGCGCAGCGAGATTCGCTGTCCCGTCTTGCGACTACGTGGGAGATACCCGCTCACCAGCTCGAACTGCAGGCCGAGACCGGGTTCCGCGGGCTGCGTCAGCGGCGGCCCGGCCACGTCCCGCATCCATGCCGACAGCTGAGACTCCCACCGACTCGTCTTCGGCCGCCGCTGCGCCGGCGCAACGGACTTAGTCGGTGTGGTCTCCTGCCGAGCGGCGATCAGCAGCGCCACGATATGAATGCAATCCGAGTCGGCGCAGGTGCACACGCCGCTCAGGTTGGGCGTTGCCCCGGAGGTCAACTCGCCGGCCACGACTCCGCCGTCGCGGAGCTGGCCGACCGCCTGACCGGAGCCGGCAGCCTGGACGAGAATCTCGCCATCGGCCACCACCGCACGTGCCCGGAGGAAGGTGTGAACCCCGACCGCCTCGCAGAGGGCAGCTTCCTCCGGGGATAGGACCAGCTTCGCCATCATCACCTTCCGCCAGCGCCAACCGCTCACCTTAAACGCGCTACGGCGGGGATCGCACGCTGTGTACTCACCGAGAGGGACACCCGATGTGCGATCGGCGGGTTTGCTCGGAAAGTGCGCGAGGACGCGAGATCACTGCCGGGAAGCCGTGGTCACCGATGAGCCCGGGTGGGCCGTCATGGGGTCCGCGTGCTCCGTGTGCGATCCGTCGGTAGGAACGCACCGACTTCGACACCGCTGGTCAGCGGTGGGTGTTATCGGGTGCTGGTGGTCAGCGCTGGTCGGGTAGGATCGGCAACCGCGCCCTCGTAGCTCAGGGGATAGAGCGACGGTTTCCTAAACCGCAGGTCGCAGGTTCGATTCCTGCCGGGGGCACTCTATCGATCACCAGGAACGTCCGTTGACCAGTGCGCCTCGGCGGTGAGCAGTGCGGTGCCGAAGCGGTCGGTGACGTGTTCGAGCCAGCCCGGCTCCTCGTAGAGCAGGTTGTCTCCCTGTGCCTCGCGGAGTCCGCGGAGAAGGTCTTGCAGTCGGTTCTCCGGGGTGCGTCTGGCGGGCTTGAGGCGCCGGTCCGAGGTGGTCCACCGGCGTACCGCGGTGTCGATGTAGCCCGACGGGTCTTCCGGATGCCAGTGTTCCGCGACTTGGACTTCCCGGAGGATCGCGGCCAGCGCGGCCGCCCGTTCCAGCCGGGATTGCTGGGCGCTCATCGGGAAAGGATGCCGTGAGCGGGCCGCGGGATGCACCGGGTTTCCGGTTCGGCGGGCGCGACGCGTGATCTCGGGCTTTCGGGTGGGAGGCGCGCCGGGAAGGATGGCGGGCATGAGTGACTCCTACACCGGGCCGGCTGAGATCAGCAGTGATGAGCTCGGGAGCTTTCGGACCGCCGTCGAACTGTGGCTCACCGAGGACGGTGGCTGGGTGGGGACCTGCCTGCTCGAGGATGAGCGGCTCGAGGACAAGACTGTCACGCTGAAACTGAACACCGGCGAGACCGGGACCGCGCGGGTCAACGGCGAGGTGCTGACGGGGTCCGGGCCTGCTCCGTTTTGAAGGCTGCCCGCAGGAAGGCCTCGATCATGCCGTACGTCGGATGGGCGTAATTCCGCGTCAGCGGTGTCCCGGTGTGACGGATCGTGGCGTGGGCCGCCCGTGGGGAGACGATGTCGCGGCTGTGGCCGACGCCGGGGACCGTGTAGAGGGTCGCCGGGACGGAGGCCGCGGCCAGCGTGTCGAAGAGCATCTGGCTCTGCCGCAGCGGGACGAGACCGTCCTGCGTGCCGTGGATGATCAGGACGGGCGGGGCGGCCGGTGTCACGCGGAGCAGCGGATTGGCTTCCGCGACCCGGTCCGGGCAGGTCAGGATGGGGCAGCCGAGCAGTGACGATTCCGGTGACGCCACGTCGGCGTGGCAGGCGGTGAGGTGGAATGCCCTGTTGAACGAGGCGCACGCCCCGGGCAGCATGTCGGGGTCCATCCGCAGGAAGTCGATCGGGGCGTAGAGGTCGACGACGGCGCGTACCCCGGTGCCGGTGAAGCCGGCCATGAGTGCGGTCCAGCCGCCGGACGAGTCGCCGAGCACGGCTATCCGTTGCGGGTCGAATGCGAAGCGGCCGGCGTT
>KL571204.1:30350-31165 GCA_000715855.1 Actinoplanes liguriensis
TGGAGGCTGGAGCGGGTGGAGACGCCGGCGACGACGAAGCCGTGCGCGGTGAAGTAGGGGACGAGCGCCGGGGCGTACCCCTTGCCGTCGTCGGCCAGCCAGCCGCTGCCACCCATCACGATCAGCAGCGGGTACGGCTTCGCGGACGGTTGCGCCGGCAGGTAGAGGTCGAGCAGGTGCCCTCGGGTCCCGGCGGGCTCCGCTGGAGCGTACGCGAGATTGCGGAAGACCCGCGGCGGCCGGGTTGCCGCGGCACCGGGCAGACCGGCCGCAAAGACCGTGACCAGGAGCGCCGCGATCGCCAGGAGGCGGGTGTGGGTGCGGTTGAGCATTGCGGCCTCCCGGGGACAAATCCCACGATCCTCGATGCGCCGGCCGCGTGGAATCCCCCGCCCGGTTCGGATCAGCGCCGGATCCGCAACCCGATGGGCACGCTGTGGCAAGCGGATCGGTGGATGCTGGGGCTACGACGAACAGAACTGCTGGTGATGTAACCCACTCCTCGGCTTGTTGAAGTTTCAAGAGCAACCGGCGAATAGTGTTGGTGAAACTTCAACAACCATGGGGGCTGCAATGACGGTGACGATCGGTGAGGCGACGGAGCAGGTGGCGCCACCAACGGCCACGATCCGCACCCGGGTCACGGTGCCGCTGGAGTTCCCGGACGGTTACCGCACCTCCGCGGAGGTGTTCACCTTCATCGGCCTCGTCGACGGGCGCGAGCACCTCGCCCTCGGCCTCGGCGACTGGCAGAACGCGTCCGAGCCCCTGGTGCGGCCGCACAGCGAGTGCCTGACCGGCGATGTCTTCGGCAG
>KL571204.1:31382-32788 GCA_000715855.1 Actinoplanes liguriensis
AGCCAGCGCTGCGACTGCGGCCCGCAGTTGCGGGAGGCCGCCGAGCGCATCACCGAGGCCGGCGGGATCCTGCTCTACCTGCGTCAGGAGGGCCGCGGGATCGGGCTCTACGCGAAGCTCGACGCTTACGCGCTGCAGGACACCGGCCTCGACACCTACGAGGCGAACCTCGCTCTCGGGCACGGTGAGGACGAGCGGGACTACACCCCCGCCGCTCAGATGTTGCACGCGCTCGGCGTCGATCGGATCCGGCTGCTGAGCAACAACCCCGACAAGGCCGAACAACTCGGCGACCTCGGGGTCGAAGTGACCGAGCAGATCCGGACGGGCGTTCATCTGTCCGCAGCGAACGCCCGGTACCTTGCTGCCAAGCGCGATCACACCGCGCACACCCTCGACCTGACCGGTGCCGCATGACGCTCTTCACCGAGGCTGACCGTTTCTGGACGCGGTCCGCCGTCGACCTGTCCCGGCTCTCCCCGCCGTCGCCGACGCACTACGCCGTCGGCGCGGTGATCGTCGGCCCCTCCGGGAACCCGATGGCCACCGGCTACACGGGCGAGACCGACCCGCACTTCCACGCCGAGGAGGAGGCGCTCGCCAAGCTGGCCGGGCGCGGCTTCGACCTGGCCGGCGCGACCCTCTACACCTCGCTCGAGCCGTGCACGACCCGCAAGTCGCGCCCGGTCTCCTGCACCGAGCTGGTCCTGGCGTCCGGCATCCGCCGGGTGGTGCTGGCGCTGCGCGAGCCGCTGCACTTCGCCGACTGCACGGGCGTGGAGACGCTGGTCGGCCACGGGGTCGAGGTGATCGAGATCGCCGACCTCGGTGAGGCGGTGCGGGACATCAACGCGCACGTGATGGGGATGCAGACGACATGACCCAGGATGCCGTCGTGACCGACACCCGCTGGCTCAGCAGCCCGGAGATGGCCACCTGGCTGAACCTCACCCAGTTGCTGATGCTGCTGCCCACCGCGCTCGACCGGCAGTTGCGCGACGACGCCGGCATCCCGCATGCGTATTACCAGATTCTCGCGATGCTCAGCGCCGAGCCGGGCCACTCGATGCGGATGACCGATCTGGCCCGGCTGGTCGGCACCACCACCAGCCGGCTGTCGCACGCGGTCGCCAGTCTGGAACAACGCGGCTGGGTGCTCCGCAAGGCGTGTTCCTTCGACAAGCGCGGGCAGATCGCCTCGCTGACCGGCGAGGGCATGGCGGTGCTGGAGGCGTCCGCGCCGGGGCACGTGGCCGAGGTCCGGCGGTTGATCTTCGACCGTCTGACCCCGGACGAGGTCGACCAACTCCGCCAGATCACCGCCAAGATCCTCCCGGCAGTGGCGAGCTGAGAAACCAACGCGGCGGCTGAGAAACCAACGCGGCGGCTGAGTAACCAACGCGGCG
>KL571204.1:33055-34390 GCA_000715855.1 Actinoplanes liguriensis
GAAGGAACCACCGTCAGCGGCTGGCGGCGTCGGCCAGAGCGCGCTCCAGCGGGACCGGCCGCCCCAGGTAGAAGCCCTGCCCGAGGCGCACCCCGCAGGCCATCAGCGCGTCCCGCTGCCCGGCGGTCTCGATCCCCTCGGCGATCACCGTGCAGTCGTTGGCCGCGGCGAAGTCGACCAGGGTCCGGATCGCGACCTGGCGGGCGCTCTCCGTCTCGACGCCGGCCAGCGACGCCGGGCCGAGTTTGAGGATGGCCGGTCGCAGCGCCTCCAGTTTGGCCAGGGTGTCGTAGCCCGCTCCGGCGTCGTCGATGGCGAACCGGAAGCCGGCCGGCAACCGTTCCAGGTCGGCGAGCTCCGGGTTCGGAATCTCCAGGATCAGCGGCCGGTCGGCCTCGTCCAGCAGCGACGTCAGCTCCTGCGTCCGGTGCAGCAGGTCGGGGGAGACGTTGACGCCCAGCCAGGTGCCGGCCGGCAGTGAGCTGGCCGAGGCGAGCGCGGCCCGGATCAGCGCCGCGTCCAGGTCGATGTGCAGGCCCTGGTCCTGCGCGGTGGCCAGGCCGCCCTGCGGGGACGTGCCGTCGGCGAACCGGGTGAGCGCCTCGTAGCCGACCACCTCGCCGGTCTCCAACTCGAAGATCGGCTGGAAGACCGTGAAGAAGTTGAACTCGGCGAACGAGTGCGAGGGGTTCGGGGCGGACGGGCGGCGCGGCCCGGATGCGCCTGGCCGGAACGGACCGCGATCAGGCCGGATCCGCCGCGCTCACCGCCGTAGTGCAGCACCGACGCCCAGTCGCCGATCGCGCCGCTGCCGGCGACCGCGGGGGCCGGAGCCGACGTACCGGCCTTGGCGCCCTTGATCTTCCGCCGTGACGACACCGGGCGGTAGAGCCAGGCGCGCAGGTGCGTGAGGAGGTCGACGACGGTGTTGCCGACACCGACAAAGGCCACGATGGCGTACGTCGTCAAGATCAGATTTATGCCGGCGAAAGCGAGGTTGTTCCAGAAGCGGTACTCGACGTCGCGGACCACGGTGTAGGTGCAGAGCGCGACCAGCGCGAGCGGCGCCAGCAGGTAGAAGGGCGCCGTCGTCGTCCGGTCGCGGACCTTCGGCGTACGTTTGAACTGGCTCTTCTCGCCGGTGAGTAGTTGCAGCAGCGAGGCGACGCTGCCGGACAGGTTGACCGGCAGCAGGATCAGGTTGAAGCCGTAGATGCGCAGCACGTCGACCCGCTTGTAGCCGTTGGCTCGCAGATCGGCGGCCATCATCATGAAGTAGGGCACCGACACCAGCAGCAGGACCGGGTTGAGCAGGTCGCTGTTGAACGGGTAGAC
>KL571204.1:34614-34729 GCA_000715855.1 Actinoplanes liguriensis
GTTGAACGGGTAGACCAGCATGATCACCAGGCAGATCGAGCTCCAGAAGATCGATGCCATGTAGTTGACCCGCAGGAAGTACTCGCCGAAGCGGTTCTTGTCCTCGCGCTTCGAC
>KL571204.1:35029-36908 GCA_000715855.1 Actinoplanes liguriensis
CTTCGACTTCGCGCGGAACTGGTCCTTCAGGCGGGACAGGATCAGCAGACCGCCGTTCGCCCAGCGCTGACGCTGGATGGCGAGCGAGCCGAAGTCCGGCGGGGTCGCGCTGTAGGCGAGGCGCTCGGGGTAGTTGTGCAGCGTCCAGCCGTTCACACCGAGGTCGATGGTCGACTCGGTGTCCTCGATGACCGTGCGGTCCTGGATGTACCGCTTGATCTCCCAGTCACCCTCGTAGGCGACCTCACAGATCTCATCAAGGGCCTTCTTCCGCAGTACGGCGTTGGCCCCCACCCAGAACGTCGCGCCGTAGTGCGTCATCCCCTGGTGGACGATGTACTGGATGTCGGTCGTCGCACCGGAGATCCGCTCGACGCGGGTCGCCGATCCGGGGTACGCGCTGTACGGCGTCTGCGACACCGCGGTCTGCGCGAACGCGCCCTGCTCCATCAGGTGGACCAGGCGCAGCGCGTACTCGGGAAGCAGCACGCTGTCCGCGTCGAGGGTCAGCACGTAGTCCGGGTTCGGTACGACCAGGTCAGCCCGGTTCGGGCCGGCCGTCACGAGCGCCGTGCCCAGCGGCGTGTTGATCTCCTGGTACGCGCCGCCCATCAGCCCGATGTAGCTGTTGAGGTTCATCGCCTTGTTGGGCTCGTGCGACAGCGACACGTACTTCTTGCGCTCGAAGCTGGTGACCTGCGCGTCGAAGATCGCGAGCAGTCGCCGGTAGAGCTGGTTCATCCGCGCCATCGGCAGCGCGACCTGCTCGTCGGCTCCCTTGTTCAGCGCGCCCGCGATCTGGCCGAGGTCCGCGGCGAGCGGGTGCAGGATGTGCTCGACGAAGAACGTGTCGGTGTGGTCGACCATCTCCTGCCGGGCGCCGAGGTCGTACAGCCAGTTCGAGGCGAAGTGGTACTCGTCGGAGAGCCGGCGCATGTCGTCCGGCACCACGAGGTAGCCGCCGCGGTACCGCACCTGCTCGTCGAAGTTCGCGAACGCGGTGGACACCCGGTGGAACGGGACCTTCAGCTCGGCCTCGATCTTGCCGGGCAGCGCGCGGGCGGCGAGGAGCATGTCCCGCGCGGCCCGGGTCTTGGGCGTCCGCGGGTCGTCGATCAGCAGCGTGACCCGCAGGCCGGGGTACTCCTGCAGCGCGGCGGAGAGCAGCGTGTTGCGGTTGGTCCGCTCGTCCTCCTGATATGAGGGGACCAAAACCGTAAGGGAGGGCGTCTTCCCGCCGATGAACTCGTCGAGCATGATCCGCGGGGCGCGCTGGTGGCCGCGTCCGCGGTAGAAGTAGCCGATCCGGGTGATCAGGTAGGCGATCGCGGAGGCGGCGAGCCCGGTGATCACCAGCATGTAGACGATCGCCTCGGCGCCCAGCCTGGCGCTGTAGGCGTGCCCCTCGATGAACTGCTGGAAGATCGTGTAAGCGATGTAACAGGCCCAGACCGTGATGGTCACCACGATGGCGAGCCGGCCGCGGGTTATCCGTCCTTCGGAGACCGGGGGCGGAACGATCGGATGAGGTTCCGTCCTACGGTCGGCCCCCCATTGGCGCTTGGCGTCGGGCTTGCGCTCGTCCGCCTGTGTGCGTGGCATGCGTTTTTGGGCCTTTCGATGCTGTTTCGCGGCACCGATTGGCGATGCCCGCGCCGAATTGTCATTGCGCGGGCAGGTTTTGGCGCTCCAGATTCCAGATTGGAACAATGGGTCCCGCGTCTGCCCCGCCGTCGTCCTTTTGCCCGATCGCTAAATCCGCTCGGGTACGCCAGCGTTTGGCGACTTGAAAAATAGGAAAGGGCTTTCATGACGGACCGCGCCACACCCGTAGCCGTGCGGCCGGATTTCGATCCGCTCGCCGACCCGGATTGGCAGG
>KL571204.1:37155-38836 GCA_000715855.1 Actinoplanes liguriensis
GAACCGGAGCCGCCACGCCGTCGCCTGTCATGGACGAGGCTGGGAGTCCTGGTGCTCGCGCTCGGCCTGATCGGTGCCGGCGGCACCATGGGCGTGATCCACATCCGGGACACGGCCGGACCGACGGCGAAGTCCTGGGCAGTGCCGTACGTCGATGTCACGCTGACCCCGACGTTCCAGTTCCAGGACCCGACGGCGAATCCGGCCAAGAACATCGCGCTCGGCTTCGTCGTCGCCGACCCGAAGAACCCCTGCACCCCGAGCTGGGGCGGGGCGTACACGGTCGACGGCGCGGCCTCCTCGCTGGAGCTCGACCGCCGCATCGACCAGCTGCGTCAGTCCGGTGGTGACATCACGCTCAGCCTGGGCGGGCTCAACAACAAGGAGCTCGCGGTCGCCTGCGCCGACCAGGCACAGCTCACCGATGCCTACCGGCAACTGATCAAACGGTACGACGTGAAGACGCTCGACCTGGACATCGAGGGCACCGCGGTCGCCGACCAGGCCTCCCTCGCGCGCCGGGTCGAAGCCGTCGCCACGGTGCAGAAGGAGCGGCAGACCGCCGGGAAGTCCCTCGACGTCTGGCTGACCCTGCCGGTCACGCCGGAAGGCCTGACCAGCGAGGGTGTCAGCCTGGTCCGCGGCATGCTGGACGGCGGCGTCGCCCTGCGCGGCGTCAACGTGATGACGATGGACTTCAACAACGGCGACAAGAACCCGGACATGCTGGCGCTGAGCACCAGCGCCCTCAACGGCACGCACAAGCAGGTCACCGACCTGTACCTGCAGCTCGGCCGCAAGCTCACGTCGCCGCAGGTCTGGTCACTGATCGGGGCCACCCCGATGATCGGCCAGAACGACATCGACAACGAGCGTTTCACGCTGGACGACGCGCAGGGCCTGGCCGACTTCGCCGTCGACAAGGGTCTCGGCCGGGTCTCCATGTGGTCGCTGAACCGGGACGCCGCCTGCCAGGGCACCTTCGCCAACGTCGTGGTGCACGCGAACACGTGCAGCGGCGTCGACCAGGAGTCGCTCGCGTTCTCGAAGATCTTCGCCGGGCTGCCCGGCAAGGCCGCGAACAGCAGCGCCGAAGCGGTCGACATCCCGGACCAGACGGCCTCCGTCGACGACCCGAAGACCAGCCCGTACCCGATCTGGCGGCTCACCGCGCTCTACGTCGCCGGCTACAAGGTCGTCTGGCACGGCGTGGTCTACGAGGCGAAGTGGGCCAACTCCGGCATCGACCCGTCCGCGGCCCCGGCCGCCGGAACGCAGACCGCCTGGTCGGTGATCGGCCCGGTCAGCCCGGTCGAGAAGGCGCCCACGCCGACCGTGACCGTCACCGGTGTCACCAAGGACTGGACGCCCGGCAAGAATTACAAGCGCGGGGATCGGGTGCTCTTCGGCGGCCTGCCCTACGAGGCCCGGTGGGCGGTCAAGGACGAGACGCCGTCGACCGAATTCCCCATCGACGCCGATGATGCGTGGCTTCCGCTCTTCACCGTTCCCGGCGAGCCGGCCACCAACTGATAAATTCACATCCATTTTCCCGTACGCCGTACGCCCGCGACTTCTGTCGCGGGCGTCGCGGTTTTCTGTGCACCGCACGGCGTCACTGATCAAACGGAAATCGCCCAGAATTGTGGCGTCCGGGTTGACCGCGCCCATCCACGGAGAT
>KL571204.1:39090-44800 GCA_000715855.1 Actinoplanes liguriensis
GGAGCGACGATCTGTACCCCGGCGGAGACAGGCAATGAAGATCTTGAAGTTGATCTTTGCCTATGTCGCCGGGGTGTAGACGGCGGTGACCTTTCCGCTGGTCAGGAGCAGAAGTTTGCGCGGGCTGCCCGGCACCAGGCGTGCCTCGGTGGCCTCGTCCACGACCTCGGCGTTGCGTTCATGGCGTTCACCGTTGTCGACGCTGCCCACGAGCGTGGTGGCCGCGCCGCCGGACAGGAACTCACCCTTGGCGGACACCGTGAACTCGCCGCTGGAGTAGTTGATGACGTCGTTGGCGCCCCAGCGCAGCGCGCCGTCGACCTGCTCGAACGTCACGCCGAGCGGCTTGCCCTTCGTGTCACGGACGCTGGTCACGTCGGCGCCGTCGAGCCGCTGCGTCCGCCACTCACCGAGCAGATCCTGCCCGCTGGTGACCGTGACGCCGGCGTCGGCCGCGCTGTCCGCTGCCGGAGCTCCGGCGTTCTGCCCGCAGCCGGTCAGCAGGGCGATCGCCGACAACAGAAGCACGCGTCGTCTCATGGCGCTCAGTATGCGCGGAAGGCCCGGCTCACGGGGGCGTGAGCCGGGCCTTCGGGTGGAGCGGCAGGTCACTTCGGGTCGTTGTTGAACTTTGCCGTGGCCCAGAAGTAGCCGAGGATTGCCAGGCCGACGCACCAGGCGACGGCGAGCCAGCCGTTGTGGCCGATCTCGGTGCCGAGCAGCAGGCCGCGCAGGGTCTCGATGGCCGGGGTGAAGGGCTGGTACTCCGCGATCGGCTGGAACCAGCCGGGCATCTTGTCGACCGGGACGAACGCGCTGGACAGCAGCGGCAGCAGGATCAGCGGCATCGCGTTGTTGCTGGCCGCCTCGGCGCTCGGGCTGATCAGGCCCATGCCGACGGCGATCCAGGTGAGCGCCAGGGCGAAGAGGACGAGCAGCCCGAAGGCGGCCAGCCAGTCCAGAACGGTCGCGTCCGTCGAGCGGAAGCCGATCGCCACCCCGACCGCGCCGACCAGGACCACGCTGGCCACCGACTGCAGCACGCTGCCGATGACGTGGCCGACGAGCACCGACCCGCGGTGGATCGCCATGGTGCGGAAACGGGCGATGATGCCCTCGGTCATGTCGGTGGATACCGAGACCGCGGTGCCGATCACGGTGCTGCCGATGGTCATCAGCAGCAGGCCGGGGACCAGGTACGCGATGTACTCGGCCCGCCCGCCGCCGAGCCCCGCGCCCAGGGTGTCGCCGAATATGTAGACGAACAACAGCAGCAGCATGATCGGGGTGAGCAGCAGGTTCAGCGTCAGGGACGGATAGCGCCTGGCGTGCAGCAGGTTGCGGCGCAGCATCGTCGACGAGTCGCGGACGGCGAGGGAAAGGGTGCTCATCGGACAGTCTCCTCGATCTTTGCGGTCAGGGCGAAGAACACGTCGTCCAGGTCGGGGGTGTGCACGGTCAGTTCGTCCGCCTCGACGCCGGCGGAGTCCAGCAGGTCCAGCACCGCGCGGAGCTCGCGCTGGCTGCCGTCGCTGAGGATCTGCAGCGACAGCGACTCGTCGTCCCGGGCCGCGTCGGGCAGCGCCGCGGCGGCGCTCTGGTAGCCGGCCGGGTCGGTGAAGCGGAGCCGCACGTGCCCGCCCGGGATGAGCCGCTTCAGCTCGGCGGCGGTGCCCTCGGCGACGATCTTCCCGTCGTTGAGGACGGCGATCCGGTCGGCGAGCTCGTCGGCCTCCTCCAGGTACTGCGTGGTGAGGAAGACCGTGACGCCGCCGGCGACCAGCTCGCGGATGATCTGCCACATGTTGTGCCGGCTGCGCGGGTCGAGGCCGGTGGTCGGCTCGTCGAGGAAGATGATCCGCGGGCTGCCGACCAGGGTCATCGCGATGTCGAGGCGGCGCTTCATGCCACCGGAGTAGGTGGAGGCCGGCTTCGCGGCCGCCTCCACCAGGTCGAAGCGTTCCAGCAGCTCGGCGATGATCCGCTGCCCCTCGCCGTGGGACAGGTGGTGCAGGTCGGCCATCAGCCGCATGTTCTCCTCGCCGGTGATCAGCCCGTCGACCGCCGAGAACTGGCCGGTGACCCCGATCGCGGCGCGTACCGCCTGCGGGTCGGCGGCCAGGTCGTGACCGCCGACCCGGATCCCGCCCGAGGCGGGACCCGCGGAGAGCAGCGTGGAGAGGATCTTCACGGCGGTCGTCTTGCCGGCCCCGTTCGGGCCGAGAAGGGCGAAGACCGTTCCTTCCGGTACGGCGATGTCGACCCCATCGAGCACGACCTTCTCGCCGTACGACTTGCGCAGCCCCTCGGCCGCGATCGCCAGGTTCGTCATGTCAGGACTCCTCAGTTGCTGGTGGCGGCGATGTCGCCGTACGAGGTGGTGGCGTGGATGTCGAGTTCGATCGAGCCGTCGTTCTTCAGGCTGTTGCTGATCTCGCCGTAGCTGGTCCGGGCGACGAGTGCCGCCGAGACACCCTGGGCGGCGCCCACCGTGATCGACCCGGCCTGGGTGCTCAGCACGACCGAGCCGCGGACCGCCTCGGTGATCCGGATGTCGCCCTTGCTGGTCTTGATGTCGGCGGTGCCGGTGAGCCGGCCGATCAGCACGTCACCGGCGGCGGTGGTGGAGCGCAGCCCGGCGACCTCGTCGAGCTTGACCTCGCCCTGGGCGGCCTCGAAGGCCACCTCGCCGAGTCGGCCGACGCCGCGCAGGTCGGCGGCCTGGTTCTTCGCGGTGGCCTCGACCCGCAGGACGCCGTCGGCGAACTCGACCCGGGTCTGCTCGGCGACCTTCACGTCGCGGCTCTTCGAGGGGTCGGCCGGCCGGACCTCGACCACGGTGTCGGACCGGTCGGCGGCGATGACCTGGATGCGGCCGGCCGGGATGTCGAGGATGGCGGCGATCGGGGCGGTGGTGTCGAACTTGTTCACTGTGCTCTCCTTCGATGCTTTGTTTCCGATGTGGGAAACGCTACGTTGCGTTCGGATTTCAGGCAATAAGCTCGTTGCACTGAAAACGCATCACTGCAGTTCAGAGCCAACAAATCGTTGCAACGGCTCCGGAAGTAACGCAACGTTAGATGTCTATTCGTTGCAATGGAATGAGAGTGAACGCTATGCTGGCGTCGACACGGCCACGTATGAGGGAGATCGCGATGCCGGGAGGCAGACTCAGCCAGCAGGAACGTCAGCAGATCGCGTCCGGGCTGGCCGACGGTCTCGCATATGCGGAGATCGCCCGGCAGCTCGACCGTCCGACCTCGACGGTCACGCGCGAGGTGATGCGCAACGGCGGCCCGGGTGGCTACCGCGCCGAGCTGGCCCACCACGCCACCGAGCGCCGCTCCCGCCAGCGCCGGCAGACCACGGCCAGGGGTGAGGCGCCCGTGCGGGCCGAGGGTCGCGACGCCGAGGCCGTCCGGGCGTATGAGGAGACGCTGACCACCGTCTTCATCCAGTCCGGGCTGGCCAAGATGATGTCGCGGGTGCTGGCGTGCATCTTCATCAGCGACTCGGGCAGTCTCACCGCGGCCGAGCTGGTCCAGCATCTTCAGGTCAGCCCGGCGACCGTCTCCAAGTCCGTCGCGTTCCTGGAGAGTCAGGACCTGATCCGCCGCGTGCGCGACGAGCGCCGCCGCGAGCGCTACAGCGTCGACAACGAGTTGTGGTACCAGTCGACGGTCGCCAGCGCGAAGGCGAACGTCCGGCTCGCCGAGATCGCGCGACAGAGCGGGAGCGTGCTCGGGGCGACCAGTCCGGCTGCCGTACGCCTGGAGAACGTCGCCCGGTTCCTCGACTTCGTCAGCGAGGCGATCATGCGCTCCGCCGAGCAGGCCCGCGAGGTGCTCTTCACCGGGCCGGATCAAGATCAAGACGTGATCTAAAAGGGACAGCCGTTTCCTGTGAAGATCTTTAAGATGCGACGCACCAGATCTTCCTGCGGGGGAGGACCCCTTTGCGTCATCACTCCATTTCTCGCTGGGCTCTCGGCGGGCTGACCGCGACCGCGTTGTCGGTCAGCGGCCTGTCGGCCCCGGCTTATGCGGCAGATACTCCGACCCTGATCGCCGGCGCCACGCAGAAGTTCACCGCGGCGCCGGGCGACCCCTTCGACGTCACGCTGTCGGTGACGAACTCCGGTGACACCGCCGTCGACGGTGCGGTGGTCAGCTTCGACACCGTGTGGTCCTTCGAGGACCAGGCGCAGTTCTCGAACTGTGAGTACAACGAGGCCGGCCAGGTGCGGGCCTGCGTCTTCGACCAGACGCTGGAGCCGGGTGCGTCGTACCGGTTCGTCGTGCCGTTCCGGGTTCGCCAGGACACGTACGCGCCGCGGACCCAGGACTCGTTCTTCCAGTGGCTGCCCGCGGCCGGGCACACCCCGGCGGGCACCCCGGGCACCGGCGCCGCCCTGAAGTTGCAGGAGGGCGACCCGCTCGGCGAGAGCGAGGACGGCGACTGGCAGCGGGCCACCGTCACGGTGACCGGCACCAACGGCACCGACCTGGTCGCCATCGGCGGCACGGCCTCCGGCGGGATCGGTGACACGGTCGAGGTCGAGGCCGGCGTGCGCAACGACGGCCCGGCGACGCTCGACTTCAGCCGGTCCGGCAACCCGGCCGGGCACGTCTACATCAAGATCCCGACCGGGACGTCCATCGTCAGCGCGCCCGGGTGCACCAACGTGACGATGGCGCGGGTCCTGTGCTTCACCGACTACGTGTTCAAGGTCGGCCAGGTCAAGACCTGGAAGCTCACCCTGCACATCGACAAGCGCGTCGAGGGTGCGGCGGGGCTGGTCGAGGTCAACCCGGAATGCCAGTGCGACACCTTCCTCGGTGACATCGACAAGTCCAACAACACGAAGCCGCTGACCGTCGACGTCGCGGTCGACGACGAGGCGCCGGTCATCGACCGGGTGGACACCGTCAGCCAGTATCTGCCGAACCGGGTGGACACCGGCACGGGCTGGGTCGGCTCGCTGTCCCACCTGCAGTACACGGTCACCGACAAGTCGGCGATCACCCGTACCGAATGGTGGGTGAACGGGGCCCTGGCCTCGACCCAGCCGCTCTTCGCGTTCGACGCGCACACTCTCACCACGCCGACCGCCGCGGTCGAGCTCCGCGTCTGGGATGCCGCCGGGAACCCCGCGTCGAAGTCGTTCACGGTGAACATCGACAAGGCGGTCACCGGCACGACGGTCCTGCCGGCGCAGAACGCCCTGATCCGGGGCACCTCGTTCGTCACCACCGTCGCGGTCAACGACCCGCACGGCAAGGCGTACAGCACGATCATCGCGCCGTTCCGCGTCGAGGGCTCCCGGTCGGCGGCGAAGGTGACCTCCGGCAGGGACGGCGCGAAGACGATCATCTGGGAGGTCTCGGACCGGCTGGGTAACGTCGCGCAGTTCAAGCGGACCGTGATCGTCGACAACACCGCCCCGTCGGTGTCGCTGCGGAGCGCGCCGAAGAACAACGCGAAGCTGACCAAGTCGTTCGGGTTCACCGTCAACGCGAGCGACAAGAACGGCATCGGCCGGGCCGACCTGCTGATCAACGGCAAGAAGGTCGCGACCGACACCCGCGCGGGCTGGGGCTTCACGATCGACCCGAAGAAGTACGGCAAGTCGTTCACCGTTCAGCTCCGGGTCTACGACAAGGCGGGCAACTCCAAGCTCTCCACCAAGCGGACCTACCGCCGCTGATCC
>KL571204.1:44975-45484 GCA_000715855.1 Actinoplanes liguriensis
GGCCGTTCTGTATCCGTCTATCGGAGGACATCTCTTTGCGCGCGACCTTACGGGCCCGTTTCGGGCTCGCGATCCTTTCCGGGCTCCTGGCCACCGGGGCGCTCGCCGCGCCCGCGCTCGCCGCCGAGGACGCCACCATCGCCGGTGTGCTGACCGGCCCGAACGACCAGCCCGCCACCGACTCGTACGTGACGGTCGAGAACGTCGAGTCCGGTGCCACCGGCTACGGCTACACCGACGAGAACGGCTCCTGGACGACCTCGGTCGAGCCCGGCACCTACCGGGTCTCGTTCGCCTGGCGCTCGCTGACCCAGTGGGCGTACCGGAAGACCGACGCGGGGGAGGCCACCACGTTCACGGTCGGCTCCGGCGAGACCGTGCGCGTCGACGACCAACTGCTGCCGACCGGTGGGCTCCGCGGGTTCCTCACCGACGGTGAGGGCGGCCCGCTGAACGGGTCGGAGGTCACGCTGCGCCGGGACGACGAGCCGGTCGCCTACGCGTACACC
>KL571204.1:45699-48191 GCA_000715855.1 Actinoplanes liguriensis
GGCGGGTACCGGGTGTCGTTCCAGTGGTTCACCAGCGTGAACTACCTACCCGCGACGTACACCGTCGTCGCCGGTGAGGACGTTGTCGCCGACGGCTCGCTGCCGAAGGAGACGACGCTCGTCGTGAAGGCGGTCGACTCGGTCTCCGGGGCGGCCGTCACCGACTTCTGCGTGACGGCCGGCGAAGCCCTGCCCGACCCGGTGTGCGGCGACGCGGACGGCGCGGCCACGCTCAGCGTGCCGGCCATCGCTCTCCAGTTCGACGTCGAGGCGTCCGACGCCGGCTACTACCAGTCGAAGCGGCGGGTGTCCGCCACGCCGGTCGCGGACCAGGTCACCGTCGTGACCGTACCGCTGGTGCAGGGCGGCAAGGTCGCGGTCGACGTCCACGCCCGCGAGACCGGCTCGGCGGTCGAGGAGGCGTGCTTCCAGCTCAAGGCGATCGGCAGCCCGACGACGTTCGGCAACGGCTGCACCGGTGAGAACGGCCTGGCGACGGCGTTCCAGGCGGTCACGCCGGGCACCTACGAGGTCTTCATCCAGGCGCCCGGCACCTACGGCCACCAGTGGGTGGGCAAGAAGGGCGGCACCGGCGACCAGAAGGCAGCCGCCCGGGTCGTCGTGGAGCCGGGGAAGACGACCCAGGCCCCGAAAGTGCTGCTCGACCGGGCCGGCACCATCACCGGCGTGGTCACCGGCGCCGATGGCAACCCGATGCCGCGGCTCAACGTCGCGTACAAGGCCATCGAGAACTTCGGCTCCGGGGAGTCGAACGGGGTCTTCACCGACGAGTCCGGGCGTTACTCGATCGGGCACCTCGGCCCGTACGCGTGGCCGCTGCTGTTCTCGCCGGACGTGGCGACCGGTTACCCGGACCAGTGGTCGGGGAACACCGGCAACCGCTTCCAGGCCGTCAGGACTCCGGTCACTGCGGGCGGCAGCAGCACCTACGACATCACGCTGACCAAGACGTCGACGCTGCGTGGCAAGGTGCTCCCGGGTGACTCGTGGTTCCGGCTGCTCGCGTTCAACGCGGCCACCGGGGACCTGGTCGGCTACTACCAGGGCGAGAAGGCCTCGTACGAGATCGCGCTGGCCGGCGGTCAGCAGGTCAAGCTGCAGTGGGACTACTACGGCGCGGACACCACGCCGGCCTGGTACGCGGACGGCAAGAAGATCGGCATCCCGGTCTCCGGCGTCAAGAAGCTGAACCTGACCCACTGATCCACCGATGAAGGGGCCGTCGCGAAGGCTGCGACGGCCCCTTTCCCGAGGGCCACCCGCCCGGCGGTGTCCTACGAGGTCACAGCGGCTTCTTGACCGGGACCTTCGCGCCGTAGTTCGACAGCTTGAGGACCGTCTCCCGGGTGTAGGCGGGGTAGTCGGCGGACTTCTTGTGGTCGATGTCGTACGAGAGCTCGGTGACCTTGCCCCCGGACACCTTGACCGTGCCCTGGACCTCGTCGCCGGCGAAGGTGAATCCGTCCTTGGTCTTCTCCACCTTCGCGACCTTGGCCAGGTTCTTCAGCTCGGTCGTCGGGTCGGCGGCCAGGCCCTTCGGCGCCTTGGCGTCGCTGCACAGCATGGCGTCGGCCAGGGTGCCCTTGCCGCGGTCGGCCCAGAGGGTCTGCTTGCGGACGTAGAGGTGGCCGTCCACCACGCGGGTCCCGAAGATGCCGCCGTCGACGTATCCGGTCTCGGCGCCCGGGTCGAGCGCGCCGGTGCACACCGTGGTGACGTGGTCGATCTGCCAATCGGCGAGGGTCAGCGTCGACTTCACCGAGAACGTGAAGCTGGAGCCCGCGGTCGAGGTGGCCGCCGCGGCCAGCTCCATCGCCGGGGTCTCGGCGGCAGCGGTGCTGGTGCCACCGGCCGCGGTCGGAGCGGTCGCGGCGGTGGTGCCGGTCATCGAGAAGGCGACGCCGGCCACGGCGGCCAGGGCCAGGGCGGTCGTGCCGGCAGCGCCGGCGCGGCGACGGTTGCGGCGCTTGACGCCGGCCGCGATCAGGTCGGCGACGGGAGCCTCACCGGCATCACCGCGGTTCGCCCACTCGTGCAGGGAAGTCTGGAGGTCGCTCATCGGAGGTTCGTTCCTTTCCAGGATTTCGGGGAGGAGAGGGAGGGATCAGCCGTGGGTCTCGAGGAGCGCCGACTCGGCGCGCAACTTCGCCAGGGCACGTGAGTGGGTCGACTTGATCGCGCCGACCGAGCAACCGAGCACGGTGGCGGCGTCCTTCTCGGACAGGTCCTCGAAGTAGCGGAGGACGATCACGGCCCGCTGCTGCCGGGGCAGGCGCAGCACGGCGCGTTGCAGGGAGTCGTGCGGCTCGATCAGGGCCGACCGGCGGTCCTGCCGCAGGTAGGCGTGTGGGTCGCCGTCGCGGGCCACCCGCTTCCACCTGGTGTAGAGGTTGACGAGGGACTCCTGCAGGAGTTCCTCGCCCTGGTGCCGGTTGCCGGTGAGGAGGCTCGCCATCCACAGATAGCGGCTC
>KL571204.1:48439-53214 GCA_000715855.1 Actinoplanes liguriensis
GCCATCCACAGATAGCGGCTCCAGCCGGCCGCGACGAAAGCCACGTATCCGGCGTCGGTCGTGTCCGTCGGTTCGCTTCGGGGGGTCACACGGCTTACACGCCGGACGCCCCGGAAAGGTTTACCGCGAATTTCTGGCTCTTCGGCCGAGGCTGAGCACCACGCGGCCGGAAACGGACAGTGGGGCCTGAACCTCGCGGTTCAGGCCCCACTGTCCGAGAAAGATCATGCGGCGCAGCCGACCCAGCCCTGGGCGGCGAAGGACTTCTTGACGGCGGCGGGCGGCAGCTCGCAGTACTCCGCGCTCGAGCCGCCGAGGTACTGCCACTGGCCGGAGACGTAGTGGAAGGTGTCGACCTCGGAGTCCTGGCCGGTCGGCTCGTACGCGGCCATCGCCCAGCCGTCGTGGCAGGCGATCTTGGACTCCACGCTGCCCTTCGGGGCCTTGTAGTCGAACTTGTGCTCGCGGGCGCTGATCAGCGTCTCGCCCGACGGGCAGGACGCCCCCGGCTTGGTCGTCGCGCTGGTGGGCTTCCGGGCGGGAGCAGAGGTCGCGGGAGCAGAGGTCGCGGGAGCGGAGTTCGCGGGAGCGCTGCTCACGACCGGCGCGGGCGCCGAGCCGGCGGACGGCGCGACCGGGGCGGCCTGCGGGGTGGCGGCAGTGTCGGAGCAGGCGGCGGCGCCGAAGGCGAACCCGGTGGCGGCGATCAGGACGGCGAAGGTACGAGCGCGCATGGTGTTGTTCTCCCCGTGAAAGGTCGTGCTCAGGTGATGACCGGAACTCTATGAATTTCCCCGTCCGAAGTAGATCGCGCTTTCGTGCCATCACCCTGAGTGGTCGATAATGCTTCGATGGGCGTCGTCTTCGCACTGCTGGCAGGCATCGACACGTACGCCTCGGAGACCGTTCCCGACCTGCGCGGATGCCGGAACGACGCGCTCGCCGCGGCCGCGTTCCTGCGCACCCGGAGCGCCTCGGCCCGGATCCTGCGGCTGCACGACGCCGACGCCACCCGTGCCGCGCTCATCGACGGGCTCCACCGGCATCTCGGGCAGGCGGGTCGCGGCGACACCGCGCTGTTCTGGTTCAGCGGCCACGGCTCGCAGGTGCGCGTGCCCGCCGGCTTGGAGCACCTGGAGACCGGCCCGATGATGCAGACCCTGGTCTGCGCGGACAGCCGGACCCCGGGCGTGCCCGACCTGCTCGACAAGGAGCTGTCGCTGCTGCTCGACGCGATCGCGGAGCGCGGCGCGCACGTCGCGGTGGTGCTGGACAGCTGCCACAGTCAGGGCGCGAGCCGGCAGACGGCCCGGGTGCGGTCGGCGCGGCCGAGCCTGCGCGCCGCCGAGCCGCGGCCGCTGCCCGAGCTGGGCGGCCGGGCCTACGAGACGGTCGGCCGCTCGGAGGCGCAGCACGTCGCGCTCGCCGCCGCCCGGCGGACCGAGTCGGCGCGCGAGCTGGAGCTGGACGGCGAGCAGCGGGGCGTCTTCAGCTGGGCGCTGCTGCGGGCGCTGGGCCGGCTCGGCGGCGCCGCGACGTACCGGGAGTTGCTGGCCGCGGCCCGGGTCGCCGTCGAGGCGCGGATCGGCGAGCAGGTCCCGCAGCTCCACCCGATCGAGCCGGGCATCGCCGACCAGCCGTTTCTCGGTGGCGCGACCGGCTCGTCCGGCGCCGGGATGCTGGTCCGGCACGGCCGGGAGGGCTGGGAGCTGGATGCCGGCGCCTGCCACGGGGTGCCCCGGGGCGGCGACGAGTTGCGGGTCGCGGCGCCTGGCGACGGCGAGCTGAGGGTGGCCCGGGTGCTGACCGAGCGCAGCCTGGTCACCCCGCTCGGCTGGACGCCCGACCCGGACCGGTTGTACCCGGTGGTGTTCTCCCGGGTTCCGCCACCGGCCACCACGGTCGCCGGCGTTCCGCCGGAGGAGATCGAAAAATCCGCTTACGTACGCCCAGCCGCCCCCGACGAGGAGCCCGAACTGCTGGTCATCGGCGGCACGCGGATCCTGGCCCCGGAGGGCGAGGTGCCCGCCGGCCCCGGGACGCTGCTGCAACGCCTGGAGCACGTCGCCCGCTGGCGGCAGATCCGGGCCCTGGAGAACCCACGGTCCCGCCTGGCGGGGGCGGTCGAGCTGGAGGTCATCCCGGGGGCGCCGGAGAATCCACCGATCAACGGCCAGATCCGATTGGCGTACGAGAGGGGAGCCCCGCCGCAGGTCTACATCCGCCTGCACAACCGGAGCAACCGCCGCCTCTATTGCGTCCTCCTCGACCTGACCAGCGGCTACAGCGTCTACACCGGGCTCTTCGCGGGCGCGTTCATCGACGCCCGCTCGACCGGCTGGGCCCACGATCGCAGGCCGATCCCGGTCAGGATCCCGGACGCGGGGACGGATCTCCGGAGTCGGCTGAAAGCACTGTTCAGGAGGCCGGCCCGGATGACACGTGACTGGTTGAAGCTGCTGGTCGCCGAGGAGGAGTTCAGCTCGGCGCCGTTCGCCCTGCCCGGCATCGACCGGGCCGACCAGGCAAGCCGCGGCCCGATGCGCCTGCGTGGCCCGCACCACCGCGAGGACGGCGACGGCCCCTGCGATTGGACCACCCTGACCGTCACGGTTGACACCGACGATCCTCAGTAGACGCCGCGATGGGTCAGACCGCGGGCGGCGTCGCGCAACCGGCGGCGGACCGACCGTACGGCCGCCGCGGGGTCCTGACGGTCGACGCCGAGCCGCCGATGCAGCTCCCGGTACACCTCGTCGGGCTGCTCGGCGGGGCCCAGCCAGCCGATCGCGCCGGTGAATCCAGCCATCAGGAACGCGTCGGCCAGCTGCGGGAACACCGCTCCCGGCGGCAGCACGACCAGTCCTCCGGCACGCCGAATCCGGGCCGCCGCGACCATCTCCGGTGTCAGCTCGGTGCCCTCGTCCAGCAGCAGCGCGCCGGTCGGCCCGGCCGGGCAGTCCAGGTGCAGCATCGTCGCGCTCAGCCGGGCCAGCACGTCCGCCGCGGTCGCGTGGTCCAGCAGCTCGCCGCGGCCGTAACAGCGCCGTAGTTCGGGCCCGTCCGCCCCGGCGAGCAGCACCGGCTCCTCGATGATCGCGCGCCGACGCCGCCCGGCCAGGTCGAGCAGCTGCGCGTGACTCGCCAGGCTGGAGACGATCGACCCGGCGGCGGGCGGCGGGCGGTCGGTGACGATCAGGGTGCGGCGCGGCAGGGAACGGGCGGTGCCGAGCGAGACCTGGTTCGTGGCGGCGTGCAGCAGGAGCATCCCGTCCGGCTGCGGGACGGCCAGGGCGTCCGCGCCGACCGTGCGCAGCGCCGCGGTGACACCGGGAAGGCCGGGCTCGCCGAGCGCGTGCGAGAGCCGCAGGAACAGCGGGAACGACTCCGGCGGCAGGTCACCGGCGGCGGCCGTGCGCAGGCTCGCCCGGGCGTCTTCGAGGTCGTCGTCGGTGGCGGAACCCTGGTCGGCACGGGCGCGCAGGGTCAACCCGAGGGCGAGCGGCAGGTGATCGGCGGGCGTGGCGTCGTCGCCGTGCACGACCGTGGCGGCAAGCGCGACAAGCTCGTCGGCGAGTGCCACGGCCGGTTTCGTGGCCAGGGCGGCGGCTCCGCCGTACGGGAAATCCTTTAAAAGATCTTGAATTTCCCGGCGCGGATCGGGGGACCGCCCGGCCGGCGGCGCCTCGGATCCGCGGGGTGGCGGGGTGGTGTCCTCGTCGCCCTCGATCAACAGGACCGGGCGGTCCAGCGGATCGGTCCCGGTGAGCCGCGCCCGGGCCGTGAAGATCGAGCCCATGCCGAGGTCACGCCACTCCTTCTGGGCCTGCTGGAAGCTCAGCGCCATCCGTCCGACGGCGGCGGGGTTCACGCCGAGCCCGCCGAACGCGTCGGCGAAGCTCTCGGCCATCGACAGCATGCTCCGGGTGATCGAGGTGACCTGGGGCGTCAGCTCGGGCCCGGCGAGAACCGTGCGGAAGCAGTCAGCCGCGCGGCGTGCCGCCCGGACCCGCTGCCCGCCGCCGGGCCGCAGCGCCGGAAGGACTCCGCCGGTGCGCAGACTGCCGACCGCCGTCTTCATGTGGAGCTGGCCCAGCGTGAGCCGCGCCAGCACGCTCTGCCCGAACGGCAGACGGGGACTCGCGAGCGCTTCGGTGAGCAGCGCGATGCCACCCTCGCGATCGCTGTCCGGCCCGTGGTGCCCGAGGTGCCGGGTGCCCAGCAGCGTGCCCAGATGGGCCGCGACGGTCGCGCGTAGGGGGTCGTCCGCGGCGAAGTGGCCGAGCTCCTCGGTCAGCGCCTCGATCGCCTCGGTGAGATCCGGCAGCGCGTCGGGGCGGCTCGGCCCGGTCCGCCAGTAGCGAGCGGTCAGCATCCGGGCCAGCTCGTGCAGGTGTGGCACCCGGGCCGGTCCGTCCTGGCGGGCGAGCTCCCGGCGCAGGGGGTCCAGCTCGTCCATCAACGTCCCCAGTGGACGAACCCGGCCCACGCGGCGACCTCGGCCGGATCCGTGCGGGCCAGCTCGTCGCGCAGCTCGCGGGGCATCCGCTCGGGCAGTTCCCGCCGCGGGTCGATCATCCACAGCTGCGCGCGGTGCAGGGCGTCCCAGACCGGGCGCCGCTCGACCCGCAGGAAGTGGTGGAACATGAACATCAGCACGGAGGTGGCCGCGTCCGGGATCGGCCACAGCGTGGAGAGGACCGAGCGCACGCCGGCCGCCAGGAACGCGGTGCCCAGGCTGTACGCCTCGTCGTAACCTGTCTCTTATACACATC
>KL571204.1:53467-53682 GCA_000715855.1 Actinoplanes liguriensis
GGCCAGCAGCAGGTAGGCCGTGCCGCGATCGGTGGAGGCGAAACCGTGGCAGGCCAGGTGCAGGACCGCGCCCGCGCCCGGGGAGGACGAGGTCAGCCACTCGCGCACCTCGTCGGCGCTGCCGGGGCCGGTCGGGCTGACGGTGTCGTCCATGCGGCGGCCGACGTACCGGGCGCCCGGATAGAACGCGCGGCGGATCGCGTACGCCTCCACGC
>KL571204.1:53931-58693 GCA_000715855.1 Actinoplanes liguriensis
AGCATGCGCGCGGAGACGACCTGGGAGATCGCGACCGACTCGATGGCGTAGCGCCCGTCCCGGCGGCGGGCCGCTTGCCACGGGATCAGGGCCAGCTTGCCGGTCGGGACGAGCACGATCCGGGGCGGGCGACCGGCCGGCAGGTTGCGCAGCCGGGACACGTACTGATCGACGACCGGGCCCATCGCCGCCCGCCACGCCCAGCGGCACAGCGCGTCCAGGCTGCCGGTGAACGCCGAGTCCGCCGGTGGGCCGTCGTCGTCCGGGATCATGTCCCGCCGGGCGGCGGTCGTCAGGTAGCGCTCGACCTCCAGATCCTGGTCCGGGCGCAGGTTCGGCAGGGTGAGATAGCTCGGTGGGCCGTCGGCCGGGGCGAGCACCGCGTGCCCGGGCAGGCCACGGTCACCGGGAACCAGGTAGACCAGCACGTCCGCGTCCAGGTCGCGCAGCGCCCGCCGGATCTCCGGCAGGCCCGGTGGGTCCAGCAGCGCGGGCATGCCCTGCCCGGCGAGCACCCGGAACGCCTCCCGGCGCAGCGTGGTGGGCAGCCGATCGGGGTCGCCGGAGGCCACCGCGGCATCCCAGCGAACGGCCAGGTCGGCCCGTCCGGCCGCGCGCAGCCGGACGGCGACCCGGCCCACCTCGGTCGCCGCGAACAGGGCCAGGCCGCGGCCGGCGTCCAGCGCCTTGATCGCGCCGGCCGCGTCCCGGTCCTGCAGGCCACGGCGGGCGAAGTCGAGGGCGTCGCTGCTCGCGTCGGCCGCGGCCAGGGCCGCTCCGGCCAGGTCGGACTGCACCATCACGTGGAAGGTGTGCCCGCGCATCGCGTCCAGCCAGACGGGGCTCTCCGCCGGGGGAACGGAACCGAGCCGGGTCTGCACGGCGTCCAGCAGTTCGTTGATCAGTGACCAGTGCGGGTGGTCGGCGTCCCCGGCCAGCTCCCGTGCCGTGGTGAGGAGGGCCGTCGCCTCGTCCAGGCCGGCCACCGAGTTGGTCACCTCGCTGCGCCGGTAGAGGCCCATCGCGAGCCCGGTCAGGTGGAACGCGCGGTTGATGTCGTCCGGCGGGGTCAGCGCGACCGCCTCCCGCAGGTGCCCGATCGCCGTCTCGATCTTGCGGGGGTCGGTCTCCTCGCCCATGCCGAGCATGCGGGCCGCGGCGAATCCCCGCTGCATCGCCCGGTCCTGGGCGGTCATCGTCCAGTTCCCGGTCTCCGGCGCCGCGTCGCCGGCCAGCATGCCCAGGTGCTGCATCACCATGCCGCGCAACGGATCGTTCGCGGGCAGGCGCTCGGCCGCCTGCCCGGCGCGGCGCAGCGCCTCGCCGAGGTCGGTGCCCTTGCGGCGCGCGTGCACCGCCTCGACGAGAGCCTCGATCAGCTCGAGCTGCGGCTCGATCGGCACGTTCTTCGCGCCCGGGCCGGCCGTCTCCCGCATGCGGGCGAACTGCTCCGGCAGCCGGCGGTAGGCCGACTCGTCGCCGTCGTGCAGGGCGGTCAGCAGGGTCAGACCGATCCGGGCCGACTCGAAGATCGGCGCGAACCGGGTGTCCGGCCCGGCCTCGGCGACGAGTCTCTCCAGCTCGGCCGCGGCGGCATGGGGGTCGGTGATCCGATCGGCGAGCGTGTCGGCCATCAGCGCGGCGACCCGCGCGCCGGCGCGCATCGCGGGCCAGTGCGGGGTGTCCGGCGGGTCGGACTCGGCGATCGCGAGAACCCGGGCCAGGCGGCGCAGCGTGGTCAACTCGACCTGGAGGTTCGCGAGCAACGGCCAGAGCAGGGCGGCGGCCAGGGTCCCGCGGCCGGGTGTGCCGGCGGGGAGTCGCTCCAGGGTCTCGGCGGCCGCACCCAGATCGCCGTTCCCGGAGGCGGCGAGAGCGACGGTCGCGTAGTCCTCCAGGAAGGCGGTCAAGCGGTGCGCCCGTTCAGGAACACCCCGACCAGGCAGGCCGCGAGGGACACCAGCACGGCCAGCGTGAGCAGGCAGACCACGACGACGCCGGCGTAATGGACGCCCTTGCGCCAGCGGCGGTACGGATCGACGGCCACCATCTCAGTTCACCCCGTTGCGGCTCAGTGTCCAGGCGAGCAGGTCCTGTACGTTCGGATCGACCCCGGCCGGGGTGAACCGGGCGCTGGTGTGGAAGTACCGCACCTTGCCGAACGACTTCTCGATCGAGCGCACCATGTTGGCCATCCCGACCCGGTCGGTCAGCCAGGCGCGGACGTCCTCCTCCAGCCCGTCGCAGATCGGCAGCCCCGCGGTCAGGTCGCTCTTGGTGACCGCGACCGCCAGCGACTTGACCCCGGTCTTCACGCCCATCCCGGTCAGGTTCTCCAGCACCTGCTCGAAGATGTAGCTGGGCGGCTGCGAGGAGCGGATCGCCTGGTAGTCGCGCTGTGCCGCGGGGTCGAGCGAGTTCCAGACGTCCGGGATCGCGAACGGGTCGACCACGAAGACGAACGCGTGCGCGCCGCGCAGGAACCGTCGCGCCTGCAACCGCGCCGAGCTGCTGAAGTCCTCGCCGGGCGGGTCGTAGATGTGCACCAGCCGCCGGGTTCGCTGACCGAGGTTGAACGAGTACGCCCGCACGGCGTCCTCGGCGATCGTCTTGCGGGTGTCGCCGCGGGCGTGCAGGGCGTCCTGCATCTGCGCCAGCGAGGTCCCGGTCGGCTCGTCCGCGGCGGTCGCGTCCAGGGCGCCGGTCATCGTCTCGGCCAGCGCCAGCATCATCCGGGTCTTGCCGGCCGTGGTCGCCCCGAGCATCGGCACCACGATCTCGCGCGCGGTCCCGGCGCCCTCGGCCATCGGCGCCTCGCAGTGCGGGCAGTACGCGGTCATCTTGTGACTGCCCAGCACCAGCAGCGTCGGCATCCGCTCGCCGCACGCACAGGTCCGCCGGAGCAGGCCGTACCGGCCGGGGCGGACGTCCTCGTGCCGGTGCGTGCAGGACGGGTTGGGGCAGGCGTACGCCGGATAGACCACCCGGTGGTGACAGGCCGGGCAGGTCAGCTTGATCCCGCGCAGCTGGGACAGCCCGGAGTCCACCCCGCGCAGGGTGTAGAGAAGCCCCTTGGCCAGCACGAACAGCAGCCCCCAGACGAGCAGCGCGCCGAGCGTGACCAGGGCCATCACCAGCCCCGTGACCACCGCCCCGGCGACCAGCCCGGCGGCGATCAGCACGCCGACCGCCCGGCGGTAGTTGTCCATGCCGTAGTGGAAGAAGCCGTTCTTCAGCCAGGTGCGCGCCCGCTCCCCGACCTCGCGCATCTCCCGCCAGGTCAGGTCGGCGATCTGGCGCAGGTCACGCCCGGCCGGCCCGGAGAGGTAGTGCACGTAGGCGGGGACGCCCTCCGGCTGCGGCACCGGCACCGCCTCCGCCCCCAGGGCCAGGCGGCTCGCCCGCACGTACGCCCCGGTGCACAGGACCAGGAACGTGGTGCTCGCGATGGCCACCAGTGGCACGCTCAGGATCAGGAAGATCGTGGCGATCAGCGCGTACCAGATGAGGGCGAAGATCATGTAGAACACGCGATGCTCCTCGACTCAGCGCCGCCGTGGCAGGAAGCGCCCGATGCCCCGCGGCACCTTGGCCTCGCGCCACTCGGTGAGGTGTTCGGCCAGTCCGTCGACCTTGCTGTGGCCGAGCAGCTTCTCCAGCGCGTCCAGGTCGCGGGACTTCCAGCGGGCCACCGAGGCGGTGAGCGCCTCGTCGAGCTTGCGGGCGTGGTCCGGCTGGGTGCCGGTGAACCGATGGAACGCCTCGAAGGTGTTCGCCGCCAGGCCCAGGTCGGCCGTGTGGAGCAGCGTGTCGACGAGCCGCTTGCGATAGTGCCGACGAAGGTCGGAAGGTACCTTCAGCAGTAGTTCGGCGAGCGACTTGCCGTCCAGCCGGAGCAACACGGCCGGGAGTTGACCGGCCAGCCACAGTGACGCCGGTGGCTGCACCCGATCGAGCTCGTTGATGATCTCACCGGCCAAAGTGGACAATTTGCCGTCACTCGTCTTCTCCGCGGCCTGAATCAACCGCACGCAACTCTGCAGGTGGAGAACGCGGGTCCGAGCCGTGGCGGAGAGTCGCCCGACAAGCTTCTGCCTGTCCGCGAACCTGCTCAACGCAAGATAGTGCGGCATGCCACCGGACGGCATCTCGGGCCGGGCCAGCACGTCGTTCAGCAGACCGAGCAGGGCGTCCGAGGACCAGAACCCGGGTGGCACCTCCCGGACCACCTCGGTGGCCTCGTCCAGCTGCCAGCCGTGCGGCCAGAGCTCGGCAACCACCGCCCGATCCGGAGAGCCGGACTCGCTGAGCCGTTTCAGCGCCCGGATCCGCTGCCGTGGGTCGCCGGCGGCACGGGACACTTCGAGCAGCCGCTGCAGCGGGGGGTGCGCGGCGAGCTCCGCCTCCGGCATGGTGTCGTCGGCCAGCCGGATGATCACGGCCCGCACCTCGCGTTGGCGGGTGGCGAGCGCCTCGTCGAGCCCGCGGAGCAGGCCGCGCCGCAGCGCCGGGACGCTACGCAGCACGGCCGGCGGCCGGTGTTCCGGACCGGCCAGCAGCAACGGCGTGATCAGGTCGTGGCCGTAGCCCTCCAGCTCGGCTTCGGAGAGCTCCACCCGGGTGCGTACGGCGAGGCTGAGCACGGCGACCGTGTCCGCGCCCGGCGCCGCGCCGTCCAGCCGGGTGGTGACCTGCTGACGGGCGTACCGAGCGCCGTCTCGGGTGGCCAGGCGCGGCACCTCGGCGGGCGCCGCGGCCGGGT
>KL571204.1:58882-59911 GCA_000715855.1 Actinoplanes liguriensis
GGCAGCCGGATCCGCAGCGCGGCCGCCACCACCACCGGGTACCACCCGTCGAAGTCGCGTTCGGTCCCGGCCGCCAGCTCGCCGGCCAGCTCCCAGACCAGCCGGGCGTCGGCCACGCCGACCACGGTCAGCAGAGCGGCGAGCGGATGCTCGTCGCCGCCGGACTCGGCGCCACCGGCCAGGTCGAAGACCGCGAAGCTGCGCAGGGCCGACTCGGTCACGGTGAAATCGCTCGTCGGAACCGTGCCGATGAGGTGCTCACCGCCGCGCCCCGGGCGGTACTGATAGGTCGCGAAGCTGAACCGGCCGACCATCGGCGGGGGCAGAAGCTCGCAGAGGGCGGCGATCCAGCCGACCACCTCGTCGGTCTGCTCGGCCACGATGATCACCGGACGGTCGCCGGTCACGATCGCCCGCTCGACCGCGGTCAGCAGCCTCGGCGTCATCCCCTCCCGGCCGGCCCCGAGGAAGCTTTCCGAGTCAAAGGCTTGCGACGGTACGACGTCCAGCTCCGGAAGCTCCACGCGAGCCGCCTCGGCCCGGGCCCAGAACGGGGCGCCCCAGAACTCGATCGGCCGGACACCCGCGAGGTCGCCGTCGTCGAGGCTCACGGCGTGCACGAAGTAGTTCCCGAAACGCTGCGAGTAGTCGTTGCCGACGAACACCGTGTTCGCCAGGATCGCCGGCTCGCCGTCCCCGCCCGGCAGGTAGCAGAGGTTGACCGGGGTCGCCGCGAGCTGCTCGGCGGTCGGCTCGTAACCGATCGAGCGGGGCGGCTCGTACGAGGTGGCCTGCTCCACCCGGCGCAGCACCGCGCCCGGCACGCCCGGGGTGGCCGCGTTGAACTGGAACCCCGGGTAACCGGCGAGCCCGGACTCGCACGAGGTGTAGTACATCTGCGGGACGCCCATCTCAGTCCCTCCCCGTCTCGATCACCTTGAGCCGGCTGAGCAGCCACAGGAACGGGTCCTCCACCCGGTGCGGCTGGATGCCGGACTCGGCGATCCGCTGCCGGGCCTGTTGCGGCTG
>KL571204.1:60138-62903 GCA_000715855.1 Actinoplanes liguriensis
GATGTGTATAAGAGACAGACTTAGCGGGCGGCACCGCCCCGAGCGCGGAGAGGCCGAAGTAGCGGTAGGTGCGGTAGTGCTTGTGCAGCAGCTGATCGATCTGCCCGCCCTCCCACTCCTGCAGCAGGGCCTGGACGTAGTCGTGCAGCGCCAGGCTGTCCGGCTCGGGGAACCACGGGCCGTCCGGCGCCGGCTGACGCAGCAGGCTGTCCGCGGGCAGCGCGTCCCAGAGCGCGTCCACCTTGGAGAACGCGATCGCCACCGGGATGTCGATCATGCGATTCGGGCCGACTCCGGGCAGTTTCTGCAGCACCTCGGTGATCCGGGTGAGGATGTTGATCGGGGTGTCGCCCTTCGCCGCCTCCTGCTGCGACGTGTCCGGCAGCACACCGGGATCGAGCCCGAGGGTCTGCACCAGGCCGGGGACGGTCAGCGGGTCGAGCAGCACGATGATGCCGTCCGCGCTGCTCAGGTAGCCGACGTTCTGCGCGACGCCGCGCGCGGACTCCAGGTCCTCACCGGCGGTGTCGAAGAACGAGAGCACGGTGTGCCGCAGCGTGTTGCGGAAGCGCTTGCGCTCGCCGAGCGAGAACTTGAAGACGAACGGCTGCCGGCCCTGCTCCTCGGCGGCCGGCCGGGTGGCGATCGGCAGCACCCCCTCGGCGTAGAGCGCGCGCTCCTCGCTGCCGAACTCCTTGCGGGTCCGCTCGTCGGCGCCGACCACCGCCGCGTCGAAGCGCCGGCCGACCCGGTGGATCAGCTCGTGCATCAGCACCGTGGTGTAGACCGACTTGCCGCTGAACTTGGCGCCGATCATCGCCACCATGCGGGTGTCGATCTTGCCGTAGTGCACCGGCAGCGAGGCGTGGCAGTGCGGGCACAGCTGCACGGTCGCGGTGTTGCCGCAGCGCGTGCAGACCGCGGAGAGCTTCTTGCCGTTGCCCTCCACCACCGGCGGCACCTCGTTGCGGTCGCCGAGCCGCACCCGGACCGGGTCGGGCTCCGGCTTGCAGAACGTGCCGTCGGCCGCGCGCAGCCCGCTGCAGCGGAACAGCATCTCCTTCTCGGCGAACGTCCGGTAGCAGTACGGGCAGGTCAGTCGTGCCATCAGCCGCCTCCCGGGATTCCCTTGAGCACCACGTCCGACCCGTCGCCGGTGTGGTCGTCGACGAAACAGCCCAGGCGGTACGGCCCGCGCGCGCTCTGCACCGGCACCTCCACCGTCACCGGCCGGCCCGGTTCCAGGCGCTGCGCCGGGATCCGCGCGACAGGAGTCCCCTGGTCCGGCCGCAGCGGCACCACGCGGCCCGGCGACTGCACCACGACCAGGTCCGGCAGCGGGCAGGCCTGGTCGGCGCTCAGCTCCAGCCGGGTCTTCCTCCGGAACGTGCCGGCCTGCGTGAATTTGTAGTGCACCGGGACGCCGCTGCCACCGACCCGCAGGCCGGCCGGGGTGCCCACGGTCTCGCCCTCGCCGTCGCGGCTCACCGTGGCCACCGAGATCCGCACGGCCCGGACACCGGTGGTGAGCTGGAGCCCGCCGTCGTCGCGGTAGGCCCGCAGCCAGCAGTCGAGCTGCTCGGCGTGTTCCGGCGAGCCGTCCTCCGGCCACCAGCGCACCCGCACCAGCGCGACGCCTTCCGGCCAGGTCCAGCTCAGTCGCACGACCGGGCCGACGCGCCGGGCCCGCAGCTCGGTGACCGGCGCGATGTTGGTGACCGTCACGGTCGGGCCGACGACCGCGCGCCCGCCGCCGACGCTGAACGCGGTGACGAACACCCGCCCGGCCGGCATCGGCACGGTCAGGGCGGCCCTGCGGTTCGCCGCCGAGTCGGTGCGACCCAGGACCTCTTTCCCGTACGCCGTGAGCTCCGCGTTCGTGATCTGGACGCCCCGGCTCCACCGCGGCCGGTGCGCCGACGACCGCAGCCTCACGTCCCCGCTGGCCGGCAGGGTCCAGGCCAGGCGCAGCCGTCCCGGATCCTGCCCCGGCAGCGGCTCCACGGCCAGGTCGGGGACCTCGGTCGGGGCCGCCTGCGGCATCGCCGTGACGGTGATCCCGGCCGACCGGGCCGGATAGCCGACCTGGATCAGGTAGCTGTACTCGATGCCGGGTTCCAGCTCCTCGTCGGCGAACCCGCTGCGCCCGGCCCGCACCGGAACCGCGCCCGGCTCACGCAGCACGGTGAAGCCCGTCGCGTCCGCCCGGGCCGTCCAGGTCACCCGCACGCTCGACTCGTCGGCCACCGTGCTGACGCCGGTGACCTCCGGCAGCAGCGACACCGGGCCGGCCGTGGCGCCCGGCGACCAGACGCCCTCCGAACGGGTCGCGAAGACCGTGTAGTGCAGGTCGTCCCCGGCCGGCGCGCCCGGGTCGGCCAGCTCGTTGCCGTCGGTCCGGCCGATCACCTCGCCGTCGCCGGCCGAGCCCGCGGGCCGCTGCCGGGTGCGGACCACCTGGTAGGAGACTCCGCCCGTCCGCGCCGGGCTGGGCGTCCAGCTGATCGCGACCCGGTCGCCGGCCGCGGTGCCCGCTCGTACGGCCGGGACCGGCGGCGGGGCCAGCATGCGCAGGCGACCGGCCAGGTCGGTGTCGTCGGCGGCCTCCCGGACCGCGGTGGTGAGCAACTCGGCGGCGATCTCGGGGCGGTTCGCGGCGATCTCCCGCTGGGCGCGTGCGGCCAGGTCGTCCACCCGCTGGGCGGCGGCCCGGACGCGTTCGCGCACCTCGTCGCCCTCGTTCACGGGCAGGATCGGCAGGAGCC
>KL571204.1:63119-63687 GCA_000715855.1 Actinoplanes liguriensis
GGCAGCAGCCGCTCGGCCGCGCGCAGCGAGCCCGCGCCGAGCAGCTCCTCGATCTCGCCGGCCACGTCCCGCTGGACGGGCGTGATCGCGCCCCGGTTCAGCACCGCCAGCGCGAAGTCCTCGGCCTCCTCGCGCTGCAGGCCCAGCCGGGTCGCCTCGCGGGCCACCACGCGGACCTTGCCCAGCCCGGCGGCGGGACGGACCGCCTCGGTCAGCTCCCAGAGCACGAGCTGGGCGAGGCTGCCGTCGCGCAGCGCGCCACCCAGGTTGGTCAGCAGGTCGTCGGTGGCGGTTTTGCGGTCGTCCTGCTTGCGCCGCTCGGCCCGGGCGCGCACCCGGTCGAGGTCGTCGGCGGTCAACGGGCGGCCGCCGACCCGCAGACCGGACCGCAGGGTGAAGCTCAGCTCCGGCTTCTCGTCGGCCAGCACGTGCAGGGAGAGCGGCAGGCCGAGGGTCCGGACGCTGCGCTGCACGGCCCGGCCCTTCGCCGGTGGGCCGTCCGGCAGCGGCCACAGCTCGTCCACCACCCGGATCCGGCGGCGGGCCAGCCGCTCGCGGAGCTCCGCCT
>KL571204.1:63896-66183 GCA_000715855.1 Actinoplanes liguriensis
CGCGGAGCTCCGCCTCGACGGCCGCGCCACCGAGGTGGGCGACCGCGTCGGCGAGCGCGCTCGCGGCCACCACCGGGTCGCTGGACAGATCCTTGACGATCTCGTCGAGGGTCCGGCCGAGCTCCTGGACGACCCGGGTGCGGTCGGCGAGGAAATGCTCGGCGGTGAGCCGGTCACCGTCCTTGAGCTTCTGGTGCGCGGCGTTCAGCGCCTCGACGATCTTCTGATAGACGCGGCGCTGCGTGCCCAGTTGCTGCCAGTACTTGTAGACGGCCGTGACGTGCGCGTCGAAGGCGTCGCCGCGGGGCGGCCGGGCCGGGTCGACGGCGTACCGCAGGAGGAGGTCGGCCGGCGGGGTGTTCCCGTTCCGCCGGGCCGGGTCCAGCACCTCCGCGCGGTACCGCTCCGCGTCGAACATCGGCCGGCCACCGCCCTCAGGCCGAGACGTTGTAACGAGCCACCGCGGTCCGCGCCGCGTCCACCTGCTCGTCGGTCAGGCCGCCCTTGATCTGGACCTCGATGTGCAGGTCCTTGCGGGTCTTCAGCTCGACCGCGTGCACCATCAGCAGACCGTCCGCGGCCATCTCGAAGCTGATGTCGATCGGTGAGTTCTCCGGCAGCGGCGGCAGGCCGGTGATCAGGCCCTCGGCGATGTGCTCGTTGTCCTCCAGCGCCTCGGACTCCACCGATCCCGACTGTTCCCAGATCTCCACCGAGATCTCGACCTGATTCGGGTACGCCGTGCCGAAGCGCTGGGGCTCGGTCTGCGCCGGCAGCGGGGTGTTGGCCCGCAGCACGTGCTCGACCGTGTAGTGCTCCCGGCCGCCGACCCGGTTGATCACCTTGACCCCGAACGCCCGCGGGACCACCGTGGCGACCCGCTTGCCGACCAGCCCCAGCACCTTCTCCACCGGGACGTTGAGCTGCGCGGCGACCTCCTCGACGACCTCGGCCGGGGCCTCGCCGTCCTCGGGCGAGCGCACCTTGATCGACTCGATCAGGGCGTACCGCGCGGCGCCCTTGGCCACCGCCAGGTCCGGGTCGTGCATCCGGGGTTTGAGGCCGAGCGACTCGAGCGCCGCGGACACCGCCGGCATCCGGCTGGAGCCGCCGACCAGCAGCACGTCGTCGAACTCGGTGATGCCCCGCTCAGCGGCGGTCCGCAGGGTCCGCTGGGTGATCGTGACCGTCCGCTCCAGCAGCTCCGAGGTGAGCTCCTCGAACTTCTCCCGGCTGACCTCGATCTGCGAGGTGTCGCCGCCGAACCGGGCGTTGAAGCGGCGGGCCTGCATCCGGCTCAACTGCTTCTTGATGTCCTCCGCGCCGGCCGCGAGGTTCTGCAGGAACTCCTCGTCGTCGGCGGCCTCGGTCTCCGGGTGCTCGGCCTGGAACTGCTCCAGCAGGTACTCCGCGAGGCGGTCGTCCCAGTCCGCGCCGCCCAGGTGGTGGTCGCCGTCGGTGCACACGACCTGGATCTCCTCGGGGGAGACCTTGATGACGGTGGTGTCGAAGGTGCCGCCGCCCAGGTCGTACACGAATAGGGTCTTTGTTCCTCCGGTGTTGATCGCGTCGTAGTGCAGCGCCGCGGCGACCGGCTCGTCCACAATGCTCAGCACGTTGAGCCCGGCGATCTCGCCGGCCTTGCGGGTCGCGTTGCGCTCGGCGACGCCGAAGTAGGCGGGGACCGTGATCACCACGTCCTTGACCTCCTCGCCGAGGTTCTCCGCGGCGGCGTCGGCCAGCTCCCGGAGGATCAGCGCGGAGATCGACTCCGGGGTGTGCGTCTGACCGTGCACGGTGATCTCGAACGACTTGCCCATCTGCCGCTTGATCAGCGAGACCACCAGGTCCGGCTGGATCTTGGCGACCGCCTTCGCCTCCTTGCCGACGACGACGTTCTCCGGGCTCTCGAAATACACGACCGAGGGGGTGGTGTCGTCGCCGGGCCGGTTCTTGATGATCGCCGGGCGGCCGGTGTCGTCGATGTGGGCGACACAGGAGTAGGTCGTGCCCAGGTCGATGCCGAAGGTGGCCATGGCGCTACTCGCTTCCGACGGGGTCAGGGTGGACGGGTTGCTCGCGGCGCTCCACCGGTTGCTCGCTCTGCTCCACGAGCGCCAGGTCGATGGCGTCGTCGGCCGGCGGCGGGGGCGCTTCGTAGCGGTGGACGCGGGCCCGGGCCGCGCGGCGCACCTTGCCGGTCTCGATCTCCAGCAGCCCGGCGGTGAGCGACTCGGCGACGGTGGAGTCCAGCTCCGGGTCGGAGGTGGGAACGGTGCCGGCCGGC
>KL571204.1:66449-66571 GCA_000715855.1 Actinoplanes liguriensis
GGGAACGGTGCCGGCCGGCGCGTGCCGCCCGGGGGTGAACGGCTCGCCGGGGACCGCGGGGAACAACTCGTAGCCGCAGCGGTCGACCGCGAGCGAGACGTCGTCGGCGAAGCTTCCCATCA
>KL571204.1:66811-70429 GCA_000715855.1 Actinoplanes liguriensis
TCAGCTTGGCGGCCCGCGGATCGTCGACGGCCAGGCGCTGCGCCTCACGGGCCATCGAGTCGTGCAGCCGCAGCAGATCGGAGACGACCGGCTCCAGGATCACCCGGCGCAGACCGTCCCGGAACTGCTGGTTCTCCTCGTGCAGCCGGTCGATGATCGACTCGCGGTGGGCCGAGCGCCGGTGGAACTCGGCGAGCTGGGCCTCGACCCGCTCCAGCCGGGCGAGCACCGGGTCCGGTTCGCCCGGCTCACCGGCCGGCTCGCCGGGCCGGTCGGGGGATTCGTCCACGTGCCATCGCCTCCCGTGAGCCCCGCCGTCACTGTCAGTTTTGGAACGTAACGGGTCTTCGTGGGTAGCGCCATGCCCCGGTGTGCCCGGATGCCGTTTTTGTGGAGCGGACGTCGATCTTCAGTGGACGTTTGTCAGCTTTCTTACGGGAGGCCGTTCTCCTACGGCAGGACCACGCAGCGGCGGCAGCGGGCCTCGTAGGTATAGGTGCCGTCGTCCGGCAGCGCGGTCGACGGGGCCAGCTCGCGGATGAACGGTTTGCCGCTCTCCAGCACCTGCGTGTGCGTCGCGTCCAGCGAGCGGCACACGTCGCACACCGCCCGGCGGTAGATCACCCTTTCCGGTGCGAGCTCGAACAGCGCCCGGACCGGGGCGAACAGCTGCCCGCGGTGATCCAGGTCGATCCCGGCGACGACGACCTTCACCCCGCGCCGGACGGCGACCCCGAGCTCGGCGATGTCGTCGACGGTGAACATGTGGATCTCGTCCACGCCGATCACCTCTACGTGCCCGTCGGCGGCGCCGGCGAGCGTCTGCACCTTCACCGTCTCCAGGCTGCCGCCGGAGCGGGAGGTCAGGGCGGTGTCCCGGACGTGCCGCTCGGACTGGTAGATCCGGTGCGGGATGCCGGTGTGCTGCAGCGGGGACAGCAGGCTGATCATCTCCAGCGACTTGCCGCCCTTCATCGGGCCGAGGATCACGGTCAAATCCATAACCGCGTAGCCTGCCACCGCCGCCCGCCCGGTGGCGATCGGGGACGGCATCCCGACGCTCACCCTGTGATTCCGATCATGGGATGGGCCGAACCTCAATGTTTCCTGTGAGTCACCATCGGATGGGTGCCGGACGGACTGAGCCGCAGCTCACAGGCGAGAAACCAAAAGTTCACAGCCGAAAAAAGTTACGCACGGTGATCTGTGGTGGGGTTGTGATCGACCTGAGAATCAGCGACGTGGTGGAGTTCACGCCCGGTCGCTCCCGGTTCGATCACTCTCCGAATGCTGTGGATCCGCGCTCGGTGAACGGCATTGATGTGCGCGGATTCGGTGTTAACCGGTCCGACATTTAGCACGCCCGGAAAGCGAAGTGCTGTTCCCGTCCTGCCAGGGTGTCCGATTCTTGCGAAATATTTGAGGACGCTCGGGGTATTGCGTCCCGGACAAATGAGTGCCCGGGTCGGCGGAATGGCTTGAACCGATCGCCGAACGGTGCCCGCCACCTGCGTAAACGAAAGCAAATGCCCGCTTTGCTCTCGGACGATAGGGCCACTCCCAGGGGGCCGCTGGTCCGGCCCGGGGTAGTGCCGAGTGGGTTCACTTTCCGTGTCTGGACATTGTGAGATCACCTCGTAATGTGTTGAACGCGAAGCTCCTGATTCGCTCCCCGACGACCGGTGATGTTCCGAGGGAATCCATTTCTGTTAATTCTTTCGGAGCTGCTTCATGCGTGGAGAACGGTTGTGCCGGAGGGCGCCAGGGAACGCGTCGCCGGCCGTCCGCCACGACGGCCGAGCGAATCACGGACGGTGGGCCGGCGAGACATCACGACATTGCGGGGGCAATAGATGAAGGTGCTCGTCACGGGCGGTGCGGGTTATATCGGCAGCACGGTGGCCTCCGCCTGTATCGACGCCGGAATCACGCCGGTGATTCTGGACAACCTGTCGACCGGCAGCGCCGAATTCGTTCAGGACCGGATCTTCTATCAGGGTGATGTCGGCTCCGCCGGGCTGCTGGCGCAGATCTTCACCGATCATCCGGACATCGATGCGACCATCCACTGTGCCGCATTGGCGTCGGTGGAGGACTCGGTCCGGGATCCGCTCGCCTATTACCGCGAGAACGTCGCCAAGACGACCACGTTGCTGGAAGCGCTGTTGGCGTACGACTGCCATCGGCTGATCTTCAGTTCGTCCGCGGCGATCTACCGGGCCGACGGGCAGCCGGCGATCACCGAGTCCGCCGCGATCGGCGCCACCAGCCCGTACGGGCGGACCAAGGTGATCGCCGAGCAGATGTTCGCCGACGTCAGCGCGTCCAGCCCGCTGCGGGTGATCTCGCTCCGCTACTTCAACCCGATCGGCGCGGACCCGCGGATGCGCAGCGGCCGTCCCGGCGGCCGGAGCACGCACGCGCTCGGGCTGCTGATCCAGGCGTACGAGCGCGGGGTTCCTTTCAAGATCATGGGGAACCGTTACGCGACCCGGGACGGCACCGGCGTCCGCGACTACGTGCACGTCTGGGACCTGGCGCTGGGCCACGTGGCCGCGCTGCGCCGGTTCGACTCCCTGCTGCCGCCGCACGGCGAGCGCCGCTACGAGGCGATCAACCTGGGCAGCGGCTCGGGGGCCACGGTCCGCGAGCTGATCACGGCGTTCGAGAGCGTGGTCGGCCGCAGGGTGCGGGTGCAGCAGGTCGGCCCGCGTGCCGGGGACGTGCCGGGCGCGTACGCGAGCACCGACAAGGCCGGCGAGCTGCTCGGCTGGAAACCCACCCTCACCCTGCCGGACGGCATCCGATCGGCCCTGGAATGGGCCGCGAGCGAGGCCTCCCGGGAACACCTGCTCGTCCCCGCCCAGACCTGAACTCCCTCATCAAAGAACAGCGCCACCAGTGCGCCCCGACGAAGGAACTCGCGATGAGAACGCTTTCGATTGTCATCCCTGCCTTCAACGAGGCGGAGAACCTACCCCCGTTGATGTCGACCATCCCGCTGCGCGACCTGGAGGCCATCGGCTGGCGGACCGAGATCGTGGTGGTGGACAACAACTCCACCGACGGCACCGGTGAGCTGGCCCAGCGCCTCGGCGCGCGGGTGATCTTCCAGCCGGAGCGCGGCTACGGCAACGCGTACCACGCCGGTCTGAACGCCGCGTCCGGCGACGTGATCGCGACCGGTGACGCGGACTGCACCTACCCGTTCGACGCGCTGCCCGGGCTGCTCGAGGCGTTCGACAAGCACCGGCTCGAGTTCATGACGACGAACCGGCTGCTGCCCGCCAACCGGCAGGCGATGAAGGTGTCGCACACCGTCGCCAACCACTTCCTCAGCGGGATCTCCCGCACGCTGTTCCGCAACGACGTCCGGGACTCGCAGTCCGGCATGTGGATCTTCCGGCGGTACGTCTGGGAGCGGCTGAACGTGAAGTCCGGCGGCATGGCCTTCTCGCAGGAGATCAAGAACGCCGCGATCACGGCCGGCTTCCGCTACAGCGAGATGCCGATCGAGTACCGGCCGCGCGGTGGCGAGGTCAAGCTGAACGCGCTCCCGGACGGCGTGGCCAACCTGCGCCAGCTCTTCGAGCACTCTGTCTCTTATACACATCTCTG
>KL571204.1:70641-70875 GCA_000715855.1 Actinoplanes liguriensis
GTGTATAAGAGACAGCCGGTCGCCTGGGCGCCGTGTGACGACCTACGGGACGCCGGCCCCGCCGTCACCCGTGCCGAAGCGCCTCGTCAGGTTCGTCCCGGTGCTGGTGGTGGTGCTCGCGCTGATCGCCGCCGCGGTGTCGCCGGGCGTCCGGACCACGCTGCGCGAGTCGTTCACCCGGCTGCCCACCGAGTACACCGAGCTGTACTTCACCGCCGAGCCGACCATCGGCGG
>KL571204.1:71114-86623 GCA_000715855.1 Actinoplanes liguriensis
AGAGATGTGTATAAGAGACAGAGGTCACGGTGCCGGTCGGGCTGCTGCACCACGGCGCGAGCAACGGCTCGTACGTGGTGCGGGCGCAGGTGTCCACGGCGGACGGTCAGACCGGGCCGGCCGCCGAGAAGGACCTGACCGCGCAACCGGAGATCGCCGGCAGCGTGGTGCTGACCGTCACGCCGCCGGGCAGGTCCACCGCGTACGTCGTGAAAGTGACCCTGCCCGGACATCCGCAGACCCTGCAGTACCGGCTCGAGAGCTAAAGGACCACCAAGTGACGAACTCCCCGAACCCGCCGCGCGTCGTCGTGACCACGAGCTGGGACGACGGGCATCGCCTGGACCCGAAGCTGGCGGACCTGCTGGACCGGTACGGCATCGTCGGCACCTTCTACATCTCCCCGCGCAACATCGAGTTCGCGCCCGGCGACCACCTCGTCCCGCAGGGCGTCCGGGAGCTCGCGCAGCGCCACGAGATCGGCGGGCACACCCTCTCCCACCAGCGGCTGCCGCTGATCAGCGCGGCCGAGGCGGAGGCGGAGATCCGGGACGGCAAGGACGAGGTCGAGCAGATCCTCGGCGCGGCGGTCAGCACGTTCTGCTACCCGCGGGGCGAGTACGACGCCTCGCACGTCCGGATGGTCAAGGACGCCGGGTTCGGCCTGGCCCGTACCGTGCGCCGGCACTCGCTCGGCGTCGGCGACCCGTTCGAGGCGGTGACCACGGTGAACGCGTACGCGCACCGGGTCGACGTGCCGCAGGTGCTGCGGATGGCCGACCTCAACCCGTTCACGGCCGGCCGGTTGTTCCTGAACTGGGACGACTTCGCGATCGCCTGGTTCGACAAGTGCGTCCGCGAGGGCGGCGTCTACCACCTGTGGGGACACAGCTGGGAGGTCGAGGCCCGGGGCGACTGGGAGCGGCTGGAGCGGGTCCTGCAGTACATCAGCCACCGGCCCGGGGTCGAGTACGTCGCGAACGCCGCGCTGATCCCCAGCGAGAACTGAGCCGATGAGCAGCAGCATCACGCAGATCAGCCCGTACTACCCGCCGCACCTGGGCGGGATGGAACGGGTGGTGGAGAGCCTCGCGGTCCGGCTCGGCCGGGATCACGACGTCACCGTGCTGACCACCACGCTGGGCGCTCCCGGCGAGCCGCGCCGTTCGGCCGACGGCCGGTTGCGGGTCCGCCGGCACCGCTCGTGGGAGTTCGCGCACACCCCGATCTCGCCCGGCCTGCTGCTCGGGCTGCTCCGCACGCCGCGGGACACGGTCCTGCACCTGCACAGCGCGCACGCCCTGATCCCGGAGGCGCTGGCGATCCTGGCCCGCCTCCGTGGCCAGCGCTTCCTGCTCCACTTCCACCTGGACGTGGACTCCTCCGGGCCGCTGGGCCGGCTGCTGCCGTACTACAAGAAGCACTTCTTCGGCCGGGTGATGCGGGCCGCCGCAGGCGTCCTGGTGCTGACCGACAGCCAGGCGGACTTCGTCGCCACGACGTACCGGGTGCCGCGCGAGCGGATCCACGTGATCCCGAACGGCGTCGGCGAGGAGCACTTCCGGCCGCCGCGCCGGGCCCGGGCCGCCGGGGAGCCGCTGCGCCTGCTCTACGTCGGCCGGCTCAGCGTGCAGAAGAACGTCACCCGCCTGCTCGACGCGCTCGCCCGCTGCGCGCAGCCGATCCGGCTCACCGTGATCGGCGACGGCGAGCAGCGCGAACAGTTGACCGCGCACGCGGCGGCGCTGGGCCTGCGCAACGTCACGTTCGCCGGGTCCCGGCTCGGTGCTGAGCTGCGCGAGGCGTACGCCGCGGCCGACGCGTTCGTGCTCCCGTCCGACCGCGAGGGCATGCCCCTGGTCGCGCTCGAGGCGATGGCGTCCGGCCTGCCGATCGTGGCGACCGCGGTGCCCGGCAACATCGAGCTGCTCGGCGGAGTCGGGCTGCTCACCGAACCGGACCCGGCCGCGCTCGCCGTGGGCCTGGACGCGATCGCCGCCGATGCGGTGCTGTTCGAGCGCCTCGCCGCCCGCAGCTCCGAGGTCGCCGCGTCGTACACCTGGTCGGTGGTCGTGGAGCGGGTGAAGGCCGCCTACTCGAAGGCTCTGGCATGACCAGCACCTCAGGTTCTGTCCCGTGGATCGCGCGGGGCTGCGGCGTGGCCCAGCCGGCGCCTGACGGCGGCCGGGCGAAGGCCACATACAACCCCGGTATGCGACCTTCGCCCGCCCGACGTCAGCCACCACCTGGACCTCGCCTCGCTGCCACGCGATCCACGGGACAGAACCTGGTCGGCGAGCGGACCAGGATCATCCACCCGAGCCGGCACCGGTCGAAGGCGCAGGAGGTGCTCGGGCGACTGGGCCGCCGACTCCGGAACCAGTGGCCGCTGCTGCTGGTCACGCTGCTCGCGGCGCTCGTCGAGATGCTGCCGGTCCCGGTCGTCGTGCACGCGGTGGCCGGGCTCTGGCTGCTGTTCGGCGCCCCGATCGTGCTCGGCTACCCGCTGGCCGACCGGGTGCTGTCGACCCGCGAGGGCCGGCTGATCCTCGCGATCGGCGGCGCGGTGCTCGCCGACATCGTCGTCGCGCTGCTGGTCAACACGGTGCTGCCGTGGGCCGGCGTGGTGCGGCCGCTCACCCGGATCCCGCTGACCTGGGCGTCGGTGCTGCTGATCGTGGTGCTCGCCGCGCTGTCGCCGTCGCCCGCGCGCTGGGTCCGCCCGCGGATGATGCCGGGCCTCGCGCCGGTGCTCTACCTGGGCGCGCTCGCCGTGGTGCTCTCGGTCGCCGCGCCGATCCGGCTCAACAACGGGCTCGGCAGCGGGGCCGCGATCGCCGCGCTGCTCGCCGTGGGCGCGCTGATCACCTGGCTGTTCGTGCGCCGGCGGCGGCACCTGCCGGCGGTCACCGGCGCCGGGATCTTCTTCGTCGCGCTGTCGCTGCTGCTGATCACCTCGCTGCGCGGCTGGTACATCACCGGTCACGACATCCAGCGCGAGTACGGCGTCTTCCAGCTCACCAACACGACCGGGCACTGGAGCATCGCGGCGTTCCGGGACGCGTACAACGCCTGCCTGAGCATCAACCTGTTCCCGACGTCGATCACGCAGCTCACCGGCATCTCCGGGATCTACGTCTTCAAGGTGATCATCCCGGTCCTGTTCGCGGTCGCGCCGGTGGCGCTCTACCGGACCGTCCGGCACACCGCGCCGCAGTCGATCGCGGTGCTCTCCGCGGTCTACTTCGTGGCCTTCCCGACGTACTTCACCGACATGGCCTTCCTGGGACGACAGGAGATCGCGTTCCTGCTGCTCGGCTGCCTGCTGCTCCTGCTGGCCGACCCGGGCCGGCCGCTGCGGGACCGCCGGATCGTGAGCGCGGTGCTGCTGGTCGGGATCGTGCTGTCGCACTACTCCACGACGTACGTAATCTTGGGAATTTTCGGTTTGGCCTGGTTCCTGGGTCTGGTCTGGCGGCTGGTCGCGCGGCGGCGTGGCAGCTTCGGCCGGTTCTCCGCGCCCAAGTTGGTGACCTGGTGGATGATCGTGGTCGGCGCGGTCGCGGCCGTGCTCTGGACCGGCCCGGCCACCAACACCGGTGACCAGGCCCGGATCACCGCCACCGCGACGGTGCTGGAGCTGTTCGGGAAGAAGTCCGCGACCGGCTCCTCGGACACCGCCTACAGCCTCTTCGGCGGTGAGAAGATCACCACGGCGGACCGGCTCACCGAGTACGCCGAGGAGACCGCGGCCCAGACCGTGCAGGCCCGCGCCGACGGCGAATACCTGCCGCTGAGCACTGTCGACAAATACCCGGTCACCGCCGCCGAGCAGACCGACATGCCGCTGACCACGATCGGCGAGGCGCTCGCGAAGACCGGCCTGGACGTGGCCGGCCTGAACACCCTGATCCGGCTCTCGGTCGCCCGGCTGCTGCAGGTCCTGCTGCTGGCCGGCATGATCCTGGCCGTGCTCGCCCGGCGCCGGCCGGTGTTCCGGGCCACCTCCGACCAGCTGCTGCTGAGCCTGGGCGCGCTCGGCCTGATCGCGGTCCTCACCGTGCTGCCCGAGCTCTCCGTCGACTACGGCGTGCTGCGCGCGTTCCAGCAGGGCCTCTTCTTCTTCGCGCCGTTCATCGCGGGCGCTTCCGTGTGGATCTTCCGATGGGCCGGGAAACGGGCCACCGGGCTGGCCTTCGGGATGGTCCTGGTGCTCTTCCTGGACCTGGTCGGTGTGGTGCCCAAGCTGCTCGGCGGCTATCCGCCACAGCTGCACCTGGCGAACGCCGGGCAGTACTACGACATCTACTACCTGCACCCGGAGGAACGGGCCGCGATCAACTGGGTCCAGGACCACGCGTCTGAAGTGGACCGGGACCAGGTGCAGTCCGAGGTCCAGACCGACCGGTACACGTTCGGCCGGACCCAGAGCATGTTGTCCGGCCGGGCCGCCAACGACATCTACCCGACGCTGGTCGGCGCGGACACGTACGTCTTCCTCGGCTTCACCACGGTCCGCAAGGACGAGGCGACCATGTTCTACCGCGGCGACCTGGTCACCTACCGCTACCCGACCGGGCTCCTCGACGCCACCAAGAACAAGATCTACGCCAGCGAGGGCTCCGAGGTGTACCGATGACACGGGTCCTGCTGGTCAGCCACTACTTTCCGCCGCATCTCGGTGGCATCGAGAACGTGGTCGCCGAGCAGGCCCGCCACCTGGCCGCGGCCGGCGCCGACGTGATGGTGCTGACCAGCGGCCGGCCCGGCGGGATCGAGCAGCTCGGCGAGCGCGTCCGGGTGCTGCGTGTGCCGGCCTGGGACGGCCTGCAGGAGCGGGCCGGGATCCCGTTCCCGGTGCCCGGGCCGCGGCTGCTGACCTCGGCGGTGCGCTGGGCGCGCTGGGCGGACGTGATCCACGTGCACGACGGGGCGTATCTGACCTCGTGGGCGGCCGGCCTCGCGTCGGTCGTGACCGGCACTCCGATGGTGATGCATCAGCACGTGGCGATCGTCGACCACCCGTCGACCGTGGTGCGGCTCGTCCAGCAGGCCGTGTGGGGCACCGCCGGTCGGCTGATGCTGCGCCGCGCGAAGCGGGTGTTCGTCCTCAACGACACGGTCGCCGGTTTCGTCCAGCGCTATGGCGGCCGGGTCGAGCACCTGCCGAACGGCGTCGACACCACCCTGTTCACGCCCCTCGGTGACCGAGACCTGGCCCGCAAGCGGCTGGGACTCCCGGCGGACCGCGTGCTCGTGCTCTTCGCCGGCCGGCTGGTGCCCAAGAAGGGCTACAACCTGCTGATCGAGGCCGCCGGCCCGGAGTACGACCTGGTCTTCGCGGGCGAGGGCCACGAGGGGGTGCCCGCCGACCGTCCCGGCGTGCGCCACCTCGGCCGGCTCGACCCGGCCGGGCTCGCCGACGCGTACCGGGCTTGTGACGTCTTCGCCCTGCCGTCGACCTCGGAGGGCTTTCCGCTGACCGTGCAGGAGGCGATGGCCTGCGGCCTGCCGGTGGTGACCACCGACGACCCGGGCTACGCCTCCTACCGGCTCGACCGTGAGCAGGTCCGGCTGCTGTCCCGGGACGCCGCGGCGATCCGGGGGACTTTGACCGAGCTGGCCGGCGACCCGGCGCTCCGGGAGCGGATGGGCCGCTGGTCGCACGCCTACGCCACCGGCAGCTTCTCCTGGCCGGCCCACGCCGCGACGCTGCTCGGCAGGTATCGGGCATGAGCGGCGCGCATGTCATGCCGCGGATTCCGCTGCGCGTCCGGATCGGCGACCTGCGGTCCGACCCGCTCGTCCTGAACTCGGCGTTCCTGATGCTGACCACGGTGCTCGGCGCGGGCTCCGGGTTCCTGTTCTGGCTGATCGTCGCCCGGCTCTACCCCACCGCGGAGGTCGGCCGCGCGTCCTCGCTGCTCTCCAGCGTTGCGCTGCTCTCGTACTTCAGCCTGTTCGGGTTCAGCACCGCCCTGGTCCGCTTCTTGCCGATCAGCCGGAACCGGGCCGAGGACACCGGCACCGCGATCTCCGCGGTCTCGGTGTGCAGCATCGTGGTCAACCTCGGTTACGTCGTGATCGGCCCCTGGCTCGCCCACGACCTGGGGTTCATCCGCGACTCGCTCACCCACGTGCTGCTCTTCACGCTTCTCGCCGGGGGCGCCGCGGTCAACCTGCTGACCGACTCGATCTTCGTGGCGGAGCGGGCCACCAAGGCGAACCTGCTGATCAACGGCGTCCTGATGAGCGTCGCCAAACTGGCGTTGCCGGCCGTGGCGGTCAGCTTCGGCTCGTTCGGCATCTTCGCGGCCAGCGGTGTCGCCTCCACGCTCGCCGCGGTCGTCAGCATCGTGGTGATCCGCCGCCACCTGCACATCCGGGTGCGTGCCCGGATCTCCTGGGCCGCGCTGCGCAACATGATCAGCTACTCGCTGAGCACCTACCTCTCCGGCACCCTGAACCTGATCCCGCAGATCGCCCTGCCGATCATCGTGCTGCACCAGCTCGGCCCGGTCGTCGCGGCGGTCTACTTCGTCGCCTTCCAGATCTCGAACATGGTCAGCTCGGCGTCGTACGCGATCGGCGAGTCCCTCTTCGCCGAAGGCTCCCACGAGAGCCGCTCGCTGCGGGCGCTCGCCGCGCGCTCGGCCGGCCTGATGCTGGCGGTGACCGGCACCGCCGTAGTCCTCGTGATCGCGCTGACCCAGCCGATCCTGAGGTTGTTCGGCGCGGACTACGCGGACACCGGCGCCACGACGCTGATCCTGTTCACCGTCTCGTCGCTGGCGGTCGCGTTCAACACCTGGGCCAGCTTCCTGTGCCGGGTGACCGGGCAGTTGCAGGCGCTCGTGGTCGCGAACGTCGCGTACCTGATCACGGTGATCGGGGTGGCCCTCTGGATGGTGCCGCACGGGTTGACCTGGGCGGCGATCGCGTGGGGCGCGGGCAACCTGGTCAGCGGCCTGGTGGCCGGGATCGCCCTGCTGGGTCCACCGTTCGGCAACGTGAACTGGAACGAGTGACGTGCGAATCCTGCAGATAGTCAACATCGGCTACGAGGCCGGCGGCGCGGAGAAGAGCGTCCGGCTGATCACCGACGGGCTCACGGCCCGCGGGCACCGGGTCGAGGTGGTCGCGACCGACCTGATGGCGGACGGGCACGAGATCTTCGCCGACCACCTGGTGCCGTCGATCAGCGGCTCGGCGCCCCGGCGGTTCGCCGGTTACCTCTGGCATCAGCGGGCCTACCGCCAGGTGCGCGACATCGTCGAGAGCTTCCGCCCGGACTGCGTGCACCTGCACACCCACGGCGAGTTCAGCCCGGCCGTCCTGTCCGCCACGGCCGGCCGGCCCCGGCTGCTCACCGTGCACGGCCCGGAGGACTGGACGCTGAACCTGCTGCGCTGGAACCTGGCCAGCGCCACCGCACGAGGTGGCCTGTCGGCCGCCGACCGCGCCCGTTACGCGTACCTCCGGTTCGTTCAGCGCCCGGCCTACCGCGCCCGGCTCCGCGGCGTCGACCGGATCCTCACCCCCAGCCGGTTCTTCGCCGAGAGCGTGGCCGCCGACGTCGGCACGTCCCGCACCCACGTTCTTCCCAACGGCATTGCGCGTACGGCCATGGCCACCCCCCTGCGCGACGCCGGACACGTTCTCTACGTCGGCCGCCTCGAGCAGGTCAAAGGCGTGGACGTGCTGCTCGACGCGTTCCGGCAGGTCGTCGCGGCGCACCCGGGCGCGCGGCTGACAGTGGTCGGCGACGGCGCCGACCGTGCCCGCCTGGAGGCCGAGCACGCCGAGCCGCGCGCCGCCGGACAGGTCACCTTCACCGGATGGCTCACCGCCGAGCAGGTCGCCGAGCGGGTCGCGTCGAGCTCGGTGGTGGTCCTGCCGTCGCTCTGGCCGGAGAACTTCCCGACCGTGGCCCTGGAGGCGCTGCAGGCCGGCCGTCCGATGGTCGCCTCCCGGGTCGGCGGGCTGCCCGAGCTGGTCGGCGACGACAACGGGGTGCTGGTCACGCCCGGGGATCGCGATGAGCTGGCCCGGGCGCTGAACGGGCTGCTCGGACGCCCCGAGCTGCTGGCCCGCCTGGGCGCGGGCTCGGCCGCGCGCGCCGGCCGGTACGACGTCGCCACCTTCCTGGACCTGCTGGAACACCACTACGAAGAGGTAAGCGCATGACCGCGGTGCTCCTGGCCACCCCGTACTACCCACCGAACCTGGGCGGGGTCCAGCAGTACACCTGGAACCTGGCTCGCCAGCTGCGCAAACGGCACGGGTACCGGGTCGTCGTGGCCACCACCGCCGAGCCCGGCGAGCCGGCGAGCACGCAGGTCGACGAGGACGGCGTCACCGTCTATCGCCTCGCCGCGCAGCGCCGCATCTCGAACACTCCGGTCGGCTTCGGCTGGACCGGCGCGATCCGCCGGATCATCCGGGACGAGAAGATCGACGTGATCAACGGGCACGGGCCGGTGCCGCTCTTCGCCGACCTGGCCCGCCGGGCGGCCGGCGACGTGCCGTTCGTGCTCACCTACCACGCCGGCCGGATGCGCAAGGGACACTTCGCGCCGGACCTCGCCCTCGCCACCTATGAGAACGTGATGCTCGCCAGCACTGTCCGGCACTCGCGGGAGCTGATCTGCGCCTCCGAGCACGTCGGCGAGGACCTGCCGAAACTTTTCGACGGCCGGCAGACGGTCATCGAGCCGGGCGCGGACCTCGACCTGTTCCGGCGCACCCCGGTCCCCCCGGGACAGCGGATCGTGTTCTCCGCGTCGCTGGAGAAAGCGACCTCGTACAAGGGGCTGGCCGACCTGCTGCACGCCGTGGCCCGCCTCGCTCCGACCCTTCCCGACGTGCACCTCGAGGTGGCCGGCAGCGGCACCGCCGAGCAGGATTACCACGAGCTGGCGCGCGAGCTCGGGATCAGCGACCGGGTCACCTTTGCCGGTTATCTGAGCGGGGAGAAGCTCGCCGAGGCGTACCGCCGGGCCCGGGTCCTCTGCCTGCCCACCCACTTCGACAACTACCCGACCGTCATCGTCGAGGCGATGGCGACCGGGCGTCCGATCGTGTCGACCCGCGTCGGCGCGATCCCGATGTTCGTGAGCGAGGGCGGCAGCGGCCTGCTCAACGAGCCGGGCGACCTCGACGCGCTCACCGCCTCCCTGCGGACCGTGCTCACCGACTACGAGCTGGCGTCCCGCCTCGGCGCCGCGGGCAGCGACTTCGTCGCCGCAAACCTGTCCTGGCAGCGCCAGTCCGACCGCATGGTCGACGTCTTCCGACGAGCAATGAAAAAACCCTGATTCCCCGGTACGTCGTATCGGCCCGCCACCCAGCCCCGAGCGCCAGCCGGCGTTGAGGGCTGGGGGCTGGCGGCGGGCGGTTTTTCGACCGTGGGTGCCGGCTGGCGGGGTTCAGAAGCTTGTGGCTCGGTGCAGGGCGCTGCGCAGGGCTTCGTAGGCCGGCTTCGGGGTGCCGTCCGCGCGGCGCAGGCCGAAGAAGTTCTCGCTGGTCGACGTGTCCGTGCCGAGGTCCCGGTCGGAGTACCAGAACACGGCGTCGACCAGCGGTGTCGTCGCCGCGGTCGGGATCAGGTCCGCGGCGATGGCGGCCTGCCGAGCTTCGGTGACGTGGGTGACGTTGAGGCCGCTGCTGCCGTCGGAGGCGGCGCCTGGGCCGCCGGTCGGCGCGCCGGTCTCGGTCAGCCACAGGGGCATCGTGGGGTGGCCGGCGGTGTCCAGCGCGTCGCGGATCTTCCCGATCCGGTCCCAGGTCGTGCCGAACAGTGTGCGGTCACCGGCCAGGTGCGGGTACGTGTACGGGTGATATCCCACCGCGTCCACCGCGTCCCCGGCCTCGCGCAGCACGATCGTCAGGAATTCCTCCGGGCTGACCTGGCCGGGGCCGTTGCCGGTGGCGACCAGCCCGCCCATGATCAGCTTGGTGGCCGGGTCGACGGCGCGGATGGCGCTGCTGGTCGCGGTGAACAGGCGCGCGTACGCCATGGGGTCGGGCTCCGGTTTCCAGAAGCCCAGGTTCGGCTCGTTCCAGATCTCCCACACGTGCAGCCCACGGGGCGCGTAGCGGCGGGCCGCGGCGTCCGCGAACCGCGCGAACGCGGCCGGGTCGGCCGGGGCACACGTCGCCTCACCGCAGTCGGCGACGCGCGCCCAGGCGGGGGTGTACGCCAGCACCGGCAGGATCCGCAGCCCGCGTTTCTGGGCCGCGTCGAGCACCCGGTCGAAGAGCTGCCAGTGGTACGTGTCCGGCCCGTCGTTCTGGATGTCGTCCCAGGAGAGGTCGGCCCGGACCCATCCGGCGCCCAGGTCGGCGGCGTCGTCCAGGGCCTGGCCGAGCCGCTCGTCGGACATCCAGACGAGCGTGTCGCCGTAGGCGATCCCGGTGTTCAGCGCGTGCGGCGTTTTCGGCTCCCCGGAGCGGGCGATCATCACGATCGCGGTGCTGACCAGGATCAGCGCGACCACCAGCAGTCCGCGCCGCATCTTGATCATGATGAGGAAGCTTACCTACCCGGTGCGGTGGGTCCGGGCGAGAACCATGCTGGCCAGCCCGCAGCAGACGGTCAGCCAGGTGGCCGGGAGCAGCAGGTAGACGGCTTCCCGGACGGTTCCGCCGAGGAGACCGCTCAGGATCAGCAGGGCGGCGCCGATGAAGACGATCGCGGCGAGAGCCACCGTGCGATGGATGGTGCGGTCGGGCATGCGGCGCTCCCCGGTTCGGCGACTGGATCGGGTGGAAGCCTCCCCGATCGCCGCGAATCGGGACAACCTCCATTCGGGTGTGACGAGCGCCACAGGCAACGCGAGCAACGAATCGCGGCGGGTCCGACCACATCCGTACGTACGAGAAAATTGCTTTTATTAATTCACGTGAGGCCGGCAGATCATTTCTGCCGGTCCCGAAGGCGTTTCTCGACAGTAGGTGTTTTTGCAGCTCAGGCGGCGTCTTAGGAATTGTTTAAGGCGGGTTGACCGGGCTGAAGAAAAGCGTTTATGGTCCTCCTCGCACCGAGGTGGCCTGCCCTTACATCCCCCTCTTCGCCTCGCTGCGACAAAGCGAAAGGAACACCATGAACAGCGCCGAAGAAAGCGCGGCAAAGCCCAGTCGCCGGAAACGGAAGGTCGTTCTGGCCTCCGGCATGGCCGCGGTCGTGGCCGGTCTCGGCACCGTCGCCGGCGTGTCCTTCGCGGACACCGACGACACCGCGGCCACCACCGCGAGCAGTGGCGCCGCGTTCGCCGACGACTTCGAGGACGGCGACACCGCCGGCTGGAGCAAGTCGGGCGGCGCCTGGTCGGTCGCCGCGGACGGCAGCAAGGTGCTCAAGCAGGCGAAGACCGGTGCGACGCTCGCCCGGGAGTTCGCCGGCGACACGGGCTGGACCGACTACTCCGTGCAGGCCAAGGTCGAGCCGCTGGCCGTCGCCGCGGACGGGTACGCCGCGATCGTGGCCCGGGCGGCGAGCTCGACCAGCTTCTACCGGCTCGCGCTGACCGGCGCGAACAAGGTACAGCTCCAGTCGGTGAAGTCGGGCGCGGTGACCGTGCTCAGCGAGGCCGCCGTGACGGTGAGCGCCGGCGCGTCGTACACGCTGGGTCTGAATCTGACCGGGAACACGCTGAGCGGCTCGGTGAACGGCGCCGCGATCGTCGAGGGAACCGCGACGGCGTTCGGGGCGGGCCGGATCGGCCTGCAGACCTACGACGCCACCGCGGAGTTCGACGACGTCCTGGTCACCACCGCCGGGTCCGCGACCACCGCGCCGACCGCGACCGCGAGCGCCACCCCGACGGCGACGGCGACCGCCACGGCGACCGCGAGCCCGACGGCCACCGCGACCGCGACCGCGAGCCCGACCGCCACCAGCAGCGGCAAGTTCGAGACCAGCCCGATCGGCTTCGGCGCGGGCACCACCGGTGGCGTCGGCGGCGAGACCGTGGCGATCACCTCGCTGGACCAGCTGATCACCGAGGCCGCCTCGGACGGCCCGAAGATCCTGCAGCTCTCCAGCGTGCTCAAGGGCAGCGGCACCGACCAGGTCGTCGTCACCTCGGACAAGACGATCGTGGGCGTCGGCGCGAATGCCGGCCTGACCGGTGCAGGCATCTTCGTCAAGAAGGCCAGCAACGTCATCATCCGCAACCTGAAGATCTCGTTCGCGCTCGCGCCGGTCGACCTGATCGCCGCGCAGAAGTCCGACCACGTGTGGATCGACCACAACGAGCTGTTCAACGACACCACGCACGACAAGGACTTCTACGACGGCATGGTGGACCTGACCCACGCCACCGACTTCGTCACGGTCTCCTGGAACTTCCTGCACGACCACCACAAGGGCTCGCTGATCGGCCACTCCGACAGCAACGCCGCCGAGGACACCGGCCACCTGCGGATCACCTACAGCCACAACTGGTTCGACAACGTGGCGTCGCGCCTGCCGCGGGTCCGCTTCGGCACCGTGCACCTCTACGACAACCTGTTCACCAACGCCGAGACCAGCGGCATCCACTGCCTGATGAACGCGCAGTGCCTGGTGCAGAACAACGTCTTCGTGAACGTCAAGCTGCCGGTCTGGACGACCGAGGACTCCGACGAGGACGGCTTCGCGGTGATCTCCGGCAACGACTTCGGCGGCGAGGCGCCGGTGATCACCCAGACCGGCACGTTCACCACCGCGCCGTACTCGGTCACCCTGGAGCCGGCGTCGTCGGTCTCCGCCCTGGTCAAGGCCGGTGCGGGCACGGGCAAGATCTAAGAAAAGAGCATTTGCGCGTACGGACGGGGGCCGCGCCCTCGTCCGTACGCGGTATAGCCAGCACTACCCTCAGGACTCACGCTGTCCATATCGGAATTGTCCTCCGGATCGAGAAGGCTCAAGGCATTAGATCCGTCGATGAGGAGCTCTCCGATGCTGAAGCGTCTCGCGTTCGTCTCCGCCGCGCTCGCCGCCACCGTCTTCGCGGCTCAGCCGGCCGTCGCCGCCACCACCCAGGACCCGGTCCGGAAGGATCTGGCGAACCTGGTCGCCGAGGGCTTCCCGGGCGCGCTGGCCGTGGTCCGCGACGAGCACGGCCGGGTCCGGAAGTTGACCGCCGGGGTCGGTGACATCGCCACCGGGCGGCCGGTGCCCGCCGACGGTCAGGTCCGGATCGGCAGCAACACGAAGACGTTCGTCGCGGTGGTCATGCTGCAACTGGTCGCCGAGCACCGGGTGCGGCTGGACGACCCGGTGGAGAAGTATCTGCCCGGCCTGCTCCACGGCCAGCGGATCACCGTCCGGCAGATCCTGCAGCACACCAGCGGCCTGCCGAACTACACCGAGTTCCTGCCGGACGACCTGTCGGTGCGGTATCAGCACTTCGAGCCGCACCAACTGCTGGACATCGCGCTGGCCCAGCCGCCGGTGTTCCCGCCCGGCACCTCCTGGGCGTACAGCAACACCAACTACATCGTCGCCGGCCTGATCGTCGAGCGGGTCACCGGCCACACGCTGGAGCAGCAGATCGACCAGCGGGTGATCCGGAAGGCAGGGCTGCGGCACACATATTTCCCGGTCGACGGCGAGACCGGGATCCGCGAGCGGCACCCGGAGGGCTACATGACCGGGGAGGACGGCGAGCTGCTCGACATCACCGACCTGGACCCGTCCTGGGGTTGGGCGGCCGGCCAGATGATCGCCACGCCGTCCGATCTGAATGCGTTCTTCAGCGCGCTGATCCACGGGAAGCTGCTGCCGAAGGCCGAGCTCGCCGAGATGGAGCGGACCGTCCCCGCCGACCTGTTCCCCGGCGCGAGGTACGGCCTCGGCCTGATCAGCTTCCCGCTGAGCTGCGGCGGGGTGGCGTGGGGCCACGGCGGTGACATCCCCGGCTACGAGACGCGCACCGAGGTCACCATGGACGGCCGCGCCGCGACGGTCGCGGTGACGGCGATGCCGCAGTCCGAGGAGGCGGCGATGGACGTGCTCGGGACGGTCGATGACGCACTGTGCGAATCCTGAGCTGACAGGTGACAGCGGGCGGAAAATGATCTCCGTACAGTGGGGGCATGCGTAAGTCTCACGTTGTGCCGATGGTCGCCATCGCGGCGCTGTCGGCCCTTCCCGCCATGCCGGCCAGCGCCGCGGCGGATACAGACACCACCGCGCCTCAGGTCCAGTCGATCACTTTCGACAAGTCGTCCGTGACGGTCTCCGGGCTCGCGACCCAGCTCGTGGGGGTCCGGGTCCGGCTGACCGACGTCTCCGGCGTCGTGCCCTACGCCGGAGACGTCGGCGAGAACTTCGCCCTGCCCTTCCTGCGGGTCACCGGCTCACTGAACAACACCATCCCGCTCACCCTCGCGGAGGGCACCGCCCAGGACGGGATCTGGGTCGGCAACATGCCGGTCACCTCGGCGTGGAGCGGCAAGATCGAGCCGGTCAACGTCCAGGCCGTCGACAGCAGCAGCGCCCGCAACCGGCTCTCGGTCGACCCGCGGACGGTCGTGGAGACTCCCGCCCTGCAGGTGACCAGCTCGCACCGCCCCGCGGTGGACGTCACCTTCACGCCGGAGCCGCTGCCGAGCGGCAAGGCGTTCGTCGAGCACGTCCGGGCGTGGGACACCACCACCGGCAAGGCGTGGTCCGGTCTGCCGATCTCCCTCGGCGACGACATCGGCTGCGCCGAGGGCCTCACCGCCGCGGTGAAGACCAAGACCAGGTCGGACGGCACCTATGCGCGGACCCTGTCCTGGGCGCAGCGCAGCGTGATCCACTGCGCGTGGGTGGCCGGGGTCAGCCAGCCGGGCGTGAACGCGGGCACCACCGTGATCGCGAACGACTCCGGCTACGCGAAGACGAAGAAGTTCACGGTCAGCGTCACGGCGGCCGCGTCGGTCAAGGCCGGCCACAACCTCAACGTCACCGGCAGTGTCTCGCCGGTGAAGACCGGCAAGACCATCCAGCTGCAGCGGTACATCTCCGGCCGGACCTGGCGGACGGTGGGCACCGCCCAGGTGCGGGCGAGCGGGCGTTACACGCTGATCGCGACGCCGCCGGGCAAGGCCACCTACCAGTACCGGGTGTACGCGCCGGGCGACTACAACACGGTTGGATCCGTCTCCAAGACGGTCAAGATCCGCGGCTTGTAGGCAAGCAGTCCCACGGCCCGCCGAGCTGAGCTGCGCGGGCCGTGTCGTGCGCGCCGCAAACCGGTTCGGCGACGCACCCCACCGGCGATTGACCTTTCTCCGTAGATTGGCAACATGCGCAAGTCTCACGTTGTGCCGATGGCTGCCGTCCTGGCGCTGTCGATCCTCCCCGCCGTGCCGGCGAGTGCCGCGGCGGACACGGACACCGCCTCACCACAGCTCCGATCCATCACCTTCGACAAGACGTCCGTGACGGTCGCAGGGCTTCAGACCCAGCTCGTGCGGATCCGGGTCCGGCTGACCGACGAGTCCGGCGTCGCGCCGACCGGCGGTGACGTGGTGGG
>KL571204.1:86914-87750 GCA_000715855.1 Actinoplanes liguriensis
GCTGGTCGAGCTCAGCCTGACCGACGGCACCGCTCAGGACGGCACCTGGACCGGGAACATCGTGGTCACCTCCGGCTGGAGCGGCACGATCGTGCCGGTCGAGCTCCAAGCGGTCGACAAGAGCGACGCCCACAACAAGCTCTCGGTCGACCCGCGGACGGTCGTGGACACCCCCTCCCTGGAGGTGCACAGCTCGCACCGCCCGGCGGTGGACATCACGTTCACGCCGGAGCCGGTGCCGGCCGGCAAGCCGTTCGTCGAGAAGATCCGGGCGTGGGACACCACGACCGGTAAGCCATGGGCCGGCCTGCCGATCTCCGTCGGGCTGGACAACGGCTGCGCCGGGCAGCACACCGGCACCCTGAAGACGAAGACCAAGGCGGACGGCACCTACCAGCGGACTCTTGCCTCGAAATACCGCTCGGTGGTCCACTGCGTCTTCGTGTCGGGCGCCTTGCAGCCGGGAACAGACCCCTGGGCGTCGGTGATCACCTGGGACGTCAACAGCGTGCGCGCCAAGAAGTATGTGGTGTACATCGCGGCTCCCGCGTCGGCCAAAGCCGGCCAGGACGTCACCATCACCGGTGCCCTCTCGCCGGTGTTCCACGCCAAAACCCTTCAGTTGCAGCGGTACGTCTCCGGCACCTGGCGGACGGTGAACACCACCCAGGTGCGCGCGAGTGGCCGCTACACGGTGATCGCGACACCGCCGGGCAAGGCCACCTATCAGTACCGGGTGTACGCGCCGGGCGACGACAAGACGGTCGGCGCCTACTCCAAGACGGTCAAGATCAGCGGCCGGTAAGCACGCCGCTCACAGCCTGTCTCTTATACAC
>KL571204.1:87994-91023 GCA_000715855.1 Actinoplanes liguriensis
CGGGCGGGCCGCGTCGTGCGCGCCGCAGACCGGCTCGGCGGCGCGTGTCGTGCGTGTCGCGAAGCGGCTCGGTGGTGCGTGTCGTGCGCCTGGCGAACCGGCTCGGTGGCGCGTGTCGTGCGTGTCGTGAACCGGCTCGGCGGGTCGTGTCCTCCGCGCGCGTGAACCGGTGAGAAGCGCCGATTGACGGGGAGTAAACGGCGAGGGCTCACAACGATGCTCGTCGCGCGGTGAGAATCGGGTAACGGCCGAAGCACTCAAGGGTGACAGTGCGGTAATGGCGACTTCCTAGCGTGACCGTTCGAGGACGACTCGCCGGACGGAAGGGATCTGCCTGTGGCCGCCGATGTCACTCAGGTGCGCACCGTTTGCGGCTATTGCGGCGTCGGCTGCGGGATGGTGCTCGACGTCGCCGAGGATTCCGGCGGTCGTCGCCGGGTTCTCAAGGTGATTGGTGACCGGGATCACCCGGCCAACGGCGGCCGGCTCTGCACGAAGGGCGCGACCAGCGCGGACATGCTCGCGGCCGACGGCCGGCTGGGCTACGCGATGGTGCGCGAGGAGCGCGGCGCCGAGCCGCAGAAGCAGCCCCTGGACGAGGCGATCGCGGAGACCGCGAGCCGGCTCCGTGCGATCGTCGACGAGCACGGCCCGGACGCGTTCGCCATGTACGTTTCCGGCCAGATGACGCTGGAGGCCCAGTACCTGGCGAACAAGCTGGTCAAGGGCTACATCGGGACCAACAACATCGAGTCGAACTCGCGGCTCTGCATGGCCAGCGCGGGCACCGGCTACAAGCTGTCGCTGGGCGCGGACGGCCCACCCGGCTCCTACGACGACCTGGACCACGCCGACGTCTTCTTCGTGATCGGCGCGAACATGGCGGACTGCCACCCGATCCTGTTCCTGCGGATGATGGAGCGGGTCAAGGCCGGCGCCAAGCTGATCGTGGTCGACCCGCGCCGCAACGCCACCGCCGACAAGGCCGACCTGTTCCTGCAGATCCGCCCGGGGACCGACCTCGCCCTCCTCAACGGCCTGCTGCACCTCGTCGACAAGGACGAGGAGTTCATCGCCGAGCACACCGAGGGCTGGGCGGCGATGCCGGAGCTGCTCGCCGACTACCCGCCGGAGCGCGTCGCCGAGCTCACCGGGCTGTCGGAATCGGACATCCGGACGGCCGCCGAGTGGATCAGCGGGGCCGCGAACTGGGTCACGCTCTGGACCATGGGGCTGAACCAGAGCACCCACGGCACCTGGAACACCAACGCGATCTGCAACCTGCACCTGGCGACCGGTGCGATCAGCCGTACCGGGAGCGGCCCGTTCTCGCTGACCGGCCAGCCGAACGCGATGGGCGGCCGGGAGATGGGCTACATGGGCCCCGGCCTGCCCGGTCAGCGCTCGGTGCTGGTCCCGGCCGACCGCGAGTTCACCGAACGCGTCTGGGGGCTGCCCGGCGGCACGCTGCGTACCGACGTCGGCAAGGGCACCGTCGAGATGTTCGAGCAGATGGCGGCCGGACGGATCAAGGCCTGCTGGATCATCTGCACCAACCCGGTCGCCTCGGTCGGCAACCGCAAGACGGTGATCGCCGGGTTGGAGGCCGCCGAGCTGGTGATCACCCAGGACGCGTTCGCGGAGACCGAGACGAACGCGTACGCCGACATCGCGCTGCCGGCCGCGATGTGGTCGGAGACCGACGGCATCATGATCAATTCGGAGCGCAACCTGACGCTGGTGCACCCGGTCGTCGACGCGCCCGGCGAGGCGATGCCGGACTGGATGCTGATCGCCCGGATCGCGGCCGCGATGGGGTTCGAGGAGGCTTTCGCGTACGAGAGCGCGACGCAGATCCTCGACGAGATCAAGCGGTTCGCGAACCCGCAGACCGGCTACGACCTGAGCGGCGTCACCTACCAGCGACTTGCCGAGGGACCTGTGCAGTGGCCGGCGGCGGTGGACGGCCCGGCGCGGAACCCGATCCGGTACCGCACCGGCGACGGGGGTTTCCGGTTCGCCACCGCCAGCGGGAAGGCGATCTTCCACGCCCGCCCGCACCTGGACCCGGCCGAGCTGCCCGACGACGACTTCCCGTTCGTGCTGAACACCGGCCGCCTCCAGCACCAGTGGCACACGATGACCAAGACCGGCAAGGTCGCCAAGCTGAACAAGCTCAACCCGGCGCCGTTCGTGGAGATCAACCCGGCGGACGCGGCGGCGCGCGGGATCACCGAGGGTGACCAGGTCGAGATCGAGTCGCGGCGCGGCCGGGCGGTGCTGCCCGCGGTGATCACCGACCGGGTGATGCCGGGCGCCTGCTTCGCGCCGTTCCACTGGAACGACCTGTTCGGCGAGTACGTCAGCGTCAACGCGGTGACCAGCGACGCGGTCGACCCGCTGAGCTTCCAGCCGGAGCTCAAGGTGTGCGCGGTCCAGCTGTCGAAGGTGCACGCGCCGGCGCCGGTCGTGGAGACCACCTCGATCCACGACATGCTGGGGCTGAACCCGGCGCCGCCGGTGCTCACCGAGGGTCAGCGCCGCTACCTGTCCGGCTTCCTCGCCGGGTTGCCGCCGGGCCGCCCGGACGCGCCGCTGCTGCCGGCCAACGCGCCGTTCGACCCGGACACCGCGATGTGGGTGAACGGGCTGCTCGCGGGCGTGTTCATCGCCGTACCGGAGAAGGCTCTTGATCTGACCGTGTCGTCCGGGCCGCGGCTGCAGATCCTGTGGGCGTCGCAGACCGGTAACGCCGAGGATTTCGCCCGTGGTCTGTCGGAAAGGCTTTCGACAACCGGACATCAGATTTCGGTACGGGGGATGGACGCCACCGCCGCCGAGCTCCTCGATCCGGGAGCCGATCTGCTCGTCGTGACCAGCACGTTCGGCGACGGGGACGCACCGGACAACGGCTCCGCGTTCTGGCAGTCACTGGTCGGCGACGGCGCGCCCCGCCTGGACGGCCGCCGGTTCGCGGTGCTGGCGTTCGGCGACTCCAGCTACGACGACTTCCTGTCTCTTATACACAT
>KL571204.1:91186-91781 GCA_000715855.1 Actinoplanes liguriensis
ATCTCGCCGAGCTGGGCGCGACCCGGCTCGCGCCGCGCGCCGACTGCGAGCCGGACTTCGAGGACACCGCCGCCACCTGGCTGGAAACGGTCATCGCGGCACTGACCGCCAAGCCGGTGCCGGCGCCGACCAAGACCGCCCCGCTGAAGTCCACGCTGATCGGGAACCGCCTGCTCAGCGGCCCGGGCTCGGCGAAGGAGGTGCGCCGGTTCACGTTCGACACCGGCGGGCTGCTCGACTACCAGGCCGGCGACGCGCTCGGCGTCTGGCCGGTCAACGACCCGGAGCTGGTCGCCGAGTGGCTGACCGCCACCGGTCTGACCGCGGACACCGCGGTCGAGCTGGACCGGGTGGGCATGATCCCGTTCGCCGAGGCGCTCACCCGGCACCTGGACATCTCGAAGATCACCACGGATCTGCTCCGGTTCACCGCCGAGCGTGGCGGGGACGCACAGCTCAAGACGCTGCTGCGACCGGACAACAAGGGTGAGCTGGCCAAGTGGACGTGGGGCCGGCAGGCCGCCGACCTGATCGCCGAGCAGGGTGTACGGGCGTCCGCGCAGGAGTGGGCGAGCGTGCTGAAGCGGCTGCAGCC
>KL571204.1:92002-94020 GCA_000715855.1 Actinoplanes liguriensis
TGTGTATAAGAGACAGGCTGTACTCGATCAGCTCCACGCCGCTCGTCGACCCGGACCGGGTGAGCCTGACCGTGTCGGTGGTCCGCTTCGACAGCCTGCTCGGGCGGCCACGCAAGGGCGTCTGCTCGACGCACCTGGCGGACTACGCCCTCGATCTCGAGGTGCCGGTCTACGTGCAGAAGGCGCCGCACTTCCGCCCGCCGGCCGACCCGGCCACTCCGATGATCATGGTGGGCCCGGGCACCGGGGTCGCGCCGTTCCTGGGCTTCCTGCAGGAGCGGCAGGCGACCGGCGCCTCCGGGGCGAACTGGCTGTTCTTCGGCGAGCAGCGCCGGGAGACCGACTTCTACTACCGGGAGGAGCTGGCCGCGCTCTCCGCCGCGGGCACGCTGACCCGCCTGGACCTGGCGTTCTCCCGGGACCAGCGGGCCAAGGTGTACGTGCAGGACCGGATGCGCGAGCAGGGTGCCCACCTGTGGGCGTGGCTGAAGGACGGCGCCCACTTCTACGTGTGCGGCGACGCCAGCCGGATGGCCAAGGACGTGGACAGGGCGCTGCACGAGATCGCGGTCAACCACGGGCGCCTGTCGCCGGAGGCCGCCACCGCTTACCTGAAGCAGCTCGCCGCCGACAAGCGCTACGTCCGCGACGTCTACTGATAGGCGGCGGCGCTCACATACACCCAGGCACGGGCGCCGGAGTCGAGGGACAGCAGCACGCGGTGGTAGTCGTCCACTTCGTACTTGTCGGCGGCGTTCAGCTCGTCGTCGGTCACCTCGAACACCGTCCCGCGCACCTGGTCGGTGTCCTCGCCGGTCTCGACGACGATCGGGTGGTGCGTCTTTCCGCTGGTCGCGAGGACGTCCGGGTCGGTGATCTCCAGGAGCCGCTCCGCGTATCCGGGTAGCGACGCCGCCCGGCCCTCCAGCTCCCGTCCGAAATTGGCCCGCTGGACAGCGGGATCCTGCAGAGTGCCGTACGAGAAGAGCAGAGGCATGCCCTTGATCCTGCCCGGTCTTGCCGTCCTGGTTTAGCGTGCGTCCCGGGTTTTAGGACCGAGGAGGTTGCGGTGGGTACCTGGATGGCCACGATCCGCTTTCCGGACGGCACCGAGCGGTACGCCCGCTACAGCACCGTCGTCGCCGCCCTGGTGTCCGATTTGTACATGACGTTCCACGTGGAACATCACCGAGCGGAGCCGACTGGCGAGCCGTTGCCGACCTTCCCGGACCGGCCCCGCGCCCCGAATGACGAGCTGATCCCGGTAGTGGTCAGCTACGAGCCGGATGGCGACCGCTGGCACGCCGTTTACTGTCCGCGACAGTGCCGCGTGCTCGGGCCGACCGTGTCCCATCACTCCTGGAGCATCCAGGGCCGCAACGACCTGGCCCGCGGAACGATGGACGGGCTGCGGCATTTGTCACAACTGCGCGAGCGCGCGCTCTGCGGGGTGCCCGTGGCGGACACCCCGCTGCCGTACCGGACGTTCGTGAGCTGGGCGGAGCCGGACGAGGAACAACCGGGCGGCCGGGACCTCTTCGCCGAGTGGAACAGCCCCGACCTCTGCCGGGAGTGCCTCCTCCGCTCCCTGGATCAGCGCGAGTAGACCCGCTCGCCGCCCACGAAGGTCTCGGCGACCTTCGCCTCGGCGATCGCCGACGAAGGCCCGTCGAAGAGGTCGCGGTCCAGCACCACGAGGTCCGCGACATTTCCGGTACGGACGTGGCCGCTGTCGTCCCGGTGGTTCACGTACCCGCTTCCGGCGGTGTACGCCACCAGCGCCGTCCCCAGGTCCAGACGCTGCTCGGGCAGGAACACCCGGCCGTCGTCCGCGCCCGGCACCGACCGGTTCACCGCCACGTGGATGCCCTCGATCGGGTTCGGGCTGCTCACCGGCCAGTCCGAGCCGGCGGCCAGGGTCACCCCGGCGCGCAGCAGGTCGCCGAACGGGTACTGCCGGGCGGCCAGCTCGGGGGTCAGGAACGGGATCGTCAGCTCGTCCATCTGCGGCTCGTGCG
>KL571204.1:94224-101423 GCA_000715855.1 Actinoplanes liguriensis
CGGCCCACAGCGGCTGCAGGTTCGCGGTCGCCCCGAGCCGCCGGAAGCGCGGCACGTCGTCGGGGTGCACGACCTGCAGATGCGCGAGGTGCGGGCGGGTGTCCCGGAAGCCGTTCTTGTCACGGGCGGCCTCGACCGCGTCCAGCGCCTCCCGGACGGCCCGGTCGCCGAGCGCGTGGAAGTGCACCTGGAAGCCGAGCGCGTCCAGCTCGGTGACGTACCCGGCCAGCAGCGCCGGGTCGACGAAGCTGAGCCCGCTGTTCGGCGTCGGACAGCCGCACGAGTCCAGGTAGGGCGCGGTCATCGCGGCGGTGAAGTTCTCCGCCACGCCGTCCTGCATGATCTTCACGGTCGAGCAGGTCAGCCGCCCGATCGTGAGCTGCTCGCGGTGCGCGACGAGCTCGGCGATCTGCTCCGCGCCGCGGTCCCGGTCCCACCAGAGCGCGCCGGTCACCGACGCGGTCAGCCAGCCCTCGGCGGCCGCGGTCCGGTACGCGTCGGCCGGGTCGGGATATCCGTTCGAGCCACGCAGCATCGCGTCCTGCCAGCCGGTGACGCCCAGCGAGTGCAGCAGCCGCTGGGCCCGCCGCAGCCCGGCCACCAGCTCGGCCGGGGTGGCCGCCGGAATCAGGTGGTTGACCAGGGTGACCGCGCCCTCCTGCAACGCGCCGACCGGGTTGCCGTCCGCGTCCCGGTTGATCACGCCGTCCGCCGGGTCCGGCGTGTCCCGGGTGAGGCCGGCCCGGGCCATCGCCACCGAGTTCACCCAGGCGCCGTGGTGGTCGCGGTTCGTCAGGTAGACCGGGCGGTCCGGGACGACCCGGTCGAGCAGCCCGGCGGTGGGCACGCCACCCGGGAAGCTCTCCATCGACCAGCCGCTGCCGGTGATCCACTCCTGATCGGGGTGCGCGGCGGCGTACGCGCCGATCCGGGACAGGTACTCGTCCAGGTCGGTCGTCCCGGTCAGGTCGCACTGGCCCATCTCCACCCCGCCGAAGACGGCGTGGACGTGCGCGTCCTGGAAACCGGGGATCAGCAGCCGCCCGGCCAGGTCGACCACCTCGGTCCCCGGGCCGCGCAGGTCGTCCAGGTCGTGGCCGACCGCGAGGATGCGCCCGTCCTTGACGGCCACCGCGGTCGCCCAGGACCGGGCCGCGTCGGCGGTGAACACCGGGCCACCGGTGAAGAGCAGGTCGGCGGTGGTCATACGGTCTCCTCAACACGATTCTTGATGAAGTACGGCGATCGGCGGCGCCACTTGGCCAGGGCCGCCGTGGCGACGCCGATGATCACGATGAGTACGGGTGCGGCCAGGTTGAACCACCCGTTGTCCACGCTGATCGCGAAACCGTCGCTCAGCGTGGCGTAATAGACGGCGAGATACCCGCCGAGTGCGAGCAACGCCGCACCGGAGAGCAGCGGAATCCAGGTCGCGCGCAGCCCCTCGCCCCGGAAGCGGACCGCGGCGGCGATCGCGGTGAGTCCGTAGTAGACCGCCACGAGCAGGCCGATCGTGTTGACCGCGGCGAGGATCGCCTGGCTGAGCGTGGGAATCGCGAACTCCAACAGCGCCACGAATCCGGCGATCACCGCGATCAGGACGGTGCCGGCCGCCGGGGCGCCGCGCTCACTGATCCGCGCCCAGACCGGGCCGAGCGTCCGGTCCCGGCTCATCGCCAGGGTCAGCCGCGCGGTCGGGATCACCCCGGACTGCACCGACGCGACCGCCGAGAACATCAGCGCGAGCAGCGGCAACGACGCCCACGGCTCGCCGGCCAGCTTCGCGGCGTAGTAGCTGAGACCCTGCGCGCCGTTTGCCGCCAGCTCCCCGGTCGGCAGCACGCGCTGGAACGCGATCGAGCCGAGAACGAAGAGGCCGAGCATCGTGAAGAGCGCGATGTAACCGCCGCGGGCCGCGTCCTCCGGGTCACGGGTCTCCTCGGTGACGCTGAACGCCGCGTCCCAGCCCCAGTAGAAGAAGACCGCCAGCACCAGCCCCTGCGCCAGCCCGGAGAACGAGTCGAAGGCGAACGGGTTCAGCCAGGAGAACGAGAACGGCTGATCGCCGGCGACCATGCCCCAGCCGCAGAAGACGATCAGAACCGCGTACTCGAAGATCAGTAGGTACTTCTGGAAGCTCGCCGCGTGCTCGACACCGCGGATCGCGGTCCACGTCACCACGACCAGCACGACCAGGCCGATCAGGGTGCACTGCGCGGTGGAGTCCGGGTCGAGGCCGTGCAGGCCGAGCTTGTCGCCGGTCTGGATCAGCAGCGAGCCGCAGATCGCGGTGGTGTAGGCCAGGAAGATCACCGTGCCGGCGATCGGGATCCAGCCGGCCAGGAAACCGAGCCACGGGCCGAGCGTGCTGCCGACCCAGGTGTAGCCGGCGCCGCAGTTCGGCTCGGAACGGTTCAGGCGGGCGTAGGCGCCGGCGATGCCGAGCATCGGCAGGAACGCCAGCACCAGCAGGATCGGGACCTGCCGCCCGACGGTTGCGGCGAGCACGCCGGTGCCGATCGCGATGCTGGTGGTGGCGGCGGTGCTGGACGCGGCGATCACGACCCCGTCCATGACACCGAGCGATTTCGGCATGGGCTGATTCATCAGCGGCTCCTTCGACGTGACCCCGGACACATGCAACGACATTTGAACAGTGATGTCAACACTGTTCACAACGTTGTTTCATTAGGATGTGGGCATGGCGAAGAGGGAGCGGGGATCACTGAGCCGGGCCGAGATCGTCAAAGTGGCCATGGAGGTCGCCGAAGCGGACGGCGCGGACGCGCTGACCTTCCGGCGGCTCGGGCCGGCGCTCGGGGTGGCGCCGACCGCGGTGCTGCGGCACTTCCGGGACAAGGACGAGCTGCTGCTGGCGGTCGGCGCGCAACTGCTGGAGAACGCGCTGGCCGAGGTCGACCCGGACGAGCCGAGCTGGCGGGAACGGATCCTGGCGCTGGCCCGGGCGAGCCGGCGCACCTTCGTGGCGCACCCGCGGGTGGCGGCCCTGGTGGCGACCCGGACGTTCCGGCAGGAGGCGGAATTCCGTACCGTCGAATTGATTCTCGCCGCCCTGGCGCAGGCCGGGTTGAGCGGGCGGGAAGCGGCGAGCATGTACCGGGTGGTCGCCGACACGATCCTCGCGTGGACCGCCTTCGAGGCAAACGTGCACGCCGTCGGCCTGGACGTGATGCGCCGCGACGGCCTGGCCTGGACCAGGGAGTACGTGGTGCTCCCGGCCGATCGCTACCCGCACATCCGGGGGGTGGCCGAGCATTTGAGCGAGGTCGACCGCGAGGACCAGTTCGAGCTGGCGTTGAACCTGGTCCTGGACGCGGTCGAGGCTCGCGGGGCCAGTTAGCACTTCTTTGCGGTAAATGTTCACCGTGCCCTGGCTCGCGAAGTCAGTGACACCGCGAAGTGACCCTTGTCCGGAGGGAATCGACGTTCTACGCTGCAAGCAGCAGGAAAGCGCTTTCCTTGGATACTCGGAGGTAACCGTACATGGCCGCGCGGCGATCGATCGGCATCATCCTCAACGGCGTGACCGGCCGGATGGGCTACCGGCAGCACCTGGTCCGTTCCCTGCTCGCCATCCGTGAGCAGGGCGGCGTGGCCCTGCCCGGCGGCGGGCACATCTGGCCCGAGCCGATCCTGGTCGGCCGCGACCCGGACAAGCTCGCGAGCATCGCCGCCCAGCACGGCCTGACCGAGTGGACCACCGACCTGGACGCCGCGCTCGCCCGGCCGGACGCGGAGATCTACTTCGACGCGCAGGTCACCCAGCAGCGGGAGAAGGCGATCCGTCAGGCGATCACCGCCGGTAAGCACGTCTACACCGAGAAGCCCCTCGCGGAGAGCTCGGCGGCGTCCGAGGAGCTGGCCGAGCTGGCCGCGGCGGCCGGCATCCGCAACGGCGTGGTCCAGGACAAGCTGTTCCTTCCCGGCCTGCGCAAGCTCAAGCGCCTGATCGACGGCGGCTTCTTCGGCCGGATCCTGTCGGTGCGCGGCGAGTTCGGCTACTGGGTCTTCGAGGGCGACTGGCAGGCTGCGCAGCGCCCCAGCTGGAACTATCGGCTCGCTGACGGCGGCGGCATCGTGATGGACATGTTCCCGCACTGGAACTACGTGCTCGAGGAGCTGTTCGGCGCGGTCCGCGGCGTGCAGGCCACGATCGTCACGCACGTGCCGACCCGGGTCGACGAGCGCGGCGAGGAGTATGCGGCCGACGCCGACGACGCCGCCTACGCGATCTTCGAGTTGGAGGGCGGCATCGTCGCCCAGATCAACTCCTCCTGGGCGGTCCGGGTGAACCGGGACGAGCTGGTCGAGTTCCAGGTCGACGGCACGCACGGCAGCGCGGTCGCCGGCCTGCGTGGCTGCAAGATCCAGCATCGGGCCACCACGCCGAAGCCGGTGTGGAACCCGGATCTGCCGCTCACCGGCAGCTCGTTCCGCGACCAGTGGACCGAGGTGCCGGACAACGACGAGTTCGACAACGGTTTCAAGGTGCAGTGGGAGGCGTTCCTCCGGCACGTCGTCGCCGGCGAGGCGTTCCACTGGGACTTCGCCTCCGGCGCCCGGGGCGTCCGGCTCGCCGAGGCCGGCCTGCAGTCCGCCCGCGAGGGCCGCCGCATCGCGCTGGGGGGCTCCTGATGGCCGTCGTGAACCTGCCGTCCGGCGCGTTCCCGCTGTCCGGCCGCAAGATCTGGGAGAAGCCCAAGACCCAACCCAAGACCCGGATTGCGTACGCCGCGGCGCACGTCGTCGCGGATCCGAAGGCGCAGAACGCGCCGGGCGCCCCCGCCGTGCTCGACTGGGAGGCGACGCTCGCGTTCCGGCAGCACCTGTGGTCGCACGGCCTGGGGGTGGCCGAGGCGATGGACACCGCCCAGCGCGGGATGGGGCTGGACTACGCCGCGACCAGGGAACTGATCCGGCGCAGCGCGGCGGCGGCCGAGGGCCGGATCGTGGCGGGGGTCGCCACCGACCAGCTGCCGCCCGGGCCGGCCGGTCTCGCGCAGGTGTCGTCCGCTTATCGTGATCAACTTGAGGACGTCCTGTCCGCGGGCGCCGGGCCGGTCCTGATGTGCAGCCGTCACCTGGCTGCCGCCGCGCAGGATGCCGATGACTATCTGGCGATCTACCGGCCGTTGATCGACATGTCGGATAAACCGGTCGTGCTGCACTGGCTCGGCACCGCGTTCGATCCGGCGCTGGAGGGCTACTGGGGCTCGTCCGACGTGGACAAGGCCACCGAGACCGTCCTGGAGCTGATCAACGGGAACCCGGCAAAGGTCGACGGCATCAAGATCTCACTGCTCGACGCCGATCACGAGATCCGGCTGCGCCGCCGCCTCCCGGCCGGTGTCCGGCTCTACACCGGTGACGACTTCAACTATCCGCAGCTGATCCGGGGTGACGAGCAGGGTTACTCGGATGCGCTGCTCGGCATCTTCGCGGCGATCGCCCCGGCGGCCGCGGCGGCGTTCGCGGCGCTGGACGAGGGCGACCTGGAGTCGTACGACCGCATTTTCGCCCCTACGGTCCCGCTCTCCCGGCACATCTTCGAGAAGCCGACGTTCTACTACAAGACCGGCATCGTGTTCCTCGCCTGGCTGGCCGGCCACCAGTCGCATTTCACCATGGTCGGCGGCCTGCAGTCGGGCCGCTCGGTGCCGCACTTCGCCAAGCTGATCGAGCTCGCCGACGCCGCCGGCCTGCTGCCCGACCCCGATCTGGCCGCTCATCGGGCCAACCGATTCTTCGAGGTGATGGCCGGATGAGCTCCGATGTCATGAGCCGCTTCTCGTTCAACCAGATCACGGCGAAGCTCTGGGACCTGCCGGACATGGTCGCCGGCTGCGTCGAGGCAGGCGTCAGCCAGGTCGCGCTCTGGCGTGAGCCGGTCGCCGAATACGGTCTGGAACGTTCCGCGCGCCTCGTCCGGGAGGCCGGCCTCTCCGTGACGACGCTGTGCCGCAGTGGGTTCTTCCAACTGCCTGGTTGGTACGACGACAATCGCCGGGCCATCGACGAAGCCGTTGAGCTGGGCACAACCGTCCTCGTGCTGGTCTCCGGCGGCCTGCCCGAGGGATCGAAGGACATCGCCGGCGCGCGGCAGCACGTGGCCGACGCGATCGGGCAGCTGGCGCCATACGCCGCGCAGGCCGGGGTGACCCTGGCGATCGAGCCGCTGCACCCGATGTACGCCGCGGACCGTTGCGTGATCAGCACGTGGGACCAGGCCATGGCGATCGCCGAGCAGCACCCGGCCGGGCAGGTCGGCGTCACCGTCGACACGTACCACCTGTGGTGGGACGACACCGCACTGGACAAAGTCGCGCGGGCCGGCGAACGGATCGCGATCTACCAGCTCGCGGACTGGATCACGCCACTTCCGGCCGGGGTGCTGACCGGCCGGGGACTGCCCGGCGACGGCTGTGTCGACATGCGCGCCTTCCACCAGGCGGTGGACAAGGCCGGGTACACCGGACCGATCGAGGTCGAGGTGATGAACGCCGACCTCTGGGAGCGCCCCGGGCGCGAGGTGCTGGACGCGACGCTCACGGCGTACCGAAGCGTGTTCTGAAGCTTTTGATCTTCCTATTTCGGCGGCAGTGAGCCGGCGAAGCCGAGGCCGGCCCGCAGCCAGCGGGTCAGGTCCTCGTCGTCGAGGCGGTCACCGTCGACGACGATCCAGTTCTTCATCGGGCGGCCGGTGAAGTCGAAGACACGCGTGCCGGGCTCGGCCAGCGCGGCCTCGCCGGCCTGCGCGCCGAGCCGCACGATCAGGTCGTCGCCCATCACGCCGACGGCCATGTTGCCGTGGACCATGAACGTGATCCCGCCGAACATCCGTTTGTCGGTCACGCCGTCCACCTCACCGAGCGCGTCCCGGATCCGTTCCGCGAGTGCCTCGTCGAACGCCATGCTTGGCATTGTGACTCATGCCACTCCAACGGGAGAACCGCGGGCGCGGTGCCATCGTCTTGCCTGATGTGAGACGAAGTCTGGAAGCGGCCGACGAGGCGGAGCTCGTCCGCCGCACCGCTGCCGGCGATCGATATGCCTTCGACGAGCTCTATCGGCGCACGTCGCCGTGGCTCGCCGTCCGGCTGCGCCGGCGCTGTGCGGACGATGACGTGGTCGCCGACGTGATGCAGGAGACGTATCTCGCCTGTCTCTTATACACATCT
>KL571204.1:101680-103648 GCA_000715855.1 Actinoplanes liguriensis
GCTGGAGCAGGCCCTGCTGACGCTGCCCGCGGACGTGCGGCAGGTGCTGCGGGCGATGGTCCTCGACGGTCTCTCCGTCCGGGAGACGTCGCTGCTGCTGGGAGTGCCCGAGGGCACCGTGAAATCGCGGGCGCGGCGGGCCCGGCTCGCACTTCGGGAGGCGCTGTCATGACCGGTCACCCCAGCCCCTCGGTCATCTCGCGTTACGCGGACGGGGACCTCGGCCTCGACGAGGCCACGGTCTGGACCGTCGAGGTGCACCTGGAGGAGTGCGCCGACTGCCGTGCCCGGCTGGCCGGCAGCGCTCCTGAGGACGTCCTGACCCTGCTCGACCGGGTGAGCAACGGGGTGGATCAGGGCGTCACGGCCGGGCCCGCCCCGGTCCCGGAGCGGCGGCGCTGGTCCGCCGCGCGGAACCGCTGGCTGGTGTGGCAGCTGGTTCCGTGGCTGACCATGACGGGCGCGGTCCTCGCCTGCGCGGTGCTGCTCCAGGCGGTGCAGCCGAGCCTGCCGTCCCTGGTGCTGCTGCTCGCGCCGGTCGCGCCGCTGCCCGGGGTGGCGGTCGCGTGGAGCCGGGGCAGCGATCCGGCCTGGGAGCTGGTCGCCAGCACACCGACGGCCGGCCTGCCACTGCTCCTGCGGCGCACCGCCATGGTGCTCCTGGTGGTCATCCCGATGCTGGGGCTGGCCACCGACCGGACCGGAGTCTCACTGGCCCTGGCGCTGCTGCCGTGCCTGGCCTTCACCACCACCACGATCGCGCTCGGCGCCTTCATCGGGGTGCGGCTCGCCGCCCTCGGTCTGGCAGCCGGGTGGGGGCTCGCGGTGGCCGTGCCGGCGGTCTTCACCGCCGACCTCCCGGTCGTGCTTCAGCCGGGCAGTCTCGGCGTCTGGGCGTTCATCGCGGTTGCCTCGGCAGCCTTCGCGACGACCCGCGCCGACCGCTTTCTCAGGAGGAGATGACATATGCGTACGGTGAGCGCGGCCGAGACCGCCCCGACCACCCACCCCTGGGTCGTGCACGCCGAAGGGCTGCGCGTCCGGGCCGGCCGGCACCTGGCCGTCGATGGGCTCGACCTGGCCCTGGGCACCGGCGTGCACGGTCTCCTCGGGCCGAACGGCGCCGGCAAGACCACGCTGATGCGTGCGCTGGCCACCGTCGTCGAGCCGGCCGGCGGCAAGCTGACCCTGCTCGGTGAGTCCGTGGACGGGCGCGCCGACCTGCGGCGGGTGCGTCGCGGGCTGGGTTACCTGCCGCAGCAGTTCGGCTTCTACCCGCGCTTCACGGTGCGGGAGTTCGTCGAGTACATGGCGTGGCTCAAGGAGATGCCGAAAACGCTGGTGCCCGGCGCGGTGCAGCGGGCGATCGAGCGGGTCGGTCTCGCCGACCGGGCCGGCTCGCGGATGAAGACGCTCTCCGGCGGCATGCTGCGCCGGGCCGGCATCGCCCAGGCGATCGTCAACGACCCCGCGGTCCTGCTGCTGGACGAGCCGACCGTCGGCCTCGACCCGGAACAGCGCCTCGACTTCCGTGAGCTGCTGCGCGACCTCGGTGTGGACTGCTGCGTCCTGGTCTCCACCCACCTGGTGGAGGACGTCGTGGCCGCGTGCACCGACGTGGTGATGATGAACGAGGGCCGCCTGGTCTATCAGGGCACCCCGGACGATCTGGTCACCCAGGGCGGCGAGGGCGACGCCGGGGACAGCCCGGCCGAGCGGGGCTACTCGGCACTGCTGCGCCGGCACCGGGCGGAGGCGGGTCGATGAGCCGCATCCTGGGCATCGAGATCCGCCGTTCGGCCGCGCTCGGCTCGGCCCTGATCCTGCTGGCCGTCGGCGTCGCCCTGCTCTACCTGGTCCCCGAGTCGGAGTGGTCCACGGGCTGGATGCAGCTGGTCATGTCCCAGCGGCTCTATCTCGCGCTGCTCTGGCCGCTGGCGCTGGCCGCCGGCGCTGTCTCTTATACAC
>KL571204.1:103887-112550 GCA_000715855.1 Actinoplanes liguriensis
CCCGCCGCGAGCAGCAGTCGAACGTGACCGAACTGTTCGCCAGCACCCCGCGGCCGCGGGTCCAGCGCACGGTGCCGACGCTCGGGGCGATGGCCCTGACGATCGTCGCCGGCTACCTGCTGATGACCGTCGCCGGCGCGGTGTCGATCATCAGCACCGCGAAGTATCTGCCGGTGGCGGTCGTGGCCGTCGTCGCGGTCGGCGCGCTGGCGCTGCTCGCCGCGGTCTGGCTCGGCCTGGCCGTCGGCCGGTTGCTGCCCTGGCTGGCGACCGCGCCCGCCCTGGGAGTGGCGGGCCTGGGCCTGCTCCTGGGCATCCCCGCCCTCACCCGTCCGAAGGGCTGGCTGGCGCTGGTCTTCTCGCCGATCTACGAGATGAACATGCCGGACGCCTACACGACCGTCGCGGGCCGGATCAGCGCCGCGCAGGCGATCTGGCTGGCCGCGCTCGCGGTCGCCGGGGTGCTGCTGTTCGCGTCCAACGGCTGGCGCCTGCGGGTGACGGCGCTGCTGCCGGTGGTGCTCGGCGCCGCACTGGCGATCACCGTCATGCCGCACCACAACCGGCTCGTCGTCGACTCGGTCGACCCGGTCGCGCAGGAGTTGATCTGCGCGAAGGACGAGCAGCGGGTGTGCGTCAGCCGGGTGCACGAGGGCCTGCTGCCCGAAATCGTCCCGCAGGCCCGGCAGGCGCTGACGATCCTGGCGAAGCTGCCGGGCGCGCCGACACGGGTGCACGAGGACAACACGACCTACCTGCCGTACATCCCGGCGCCGCGGGGCGCCGACGTCGCATTGGTCTCGATCACGGCCGGCGAGACCGGCGACCTGACGACGAAGATCGTGACCTCGGTCTTCGCCAGCCCGAATGACTGCGACAAGGGGCCGGAGTGGGCGGACACGCTCGCCGCGGCGTACTGGCTGATCGGGCGGGAACCGGTGGCCGAGGCCCCGGACGTCGCCGCCGACGCCGTGACCCGGTGGCAGGAGCTGCGCAAACTCCCCGCCGAGCAGGCACAGGCCAAGGTCACCGCCATCCGCGACGCGGCCCTGGGATGCAAGTGATGCGCTGGCTCGTCCTGTACCTGCGCTCGCGCCGGGCGCCGCTGGCCCTGGCCGTGACGGTGGGCTGCGCGGTCCTGATGTGGTCGCTGTGGGCGGTCGCCTCCCGGAGCCGGGAGGTGGGGCTGCCGCTGGTCATCCTGACGGTGCTGCTGATGGTGTCGGCCCTGACTCCGACCCTGGTCAGCCCGGATGCCGCTCTGGACCGCACGGCCGCGCTGCCCTGGGCGCCGCGACGGGCCGCGCACGTGCTGGCGGCGATGCTGGTCGTGGTGGGGCTGCTCGCGGTCACGCTGGTCACGCCGGCCACCTTCAGCCCCGGGCTGCTGGTGGTCCGGGACACCGTCGGGCTGCTGGGGCTGACCGCGCTGGGCGCCACGGTGCTCAGCCCGGCCCGGTCGTGGTTCGTGCCACTCGGCTGGACCCTTGCGGCGATCCTCTTCCCCGAGTCGGAGACCCACCTCCAGCAGGCCCTTACCTGGCAGGCGCAGGACCCCCGAAGCGGAGCGGCGGCGGCCACGGCGGTGGCGCTGGCGTCAGCCGGCCTGCTCGCCTACACGCTGATCGGCCCGCCCCGCCGCTCCGCCGCCGAGGTCCCCGCCTAGCAAGACCAGCGCAGCAGCCCCACCGAAGCCGCACACCACGCCACGAGTGCCCGACGGGACCCGCACACCGCTGCAAACGCCGTTTCAGTCCCGCTCTGAGCCGTGAATGCCAGCTGCGGGTGGTCGGCTGGTACCCACGGTTCGTTCGGTCCCGGTTTGAGCCGTGGGTACCAGCTGCGGGGGTCGGCTGGCGCTCACGGCTCGTTTGGGTCCGGGATTGAGCGGTGGGTGCCAGCTGCGGGGGCGACTGGGCGGTGGGGTGGGGTGGCAGGGGCCGTACGGGGGAATGGGTTGAGCTGGACCGGAGCGGAGCCGGCGGTTCGTGAGATATGAATCAATCGTGACTTCCTTTGCAGCCGCGCCCACCCGCTACGACACCATGGAGTACCGCCGGACCGGGCGCAGCGGGCTGAAACTGCCCGCGATCTCGCTCGGCCTGTGGCACAACTTCGGCGACGACAAGCCGATCGAGACGCAGCGCGCGGTGCTGCGCCGTGCCTTCGATCTCGGTGTCACGCACTTCGACCTGGCGAACAACTACGGCCCGCCGTATGGCTCGGCCGAGATCAACTTCGGTCGGCTGTTCGCCGAGGACTTCCGGCCGTACCGGGATGAGTTGGTCATCTCGACCAAGGCCGGCTATGACATGTGGCCGGGCCCCTACGGCGACCACGGCTCGCGGAAGTATCTGACGGCGTCCCTCGACCAGTCCCTGAAGCGGATGGGTCTGGACTATGTGGACATCTTCTACTCGCACCGTTTCGACCCGGAGACCCCGCTCGAGGAGACGATGGGCGCGCTCGACGCCGCGGTCCGTGCGGGCAAGGCGCTCTACGTCGGCATCTCGTCCTATTCTCCGGCGAAGACCGCCGAGGCCGCCGCGATCCTCCGCGACCTGGGCACGCCGTTGCTGATCCACCAGCCGTCGTACTCGATGTTGAACCGCTGGATCGAGGAGGACCTGCTCGGCGTGCTGGAGCAGGAGGGCGCCGGCTGCATCGGCTTCTCGCCGCTGGCGCAGGGCATGCTGACCGACCGCTACCTGAACGGGATCCCGGAGGGTTCGCGCGCGGACGAGCAGAAGTCGCTCACCCCGGACTGGCTGACCGAGGAGAACCTGGGCAAGATCCGTGCGCTGAACGCGATCGCCGAGCGGCGCGGGCAGAGCCTGGCTCAGCTCGCGATCGCCTGGTCGCTGCGGGATCCGCGGATGACGTCGGTGGTGCTCGGCGCGAGCAGCGTGACCCAGTTGGAGAACAACCTGGCGGCGCTGGGCAACACGTCGTTCTCGGCGGAGGAGCTGGCCGAGATCGACAAGTACGCGACCGAGTCCGGGATCAACCTGTGGGCGCGGTCAAGCGCGCACTGAGTATCCGTAGCGGTGCAGCAGGGGCAGTGCCAGCGCGGTGACCGCGAGCCGCGGGCCGAGTGACTGCTCCTGCCGCCACCGGTCGTCGGCGCGCAGTGTGACGTCCCCGGTCCGGAATCGGCTGGGGTTTCCGGAGACCGTGTGGTTCGGCCCGAGGCGCACGGTGGTGTCGTCGAGGAACGGCCCGCTGCCCGGGTCGACGCCGGTGAACGCGAGCAGCCCTTCGATCGACCGCCGTGGCGCGTCGGCGAAGTCCTCGTAGCGAAGCCGCTGGTAGCGGTCCGGATAGGACTTCGCCAGCCGTTCCGCGAAGGTGTTCCAGACCAGCCAGTGCATGGTGCTCTCGGTCGGCTGGTGTTGCTGCATCACGGCCGGCTTGCCGCGGTCGGGCTGTTCGGTGAGCCGCATCCACGAATGTGTCACCGCGCGCGGATCACGAACCATGTGCAGCAGGTACGGCTCCACCCCGCGCATCCGCGGCAGCAGCGCGGCGCCGGACGGCACTTTCGACGAGTCGACGATCAGCGCCGCGCCGGTGATGTCGGCGATCGCGTGGTAGAGCCGCGTGTGCACCCGCCGGTACTCCTCGGCGCCGGCGCTGAGCGGGTCACCGATGAGCGACGGCGTGCTGCGGACCCGGGCCACCTGCCGCTGTAGTTCGCTCATCCGTTTCGGGTCGGGCTGGTCCGTGCCGTACGCGTGGTCCAGGATCTCCCGCCACAGCCGGCACCGGGCGACGGGCAGGTCGCAGCCGCACTTGCGGCCCTGGACCAGGCCGCGTCGCCACAGGTAGTACAGCTCTCCGGTGGAGAAGACGGAGTCGTACGAGTTGAGGATGTTGTCGACGATTGTCGTTCCGCTGCGACCCCACCCGGCGATGTACAGAACCTTTACCGACATGTGAACGGATAGTTGGGTTTCCAGCTGGGTGCGCGCTGTGCTCGGCCTGTCCGTACGGTTTGAACATGACCGACAAACTCACCGTCAGCGTTCTCGGCACCGGGATCATGGGCGCCGCGATGGCCCGCAACCTGGCCCGCGCGGGCCACGACGTCCGGGTCTGGAACCGGCACCGCGCCAAGGCCGAGCCGCTCGCCGCGGACGGCGTGCACGTCAGCGACTCCCCGGCCGAGGCGGTGACCGGCGCCGATGTCATCCTGACGATGCTGTACGACGGCGCCACCGTGCGCTCCGTGATCGCCGAGGCCGCCCCGGCGCTGCGTCCCGGCGTGCTCTGGATGCAGTCGACCACCGCGAGTCTGCAGGACGTCGCCGACCTGGCCGCGTTCGCCGCCGAGCACGGCCTGGTCTTCTTCGACGCCCCGGTGCTCGGCACCCGGCAGCCGGCCGAGGCGGGGCAGCTCACCGTCCTCGCGACCGGCCCGGCCGAGCACCGCGACGCGATCAGCCCGGTCTTCGAGGCGGTCGGCGCGCGAACCGTCTGGACCGAGGCCGCGACCCGGCTCAAGCTGGTCGCGAACAGCTGGGTGCTGGCTGTCACGCACGGCACGGCCGAGACGCTCGCGCTGGCCAAGGGCCTCGGCGTCGACCCGGCCGACTTCTTCGCGGTGATCGCGGGCGGTCCGCTGGACATGGGCTACCTGCACGCGAAGGGGTCCGCGATCCTGGAGGGCCGGCTGTCGCCGGCGAGCTTCGCGGTGGTCACGGCGGAGAAGGACGCACGGTTGATCGTCGGTGCGGGCGCCGATTCGGGGGTACGTCTGGACGTCGCCGCCGCGGGTGCCGAGCGCTTCCGGCGGGCCGCTGAGCAGGGCCACGGTGATGAGGACATGGCCGCGTCGTACTACGCGTCCTTCGATCAGTAAGCCGTCACTTCTGGGCTCGGAGCTCCACGAGCAGGCCGTCGCGGTCGGTGAGGACGGCGCCGAGGATGCGGCGGCCGGCGGCGAGCAGGTCGGCGACGTCGGTGGTGCTCAGGGCGTACATCACCAATGCGCCCTCCCGGAACGACGTCACGATCCCGGCCCGGCGCAGCACCGCGAGCTGCTGGGACAGGTTCGACGCCTCGACGTCGATCTCGGCCAGCAGGTCGCGGACCGGCCGTGGCCCGTCCTGCAGCAGTTCCAGGACCCGGATCCGGACCGGGTGGCCGAGCGTCCGGAACATCTCGGCCTTCGCCTGGTACAGCGGCACTGACACGACGGGTCCCCTCCAGTCATTCACATCGACCAACGCGGGGAGTTCGGCCCGGTTACGCGGCTTACAGGGTTTCGAAGTTGCAGAAATCTTCAACTACCTCGATGTCATACCAAGCATGCGAGCCGGTCGACTGTCCAAGCCGGACATCGTGTGCGACGGGGTTGTCCGTGCGTCGGTGACAGTCGATGTCGATCGGAGCGAGTCACCGGAGGGAACCCGAAATGCCGGACATGGATGTAGCACTCAAGGACGCGATGCAGATCGACGGCGCCATCGGCGTCGCTCTGGTCGACCGCAGCAGTGGAATGGCCCTCGGTGTCGCCGGGGGTGACCGGAACTTCGACCTGACCGTCGCGGCGGCCGCGAACACCGAGGTGATCCGGGCGAAGCTGCGCACGATGGAGATGCTCGGACTGCGCGAGAGCATCGAGGACGTACTGATCACGCTGGACACGCAGTACCACCTGATCCGGCCGTTGACCGGGCGTTCCGGGCAGGGACTCTTCCTCTACCTGGCGCTGTACAAGGAGCGGGCCAACCTGGCGCTGGCCCGCCACCAGCTCAAGCGGATCGAGACCAACCTGGACATCTAGGACAGACCCTAGCCCAGCGCCTGCCACTCCTCGGCGAGCATCGCGAAGTCGACCTCGGTGCTCCACTCGCCCTTGAACAGCTCGTTGTGCACGAGACGGGCCTCCTGCCGCATGCCGAGGCGGCGCAGCACCCGGGCGGACGGCTCGTTGCGCTCGTCGATCCGCCCGATGATCCGGTGCAGGCCCAGCGACTCGAAGCCGACCTTCAGCATGGCGCGGGCAGCCTCGGTCGCATAGCCCTGGCCGGCGAAATCGGGGTTCAGCACGTAGCCGATCTCGCCACCGCGGTGCTTGCGACTGTGCCAGAACAGGATCACGTCGCCGACCAGCTTGCCGGTCTCGGCGACCTCGATGCCCAGGGTCAGCGACTGGCCCTCGTCGGTGAGCGCCGTCGCGGCCCAGTAGGTGTCGAGCCGGTCGGCGATCACCTCGGCGGTCATCGGCTGGAACGGCACGTAGCGACAGACGTCGGGGCGGCTGCGGTAGGCCAGCAGCGCCTCGGTATCGGCCGAGGTCAACGGGCGCAGCAGCAGGCGCTCGGTGGTGATCGGGTAGGTCGGGCGCAACTCGTTGGGCGACACGCGATCATCCTGCCATCGCGTGTCGCCGTTCGCACACCCGTTCGAGTTATCCACAGCCTGTGCGCACAGCCTGTGGGTTCAGTGGTGCGCCTCCGCGTACCGCAGCCGAACTGCCACCCCGCCGCGCAGGTGCTCGTCCGGGGCGACCAGGGCGATCGACGCATCCGCCGCGGTCAGCGCCCGGAGGATCGCGGCGTCCGCGCGGACCTGGGGCGGATGCCGGACCCCGGCCACGTTCAGCACCTCCGGGTCGTCGCTGAGCTGCAGTGGATCCGGGCCGATCCACAGCCGTACGGTCGAGGACGGGTCGTCGACCAGCAGCAGCGTGTTCACCTGCCCCCGCGACAGGTAACTCACCACCTCGGCCAGCCCGTCGTCGACGTGTGCCGGAATGTGGGCGTCCCGCTCGGTCTCCCGGACGAGCTGGGCGATCATCGGCATCACGTGCGGCAGAGGCTCGTACGCGCAAATGTCCTTGATCGGCGGAATGTTGAGCGCCCGCTGCATGACCACCTCGCCGGCGGTGGCGAAGAGCGCGACCCCGTGCCGCCCGGGTCGTTGCGGCTGGTCCAGAACCGCGTCCTCCAGAGCGTGCACCGTCAGCGGATCGCACCCGGCGAGGGCCAGCTCCTCCCGGACGGCGTGCCAGCGGGGCTCGACCGCGTTCGCGGTGTCCCCGGCCTCCCGGGATGTGTCGAGGTACACCGAAGCCCATGGTCCGGGGCGTTCGTACAACGGGCGGAGCAGATTGAGTCGCATGTCCTGGCCTCCCTGGGTCGTGGTTCAGGGAACGCCTGTTACCCCCTTAGAGGCGGCTCAACCAGGGCGTTTGCGGTTCACCAGCATCCAGGCGCCGGGCAGGACGGCGGCCGCGAGCACGATCTTGAAAACATCGCCCATCAGGTACGGCATGACGCCCTTGACGACCGCCTCGGGCACGTCCATGGTCGTCATCAATGCCAGCCACGGGACGCCGACCAGGTAGATCAGCAGATTCCCGATGAACATCAGACCGATCGTGTAGCCGGGGCGCCGGTCCGCGCCGAGCGCCGCGAGCTGCCCGACCAGCGCCGCCGCGATGACGAAGCCGAGAAGATAACCACCGGTGGCGAGCGGCCATCCGGAGTTGCCACCGGCGAACCAGGGGACGCCCAGGGCGCCGGCGACCGCGTACAGCAGCATGCCGACCGCACCGCGACCGGGCCCGAGCACCGCGCCGGCGAGCAGCACCGCGAACGTCTGCCCGGTGATCGGCACCGGTGAGCCGGGCACCGGGATCGCGATCTGCGCGGCGAGCCCCACCGCCCCGGCGGCGCCCACGACCAGCGCCACGTCGCGCACGGCGGATCGGCCCCACACATCGGCGAGCACCCCGGTCGGGCGACCGGGCACCACGGCTCCGAAAACGTCAGTCACCGTGTGACCTCCCGTCCAGCGTTGCCGGGAACCGTAAGCGTCGAAGATCACGGTCCGGCGTCACTGTGGCCTGTATCGCACCACACCGAACTCCCGCCTGGCGATCCCCTTCACAAAGACCCATTTCCGGTACGGCGGTCGCAGCGCGAGTCGCCGGAAAGGGGGCGCCGTCGCGAGACGGTGCCCCCTTCACTCGCCTACCCGGGTCAGAGGGTGAGCGACCAGCTGTTGATGGTGCCGGTGTCGGAGGAGTAGACGTCCTGGACCTTCAGGCGCCAGGTCCCGTTCGCCACCTCGCTCGACAGGTTCTTCGAGTAGGTCGCCACCACGTTGTCCGTGCTGTCGCTGCTCGACGTGGCCTTCAGGTTGTAGACCGTGCCGTCCGGCGCGACCAGGTCGACGCGCAGGTCACCGCGGTAGGTGTGGGTGATGTTGACCGAGATCGACGCGGTGGTCGACGGGGTCTTGGTGCAGCCGCTGACGGCGATGTCGCTGTAGACGGCCGACCCGGCGTCCGGGATGGCGACGGCGGTCGCGTTGCTGCCGGTGCAGCCCGTCGACGGCGGGTTCGAGGTGCTCGACGACGGGGTCGGCGAGCTGGTGCCACCGCCACCGGTGCAGGTCGGGTCGGCGGACTGGGCCGGCACGCTCACCGCGTCCCAGGCGGCCTTCGTGGTGTTGAAGAGCGCGCAGGTGCTGTCCAGAGCCTTGGCGGAGGTCAGCGTCCAGGTGCGGTACTTCAGGTACGACGAGCTGCTGGTCTTCATCAGCATCGCGTTGTACATGATCTTGGTGGCGTTCTGGATGCCGACACCGGTGATGGCGCCGGAGCCGGAGCACCGGGTGCTGGTCGGCTGGCCGTTGGTGGGCGCGGTGCC
>KL571204.1:112803-112990 GCA_000715855.1 Actinoplanes liguriensis
CCGTTGGTGGGCGCGGTGCCCTCGGCGAGCAGGTAGAACCAGTGGTTGCCGGGGCCGGCCGCGGCGTGCACCTCCTGGCTCGGGGTGCTGCTGGAGTAGCAGTTGTCGTCACCGGCGAGCGACGGGTTGTACATGTACCGGATCGGACCGGAGCCAACCAGGTTGACCTCCTCGCCGACCTGGTAGT
>KL571204.1:113294-117394 GCA_000715855.1 Actinoplanes liguriensis
TTGGCGTAGGCCTCGGTGGCCGCGCCGAACACGTCGCCGACGAACTCCTGGGTGCCGTTGCCGGAGATGCCGCCGGGGGTGTTGTCGTCGATGCCGTGACCGATCTCGTGGCCCAGCACGTCAGCCGAGGAGATCCACTGGCCGGCGGTGTTCTTGCCGATCTGGACCTGGGTGCCGTCGTAGTACGCGTTCTGGTCGTTCAGGCCGACCCGGATCGGCCACGCGCCGCCGCTGCTGCTGAAGCCGGTCCGGCCCAGCCACGCGGAGAGCATGCCCTTCTCCTTCTGCGCCGAGTACAGAGCGTCGACGCAACCGGTCTCCTTGTTGGTGCCGGTGCCGTTGCCCCACACGTTGTCGGTGCCGCTGAAGGTCGTGTTGGTCGACGCGTCCTGGCAGGTCAGCGTCGCGATGCTCGGGTCCTTCATGCTGTACGTGCTGCCCGAGAGGGTGGTGTCCAGGCTGACCGAGCCGTTGATCCAGCCGGTGCCGGTGCCGGTCACGTCGGTGACGTGCTCGTAGGTGCGCAGCACCTTGCCGGAGGCCGCGTCCACGTCGACGGTGAGCCGGCTCGGGCCCTCCGCGCTCGTGCCCTTGATGGTCGATTCCCAGGCCAGGGCCGGGGTGCCGGTCGCGGCGAAGACGACCAGCTTGGTGCCCTCGACGCCGGCGACCGTCTTCAGCTCGCCCTTGGCGACCTTGACGGAGTCGGCGGCGCTCAGGGCGGGGGTGGTGTTGATCGCGCCGAGCGGGGAGTCCTGAGCCACCGAGGTGTACTTGACCTGGCCGGCCAGGTCGGTGACGACGACACCGTCACCGCCGATGACCTCGAGGCCCTTGTACGTCTTGGTGTAGGGGACGTACTGGAGCTTGTCGGTGGAGATGACGTCATGCTGGACGAAGACCTCGTCCGCGGCGGCGTGGAGAGCCGCCGGACGGGCGGCGAACAGGGACGAGGCGGCAGCGGCGGCGGCCGCGGCGGGTGACGCTGCGACGCTGGGCGTGGCGGTCGCCGGTCCGGCGAGCGCGACGGCCACCGAGGCGGCCGCGGTTGCGGCAACCGCGGCGACCACGACAGGGGTACGGGATTTCACGCACTGCTCCTTTCCCGCCCGGGGGGTTGGCGGGCGGGTTCGACCGTCCGTCGGACGATGGGTCACACCTGGATGACTTGTGGTGAGACGTTAAGCATCGACGAACGTCACCGAATCAGGGAAAACCCTCGTTCAGTGCGGAGAGCGCTATCTATTAGGAAACTTCTATGACCCGATCTCGCTGACCTCAGCGAACGGCGCGTCGTTCCACCAGATGGCGTGGATGATGAAGCTGTGGTTGGTCTCGTTGAAATAGACCGCCATGTCGGTCGGCGAGCTCTGCGTCTTCTCCACCGCGTAACCGTCCGCGGGCGTGGCGGTGACCAGCGAGACAACCCCCGCACTGGTCATCTTGACGACCGCCTGACCACCCTCGACCGAGAAGGATCGGACGTACGTCTTCAGCCCGTCCCCACCGGTCGTCACCGTCCAGCCGTCCTCAGTGGTGGTGGCCGGCTTCGTGGTCGCCGTCGCCGTGGCGGTCGCCGGCGTGCTGGTCGCGGGCGACTTCGGCGGCTTCTTCGACGGCTTCGGCGAGCTCGAGGCGGCGACCGCGGGGCTCGGCTGCGTGCGGGCGGCGGTCGGCGGCAAGGAGACCGGGGCAACCACGTCGGCGGCCGGCACCTGATCGATGTCCGGCAGCGTCCCGACGTCGGCGCGAGCGGCGTTCAGCACCGGCAGCAGCGCGACCCAGGAGAGCACGATGCTGCTGGCCGTCGCCACGAACCAGCCGGCCACCGGGACCCAACGGGAAGATCGCACGGAGCCCATCCTCTCACCTGGTCCTATGCTGCACGCCATGGCGTTGATCCTGTTGGTCGAGGACGACCGCAACATCGCGGCCGCACTCACCCGTGCGCTGACCGATGCCGGGCACGTGGTGCGCCCGGTGGGCCAAGCTGCCCAGGCGTTGAAGATCGTCACCCAGGAACGGCCCGACCTGGTCATCCTCGACCTCGGGCTGCCGGACATCGACGGCACCGACGCGCTGCGGATGATGCGGACGGTCTCCGACGTGCCGGTGATCGTGGCGACCGCACGGCGTTCGGAGGCGGACATCATCGCACTGCTGAGCGCCGGCGCCGACGACTACGTGACCAAGCCGTTCTCCGGCGGCCACATACTGGCCCGGATCTCGGCGGTGCTGCGCCGCGCGCGGACCACCACCGAGCAGGCGCCGAACACGATCACCGTCGGCGAGCTGGTGATCAAGCCGCGGCAGCGCCGGGCGGAACTGCGCGGCGAGCCGCTGCAGCTGACCCGCCGGGAGTTCGACGTGCTGGCGTACCTGGCCGAGCGCGTCGGCCAGGTGATCAGCCGCCGTGAGCTGATGAACCAGGTGTGGAACCAGGCGCGGATCGGTGAGGAACAGACCATCGACGTACACATCTCCTGGCTGCGCCGCAAACTCGGGGAGACCGCCGCCAAGCCCCGGTTCCTGCACACCGTCCGCGGTGTCGGCGTGATGATGGTCGATCCGCAGTGAGGTGGGCGCTCAACCGGCTCGCCCTGGCGATCACCTCGATGGTCGCGCTGGCGTTCCTGGTCCCGCTGGCCGTCGCGATCTGGCAGATCGCCCACGACAAGGCCATCTCCGAGGCGCGCCAGCAGGCCACCTCGATGGTCACCGTGCTCGGCGTCAACGCCGACCCGACCGCGCTGACCAACGCGGTCGCCAGCACCTCCGCCGGCAGCGCCGGGCTGCTCGCCGTGCACCTGCCGGACCTCGACCCGATCGGGAGCTCGCACCTCAGCGACGCGACCGTCGAACGTGCCGCGAAACAGCGCCGCTCCGCGACCGCGGCCGCCGAGGGCGGGGTCGCCTACCTGCAGCCGACCGTGCTCACCGACGGGCGGACCGTGGTCGTCGAGGTGTTCGTCACCGACGCCGAGATGCGCCGCGGCGTCTACAAGGCCTGGGCCTCGCTGTTCGGCCTGGCCGTCGTACTCGTCGCCGGCTCGACCCTGTTCGCCGACCGGCTCGGCGCGCAGATGGTCCGGGCCACCCGCCAGCTCGCGGCGTCCACCCGCAAACTCGGCAGCGGCGAGCTCAACGAGCGGATCGAGCCGTCCGGGCCGCGTGAGCTGCGCGACGCCGCCCAGGCGTTCAACACCATGGCCGGCGACATGCGGCGCCTGCTGGATCGCGAGCGCGAGCTCGCCGCCGATCTTTCACACCGATTGCGTACGCCGTTGACCGCGCTCCGCCTCGACGCCGAAGCAATCCCGCCGGGCCCGATCGCGGACCGCATGCGCCAGGCGTGCGACCTGCTCGACCAGGAGCTGGAAGCGATCATCACGGGCGCCCGCTTGGGTGTCGAAGCCCGGGGCAACCAGCAGTGCGACCTGGTCGAGGCGCTGGCCGACCGGCTCGCGTTCTGGTCCGTGCTCGCCGAGGACCAGGAACGGCCCTGGGAAGTGGTCGGCGGGCACGAGCCGGTGATGGTGCCGATGTCCCGCAGCGACGTGATCCTCGTCGTCGACGCGATGCTCGGGAACGTCTTCTCGCACACCGACGAAGGAGTGGCGTTCCGGGTGAGCGTCTCCTCGACGGGACTGCTCGTGGACGATGCGGGGCCGGGAATCGCCGACCCGGCGGCCGCCGTGCAACGCGGGTTCAGCGGGGCCGGCTCGACCGGGCTCGGGCTCGACATCGTGCGTCGGGCGGCTGACACCGTACGGGGGCAATTGGTTGTCGGGCGAAGCCCGCTGGGTGGTGCCAGGGTCGGTTTCCTGCTCACCTCTCCCGACGATGATCTTTTTGACGAGGAGCCGGCGCCCCGGCGGCGTCGCCGAGCCGCGCGATAATCGTTTTCAGGCGGGTTTTCGGTCGCCTTAAGGCTCCGTTATGGCAGCTCTCCCTAATGTTCCGGCTCGTAAGGACGCCAGGACGATGTCTGGAGAGCTGACATGCGCAGGAAGATCGCCTACCCGCTGGCCACCCTCGGGATGGTCGGGTCGACATTGGTGATCGCCTCACCGGCCCTGGCCCTGTCTCTTATACACATC
>KL571204.1:117658-121845 GCA_000715855.1 Actinoplanes liguriensis
TCAGAGATGTGTATAAGAGACAGGCTCCAAGGAATGCAACGGTGGAAACGCCAACTACACGGTCTTGAACGACAACTCGCGGACCTGGCCGGCCACCTCCGTCGGCAGCTCGGTCAAGTTCAACTGGGTGCTGACCGCCCGGCACCGGACCGCGAGCTGGGTCTACTACGTGGACGGTACCGAGGTCGCCACGTTCAACGACAACAACGCGATCCCCGAGGCGACCGTCAGCCACACCGTCGACGTCAGCAAATTCTCCGGGAAGCACACCGTCCTCGCGGTCTGGAACATCGGGGACACGGCGAACGCCTTCTACAGCTGCGTCGACGTGAACATTGGTGGCGGCGGGTCGTCGACCACCTCACCGACCACCGCCCCCACCACGTCGGCGCCGACCACCGCCCCGACCACCGCGCCGACCACCGTGGCGCCGACCGCGGCACCGACCGCCACCGCAACCAGCTCCGCCGCTTCCACCGTCGCGCCGAGCGGGTCGGAATGGGCGCCCGGAGTCGGCTACGAGACGGGTGACGTGGTGACCTACCAGGGCGTTTCCTACAAGTGCCGGCAGTCGCACACGTCGATCCGCAGCTGGGAGCCGTCGGTCTACACGCTCGCCCTCTGGCTGCCGCTGTGAAGCGCCGGCTGGTGACTCTCGCTGTGATCGCGCCGCTGCTTCTCGGAGCATGCGGGACCGCCAAGGACCCCGCCGCGGTGTCGTCGGCCCCCGCCGTCACGAACATCGCCGAAATCACCGCGGGCTCCACCTTCAACGACCGCGACGTGATGTTCCTGCAGATGCTCGCCGACCACCAGCAGCAGGGCCTGCAGATGGCGACGATCGGCGCTGACCGGGCCACCCGGGCCGATGTCGTCGACCTGGCCAAAGCGGTCGAGCTGACCCAGACCGACGAGCTGACCATGATGAAGAACTGGCTCACCGAATGGGGCAAACCCACCACGGTCGACAAACGAGTCAGCGTCCACGCCGACCACGGCGGCCTCCCCAGCACCACCGATGCCGAGATCAACTCGTTGAAGACGGTGAAGAAGGCGGACTTCGAGTCGGCGTTCCTGAACCTCTTCCTCGCCCACCAGCACAACGCGGTGGAGATGGCTCAGCTGGAGCTGGACGGCGGCTCGAACGCCCAGGCCAAGCAGTTCGCCGAGCGGGTCAAGGAGTCCCGTGCGGACCAGGTGCAGCAGATGCTCAGACTTTTGAACGGCTGAGCCCTGCGTCGAAGCTTTGGTTCGGTTTCTGGCTTTGACCTTGGTTTTGACCTTTGGTTCTTGGTTCTTGGTTCTTGGTTCTTGGCTCTTGGCTTTGGTTCTGGTTCTTGGCTTTTGGCGCGTCTTGATCATCTTTGGATTCCTGCGCTGCGGATGGCCCGGCCTGGCGGGCGGGCCATCCGCTTTCCCCTCAAATGCGAAGCTCGCGCTGCGCGATGCCCTGGACCGGCCCAGCTGCGGTGCGTCCTTCGACCCTCCGGATATCAGGCCCGCAGCTTGGCATCGACCCCCGTAGCTGCTAATCGACACCGACCTCTTCTTCGAGGGCCGACCGGCCGGCACATGCCTTAACCGAGTGGCCTTGGTACTAGCTCCTGCGCAAGCCAACTGGGTGGTCAAATACTGACGACCATGAGGCTAGTCATGTGTCCATCGAAATATGGGCCGGAGGTAGAAGAGTGGGTTCTCGTGACGGCACGCCCTGGCTGAACGACGAGTACTTGATAGTTGGCGAGCTCTGGCTGCGTCGAGGGCGTGCGGTGGGAATCAGCGACCCCGAGGTGAAGGAGATTGCGGCTCTTGTCGGCCGCAGCCCAGCCTCCATCAGCCGCCGGGTGGGAAACTTCGCCGGAACTGACCGGCCTGGTACCGGCTTGAAGCCAATCACTGGTGAGCCCCTCGAAATATGGACCAGCATCCGCGACAACCGCGCGGTGTTGGAAGACGCCGTGATCCAGGCGCGAGCTCGCATGACTCTCTTGGCTAACGGACTAGTGGTCAACCAGGTCAGAGGGACCAGCATTCACATCGTTGCCCCCGAGTTGCCCAGCGTGGAACCGGTTGCCGTGGTCACCGAGGCGACCGCAAGGGAGTCGGAACAGGTAGAAGCCGGCTTGCGAGAGCAATTTCGTGTGTGGCACGACAAAAAGGGTGAGCGACTTCGTGGAATCTCCATTAAGACTCCCACCTCGACCCTGCGCGTAGATCTATACGATCAGGTCACCAAAGCTCTGATCGAGGTCAAGGCGAGAGCAGACCGTGACTACCTGAGATTCGCCATCGGCCAGTTGTATGACTACAGGCGTTACCTCGACTTCGAAGTCGATCTGGCTATCTTGGTTCCGAGTCGCCCTGTCGACGACCTGATGGGACTGCTCGCCGCAGCCAGGGTCTCGGCTATTTGGCGAGAGGGCGATGCCTTCTTTGACTCGGAGAACGGACGACTAACCCGATCCTGACGCAGGCGTTGAGTGTCGGCGCAGCGCGGCGGGAGAAGACGGGTATGGCCACGCCGCGATAATCCTCGGGTGCCACGGCCAGCCGGGGACGAGTTCGATAGCGTGACACCGAACGCTGCCCAGGATGGCTGAGGGGAACACGTGGAGCTGCTGCACTCCGGCAAGGTTCGGGACGTCTATGCGGATGGGGGCGACCTGGTCCTGGTGGCGTCGGATCGGATCTCGATCTTTGACGTGATTCTGCCTACCCCGATTCCGGACAAGGGGAAGATTCTCACCCAGCTGTCGCTGTGGTGGTTCGACCAGCTCAGTGATGTGGTGCCGAACCACGTGATCTCCTCGACGGATGTTCCGGCGGAGTGGGTGGGGCGGGCTATCCGGTGTGAGCGGCTCGAGATGGTGAAGGTGGAGTGCATCGCCCGGGGGTATCTGGCCGGCTCCGGGCTCAAGGACTACCAGCGGGAGGCGGCGGTCAGCGGCGTGCCGTTGCCGCCCGGGCTGGTCGAGGGGTCGCGGCTGCCGGAGGCGATCTTCACGCCGAGCACCAAGGAGGCCGTGGGCGCCGGGCACGACCAGCCGATGACCTTCGAGCAGGTGGTTGAGCAGGAGGGTAAGGACCAGGCGGAGGAGCTGCGGCGGATCACGCTGGAGATCTACCGGCGCGGGTCGGAGATCGCCGCGACAAAAGGGATCCTGATCGCGGACACCAAGATCGAGCTGGGTACGAAGGACGGCGAGCTGAAGCTCGGCGACGAGCTACTCACGCCGGACTCGTCGCGCTTCTGGCGGACCGAGGAGTGGCAGCCCGGCGACGTGCAGCGTTACCTGGACAAGCAGGTGCTGCGGGACTGGGCGATCCGGGACCACGGCTGGGACAAGTCCGAGCCGGGGCCGGAGCTGCCGGAGAGCGTGGTCGAGGCGACCCGCGACCGGTACGTCGAGGTCTACGAGCGCCTGACCGGCGACCGCTGGAGCTGACTACGCTTCCGCGGTCGGGCGGCGGGACTGCGGCCAGGAGGGCTGGTCGGTGGCGCGGTTGCGCTTGCGCATCAGCCAGGCGCCGTAGCCGACGGCCAGCACCGCCTCCAGCGCGCCCGTCCACCCGCCGTAGACCAGGCAGATCGGCGCGATCGTCCACAGCAGAATCGCGGAGACCAGCCAGCGCCTTCGTTGACGGAGACGTAGCCGGTCGACCCGGCGTGCGAAGCCTGGGTCGGTGTCCCGCAATCGGGCCACCATGCCGTCGAACTCCTGCTTTTCCCGCGGCTCGAGCACGCCCCGTCACCTCCATAGCGAGGATGGAACGGGATCGAAACTACCCCCTCCGCGGGGCCACCAACCGCGAATGTCGTCAGACCGGCACGAGAGCATCGGCACAGCGCACGCGTGAACTTACGCGCTGCTATGACGTACCGGAAATGCGGTGGGGTCCGGTGTATTTATTGCCGGACCGTCCGTTTTCGCGAATCAGGCCCGCTGCGACGCGATCATGGCGTCCGGCCGGTGCCCGCGGTCGTCCCCCGCCGGCGTGACCCACTGGTCCCTGGATCGGGTGGGGCGCTTCGTCTTCCGCAACAACATCAATAGCGCCCGAAAGGGCCAACTCGCCCATTTGGGGCGTCCGGATCATGCTGATCGTCCGGGATGCCACTCGCGAGCACGATCAAATTCAAGATCTTCATGTCGTGTCTCCGCTGTGGTCCAGGCCGCCGCTCCCGC
>KL571204.1:122078-125994 GCA_000715855.1 Actinoplanes liguriensis
GTCCAGAACGCAAAGCCCTCCGGGGCGACGTCCGTGGGTGGTTGCGGTCCCAAAACCCGCTATGACGGCCGATCTCGGCACGTATGGGGACCCGCGTCATGGCGCATGGCCGACGGGGCGCCTCGGCGGCGCTGGGCGGCCGGACCGGCAGATGAGGACAGCGGTAGAATAGTGCATGGGCGGGCCGCAGGAGGACGACGCCGCGCGAGGGCGTGAGACTCAACTGCGGGGCCTTCGACGGGACCTCTGACGACGTACCGCCGAATCGGGGTCAATGATGTGAAGCAGCCGCCTGCTCGGGCCAGTGGACGCTCATCTTGCAGTCGCCGCAGGTGAGCTGCTCACCGCAGGTCGGGCACCAGTCGTTGGTGCGCCGCAGGTACCACCCCAGGGCGACGCCGGAGAAGAGGCTCAGCAGGCCGACGATCGCGGCGACGGTGACAGCGCCGGTCATGACGCGAGCGGCTTTCGCCGGACCAGCCGCAGGCCGCGGTTGTCGAGGCGGGGGTCGTCGTCCTCGCGTGACGTCACATATGGCGCCGTGAATGTGTCGACGCCGGTGCCGCGGTGCGTGCCCGGGTGGTAGGTCACCGTGACCGCTCGCCGGGAGGCGGCCTCGATCACGCCGGCTCGCCAGCCGTCCCGATAGACCCAGACGGGGTCAGCCGGACGATAGCTCTCGGCCGGCGCCACATCCGCCGGGTCCCGCTGGGGCGGGGTGACCGTCGGCGTGGACGTCATCCAGTGCGACATCGCGATGCCTCCAAAGCTCTCGAGGCGGCGTTCAGGGGGCCAGCAGGCACCGCCGACTACGCGCAACAACCGAGCAGCCGAAGTTTTCGGCACGCTGCGTTAGCAAGCGGTACGTTCCTGTCAGCTATCATGCTCGTCATCAAGTGCGTCCGCAAGGCCGTCTGCACGTGCATCCGAGCGCGCATCCGCTTACGCGGGACTACGCTTGACACTGTTTCGCGGTAGACGATCTCCGCTCTAGGATGCATCCGACTGCATTCCGGCAGTCACGACGCAGCGACGAGGAGTCAGGTGAGCGCGGGTACGCAGGAGGAGGCGCCGGGTGGCGGCCCAACCGTGCTGCGCATTCTGCTCGGCTCCCAGCTCCGGAAGCTGCGGGAGTCGAGAGGGATCACCCGGGAGGCGGCGGGCTACGAGATCCGTGCCTCCGGGTCGAAGATCAGCCGGATGGAGCTCGGCCGGGTCAGCTTCAAGGAACGCGACGTCGCGGACCTGTTGACCTTGTATGGGGTGGCCGACAGCCAGGAGCGCGAGCAACTCCTGAGCCTGGCCCGTCAGGCCAACAACCCCGGCTGGTGGCAGCAGCTCAACGACGTCCTGCCATCGTGGTTCCAGGCCTATCTGGGGCTCGAGGCGGCGGCGACGCTCATTCGTACCTATGAGATCCAGTTCGTCCCGGGCTTGCTGCAAACGCCGGAATACGCGCGGGCAGTGATCATGCTCGGGCACGCCGGCGCGAGCGCCGAGGAGATCAACCGCCGGGTCGAGGTACGCCGGCAGCGGCAGGCGATTCTCACCCGTTCGGGTGGGCCTCAGGTGTGGGCCGTGATCGACGAGGCCGTGCTGCGGCGCCCGATCGGTGGGGTCGACGTGATGCGCGCGCAGATCGAGTCGCTCATCGAGGTGTCGAAGCTGCCGAGCGTGCGGCTGCAGATCATTCCGTTCACCGCGGGCGGGCACGCCGCGGCCGGCGGTCCGTTCGCGATCCTGCGGTTCCCCGAGCCGGAGCTGCCCGACGTGGTCTACGTGGAGCAGCTGACCAGCGCCATCTACCTCGACAAGCGCGAGGACGTGGATCAGTACGCGATGGCGATGGAGCGCGTCTGCATCGACGCCGAACCGCCCAACCACACCCCTGAGATCCTCGGGAAGCTGCTCAACGAGGTCGGACGCCCGATCTGAGGGCATAGAAAAGGGCGGCCCAGGGGCCGCCCGCGGGTGTTTGGTCATGGTCCGGCCGGGTGCGAGCCGGCCGGACCTATTTTTTGCGCTGCTGGCTCTCGGGCCGGCAGCACGCCCGGCCCTTAGGCCAGCAGGTTGTCGAAGTCCCCGTCCCGCACGCCGCCGAGGAACGCCTCGATCTCAGCGCGGGTGTAGATCAGCGCGGCACCCTCGGGGTCGCGGGAGTTGCGCACGGCGACATCTCCGCCGGGCAGGACAGCGCACTCCACACAGTTGCCACTCGGGTTGCTGCGGCCGCTCTTCTGCCAGGTCACGCCCTGCAGCTGACCGGCTGGCATGCCGTTGACCACGTAGGTCATTCCAAGCTCCCTTGGTTCGCCCGAGTCGCCGTTCGACCCGGGATGTGTTGTCCACATGGCTATTTGTGGCGGTGATGCAAATGCACGTGCATCTGGCCTTGCGTAGTCACGGGATTCTGAGCATGATAACGCACGTGAGTCCATCCAAGGAGGGTCACGCAGAGTGAACTTCTTTGGGTGATGGGTCGGTCGCGGAGCGACAGTCTGCGGCCTCGGCGCAAGGCTCCCTGGCGGGGGCGCTCGAGCGAGAGGTGACGAGTATGTCGATACCCAATATCGGCCCAGAACATCCCGATCCGGGCGACCCCGGCGCGTCCGAGAGTTCGCGCCGGGGCAATCCGCCGCAGGTCTACCGGGATGCGGAGATCACCGACGAGGTGGTCGCCGCTTCCACGAGGGCCAGCGCGGTCAGTCACCGATTCGGTGGTGTTCGTTACGCACTGAGTCGGCCCGGCGGACCAAACGCCGCCGAGCCGCCGGCAGAGGAAGGTGAGTCCGACGCGCGCGATTGAACTCGTTCGTTGTCACGGGCACCGGTCCGTGGGTCGTCCGCACGCCCGTTCGCGGTGGATGGCCTCCGCGCCACGGGTCCGCGACGACCGGCTGCGGCCATCCCGGCCGCGCTGGCCGGTGTACGAGTTCGCCGAGTCCGACTACTGCTACGGCATCGGCACGATCCGGCTCCGCGTGGTCCGGGTCGACTGGCACAAACCGATCCCGCACGAGGGCGAGACCTGGCTCGGCGTGCGCGGCATCGTGGTCGACCCGGACGGCCGCGAGGGCACCGTCCGGGAGGTTCTGATCCGCGCCGGGCGCGTCCCGGTGCCGCCGGCCTGCAAACGGCCACGACTTCGGGTGTTGAAAGATACGCCCGTCTGACGCCGGGTGGGTGGCCTGGTTCCCCGTGCTGGGCCACCCATCCGGTCCATCCCGTTGTTCGGGGTGATCGGGCGCTTTGGCCACCGGAGTGGGGTTCTCCGGTTGGTTGTGTGAGTGAGTGGTGCGGCCGCGTCGCCGACTGTCGCATGGTCGGCGGCGCGGTCGCTGGAATCGGGTTTGGCCCCGGGTTCCGGGTGGGTTCTCGATTCTTGCGGCCGGGCGATTCTGCGACCGCCGATTCTTGCGGCAGGCGGTTCTGCAGTCGGCCGGTTATGCGACCGGTTGATTCAATGGCCTGTTGATTCTGCTATCGGCTGGCTCTGCCGCCGGCTGGCTCTGTGACGGGTCGGATGGATCTGTGGCCGGCCGCGGATCGCTCTGCAGCCGGGCCGGATGGCTCTGCAGCCGACTGGCTGGCTTTGCAGCCGGTTGGCTGGCTTCGCAGGCGATTGGGAGGCTCTGCGACCGATTGGGCGGCTCTGTGACCGGCTCGGTCAGATAAGGCCGGATTGTCGCGATTGGGCTGCCGGGGTCGTCGATGACGCTCCCGGTTCAGGTTTGCGGGCCCTGCCTGGGCGGGAGGCGGGGCCGGCAAAACCTCGGCGACTGGGCTTCGCTCAAATACTAAAGATCAAATTCTTCATGTCGTGCCTCCGCTGTGGTCCAGGCCGCCGCTCCCGCCGGGACCCCTGCGGGCTTTGCAGGCCGCTGGCGCGTCCAGAACGCAAAGCCCTCCGGGGCGA
>KL571204.1:126210-130810 GCA_000715855.1 Actinoplanes liguriensis
GACGTCCGTGGGTGGTTGCGGTTTGAAAAACCCGTCGGTGGCTCGGCCGGAGATGCCCGCTCGGTGCCGAGGGCTCGACCGGTGCTGGTCCCGATTGTGCAGGTGGACACCCTTTTGATCGTTGCAGGGTTATCCACAGTGGTGGGTTTTCCACAGGGCACCAGCTGGATCTTGGGAATCCTTGCCACACTGGACAGCGGGACTTCCCCCTTGGGTGGGTGGGCCTCTAAGTAGGCGGCGCCTGGGCGGTGGGATGGCTGAGGTCTGTAGGCGGACCGACGTGCGCGGTGTCCGGGCGGATGGCGCGCGGTCGGGCGAGCGGTGTGGCGGCATCTGGGCGGATGGCCCGCGGTCGAGCGAGAGGTCTAGCGGCATCCGGGCGGACGGTGCGCGACCGAGCGAGATGCATGGCGTAGTCCGAGTGCGGCAAAGCCCAGGACGAAAAGCGACCCGGAAAAGGATCGGCCCCGCCCGGGCAGTGGGCGGGGCCGATCGGGGTGCACCTCGGGTTCTTTGCGTGGAAGAAACCTGAGGGGGCACGTTCGGGGGCACGAGCCAACACGGCAAACCGGTCAGGCCCGAACATGTTAGTGGCAAGACGGCTGAACAGATCGAGTTCAGATGATGCGAGACCGTGGAGGGGCAGAGCGAAACCAGCCGCGCCGACGACACGCCCCGAAGGTCACGGTTTGCGGGCGACTCCAGACCAGTAATAAGCAGCCTGCGGATCCTCCACCTGCATGTCCGGCCGCCAAGCGGAAACCGGCACGAGCCCCGGGTCCAGAAGCTCCCAGTCGCCGAAGAGCCGGGCGACCGCCTCCTGCGTGCGGGCGACGAGTGTCATTCCCGCACCGGTCGCGGCGGCGACGGCCTGCTGGACCTCGTCGGGATTGAAGTCTGCCGTGGGGTGCGTGAGGGCGAGGCAACTGCCGGACGGCATCGCGTCGCGCAGCTCGGCGACCTTGGCCCACGGGTCGTCCTCGTCGGCGAGCAGCATCAGGATGGCGATCAGGGTGAGACCGACCGGCTTGGTCAGGTCGAGCGTGTCGGTGAGGACCGGGTCGTCGAGGATCGAGCGCGGGTCACGGATGTCGGCGCTGATGTATTCGCTGCGGCCGGACGGGTGGCTGAGCATCAGGGCGCGCGCGTGGACCAGCACGATCGGGTCGTTGTCAACGTAGACGACGCGGGTCTCGGGGGCGATCGCCTGCGCGATCTCGTGCAGGTTCGGCGAGGTGGGGATGCCGGTGCCGACGTCCAGGAACTGGCGGATGCCCTCTTTCGCGACCAGGTCACGGACGGCGCGGTGGACGAACTTCCGGTTCTCCCCGGCCATGTAGCGCATGCCGGGAATGGCCTGGATCATCGCCTCGCCGACGGCGCGGTCGACCGCGAAGTTGTCCTTGCCGCCGAGCCAGTAGTCGTAGATGCGGGCGGAATGCGGGACGTTGGGGTTGACCCCGGGTGGCGCCACCTCGTGCTGCACGAACGCCTCCTTGCGCCGGACCCCGACCGTCGATCTTCGACAGTCTGTCCAGCCTAGCGCCAACGATTGACCGATATCACCCCCGCAATCGGAAGGTAATCACGGAGTGGCACGAAGGCCCTAGGCGGCCGAGGCGTGGCCGGCATACCCGCGGAGATCCGCTGCCGACACCACACGGTCACGTCCGCCGTGCTTGGCAGCGTACAGATGACTGTCCGCTGTGGACAGTAGGGGTGCCTGACCGCTCTGCGGCGCGTCGCCGGGGCCGGCCACTCCGATGCTCACGGTGACGGGCAGGTGCCGGGTGATCGGGGACCAGTGCTGGTTGCGGATCGTGCGGCGGATGCCGTCGAGGATCGCGGTGGCCCGGGGCGCCGGCGTGCCGGGGAAGACCACGAGGAACTCCTCGCCGCCCATCCGGGCCACGAAACCGTCCGGGCAGGCGGCGGCGACCTCACGGGCCAGCACCTGCGCGACCTTGACCAGGACCTGGTCGCCGACGTCGTGCGAGAGCTGGTCGTTGATCTGCTTGAAGTGGTCCAGGTCGACCAGGGCGACGGTGAGCGCCGGGTCGGTCCGGATCAGGGCGGGGAGCCGCTCGTCGACGGAGCGCCGGTTGTGCAGGCCGGTGAGCGGGTCACGGCGGGCCTGCTCACGGAAGCGCTCCGCCTCCTGCCGCGCCTCGGCGGTCTCGAACATCGCCTGCCGGGTGCGCGATCGTGCCTCCCGCTGGATGGACTGCTGCTGGTGGTAGACCTCGAAGAACGTCTTGTGCGCGGCGAACGCGGCTTCGAAGTCGCCGCGGGCCGCGTGCAGCTCGGCCTGCTCCTGGTGCATGCGGACCAGCGACTCGCCGAGGTCACGCTCCAGGCAGTGCCGGAGGGCCTCGTCGAGGCTGGCCTGGGCCGGACCGTACTGCCCGAGGCCGCGTTGCGCCTGGGCCAGCGTGACCAGGTATTGCGCCATGTCGTTGGCGTCGTCCCACTTGCCTTCGGCGTGCCGGGCCAGGCAGAGGCGCAGGGTGCGCTCGGCCGCCTCGAACTGGCCGTCGCTGACCTGGATCGAGCCGATCGTGTCGAGGAACGCCGGCTCGAGCGGGGTGTCCCATTCGACGGAGAGGAACTGCAGACGGTCGGCCAACTCGACGGCGCGCTTCTGGTTGCCGGTGGAGGATTCGACGTACGCATAGTTGTTCAGCAGGCACAGCAGCGCCGGCGAGCCGAGCCGGAGGGCCATCTCCTCGGCCTGGGCATAGCGCACCCGGGCGGTCTCGATGTCGTCGGCGAAGTAGAGCGCGTCGGCCAGCTTGGTCCGGTGCCAGATCTGCATGTGCTCGGTCGAGTCCTCGTCGAGGAGCTCGACCGCGAGGACCGCGTGCTCCAGACCCTGCTCGGCGTCGCCGAGGTGCAGGTGGATCGCGGACCAGACGAGGTGGGTGCGGCACAGGAGCCGGCGGGCGTCGTGCTCGACGGCCCACTGGTGCACGTGCCAGATCTGTTCCGCGGCGGCCGCGACGTCGCCGCAGCGCATCCGCATGTTGATCTGGCAGAGCCGGGCCCGCGCGGCGATCAGCTCGTCACCCAGCCGGAGAGCGGCGCGCTCGATCTCGACCGTGCGGTCCAGCTCGGCGTGCGCGTCCCAGGAACGCCGGTCCTCGATCTTGAGCAGGACTGAGGACAGCGTCTCGGCATCCATCTCGCGCTCGTTCAACCCGGTGCTCCTCTCCGTGGTCAGCTTGACCATTCGGTCGCGGGGCACGCAGGCTGAGGAAAACCGTGCCGATGATCAGCTCTCCGTCAACCGAGGTTAGCTCTCCGTCAACAAAACCTTTCGAGTTCGGCACCGTGATCTCGATCGCCCCACAAGCAGCCGGCTGGCTCTGACCGTGGTTATGAGGCACGAACAACCACGGTCAGAGCAGCCGCAAAGCCGGCGCCCGGGCAGGAAGCCCGAGCGCCGGCGAGAGGCGGAACGGCGGAACTACTTGGCGGCGACGGCCAGCTCGGGCTCGGCGGCGGGAGTCGCGGGCGAAGCCAGGTCGACCGTGCTGCGCAGCTTGGCCGGCTTCATCGCCACAGCCGCGATCACGCCGACCACCGCGATGAACATCGAGATCAGGAAGATGTGCCCGGTCGCGTCGCCGTACGCCACCCGGACCACGTGCTGGATCGCCGGAGGCAGGCTGCCCAGGTTGAGCGCGCTGATCCCGGATCCGCTGCCGGAGGCCTGCGCGCCCGTCGCCGCGAGCTGGCTGGTGATCGAGTCGCTGACCTGGCGGGCCAGGACCGCGCCGAGGACCGAGACGCCGATGGTGCCGCCGAGGGAGCGGAAGAACGCGATCGTCGAGCTGGCCGCGCCGATGTCCTTGAGTGAGACGGTGTTCTGTACGGCGAGGACCAGGTTCTGCATCGACATGCCGACGCCCGCACCGACCAGGAACATCGCGATGCCGACGTACCAGAGCGGGGTGTCGTGGTCGAGCAGGGAGAGCCCGCCGAATCCGAGGACCAGGATGATCGTGCCGGCCACGACGTACGGCTTGATGTTGCCGCTCCTCGTGATCAGACGCCCGGCGACGGTCGACGCGAAGGCCAGGCCGAACATCATCGGGATGGTGAGCAGGCCGGCCTCGGTGGGGCTGTAGCCGCGGCCGATCTGGAAGTACTGCCCGAGGAAGACCGAGCCGCCGAACATCGCCATGCCGACCGCGAGGCTGCCGAGGATGGCGAGGGCGGTGGTGCGCTTGCGGACGATCTGCAGCGGGACGACCGGCTCGGCGGCCCGCGACTCGACGAGGGCGGCCAGGGCGAGCAGGACCACGCCGCCGCCGACCATGGCGAACGTCTGCCAGGAGAGCCAGCCGAACGAGCTGTCCACGAACGACACCCAGACCAGGATGACGCTGACGCCGGCCGCGATCAGGGTCGCGCCCAGGTAGTCGATCTTCACGTTGTCACGGCGTACGACCGGCAGGTGCAGGGTCTTCTGCAGGACGAACAGCGCGATGATCGCGATCGGGATGCCGATGAAGAAGCACCAGCGCCAGCCGAGCGCTGAGTCCACGATCACGCCGCCGAGCAGCAGGCCGGCGACGGTGGCCCTGTCTCTTATACA
>KL571204.1:131001-133655 GCA_000715855.1 Actinoplanes liguriensis
GCCGCGCTCGCGGGGCGGGATCATCGCCGCGATGGCGACCTGGACCAGCGCCTGCACGCCGCCCATGCCGAGGCCCTGGAACGCGCGGGCGGCGATCAGCTGCTCGGTGTTCTGGGTCAGGCCGGCGATGATCGAGCCGAGCACGTAGACCACGATCGCGACCTGGACCAGCAGTTTCTTGCTGTAGAGGTCGGCCAGCTTGCCCCAGATCGGGGTGGAGGCGGTGGCGGTCAGCAGGGTGGCGGTGACGACCCAGGTGTACTGGGTCTGTGATCCGTTCAGGTCTCCGATGATGGTCGGGAGCGCCGTGGAGACGATCGTGGAGCTGGACAGCGCGACGAACAGCACGAGCAGCAGGCCGGAGAGCGCCTCCAGGATCTCGCGGTGACTCATCGTCTTCGGTTCTGGGGCACTCATATCGCGCTGCCCTTCGTTCGTAATGGTTGCTCAGTACAACTATCGGCAACCATTGCGCACTGAGCAAACTTTCCCGCTGGGAAGTGATGTTCGTCGCCGGTACTCTTCCGGGCATGAGCGCGTCGACGTCCGAGCCTGAGTTGGGCCTGCGTGAGCGGAAGAAGGCGGCCACCCGGCAGGCACTGCACGAGGCGTCCGTGCGTCTGGCCTACGAGCACGGGCCGGAGAAGATCACGGTCGAGGCGATCGCGGACGACGCGGGCGTCTCACGGCGTACGTTCTCGAACTACTTCGCCAACAAGGAGGAGGCCCTCTTCTACGGCGACCTGCAACGGATGCGGCTGCTGGCCGGCATGATCCGCGCGCAGCCGGAGGGGACGCCACCGTGGCCGGCGCTGACCGCGGCGGCCGAGGGCTTCTACCGCGAGCTCGGCGACTTCGACCCGGAGTGGATCGCCCGCAGCCGGATGGTGCGGCGGCATCCGTCGCTCGCCGCCGCGCAGGTGCAGACGTTCGCCGCGCTCGAACGGGAGATCGCCGCCGAGATCGCGCCCCGGATGGGCGCCGACGACCCGCTGGGCGTGCGTGCGCAACTGATCGCCGCGACGTTCCTGTCGGTGCTGCGCGTGTCGCTGAACGTCTGGCTGGAGCGCCGCCCCGAGGTCAACTTCTGGGACATCGCGAGGGACTCGCTCGCCTACACCGGCCGCGGGTTCGTCTGAAAGACGAGATCAACACCGCTTTCGCCGTACGTCGCAATCGGCTCTTGATCGTGAAAAAACGCGACCCCCGGGAGCTGCTGCCCGGGGGTCGCGCTGGTGATCGGAGCCGTTAGCCCTTGAAGCCGGCGAAGATCTTGGAGAACTCGAAGGCCGTCTGCGTCACGTTGGTGCACTGGAAGAGCGCGCCGTTGCAGGCGTTCTTGTCGCGCTGCATCTCCCAGAAGGAGACGAAGCCGAGGTGGTTCGTGTTGGCGAACGCGACCAGGTCCTTCGCGTCGCTCTGCGAGAACGTGCCGCTGTCGTCGTTCTTGCCGATCATCGGGGTGACGCCGACCATCTTGAACGCGGCCGCGTCGGAGTTGCCGTAGATCGACTTGATCTGGTCCTTCGTGGACGTGACCGCCTGGATCGCCAGGTCACCGTAGTCCTGCGCGGAGCGGCCGTAGTCCATCGCCATGATGTTGACCAGGTCCAGGTCGACGCCGGCGCTCTTGGCCGACTTGACCACGTTCAGGCCGTCCGCGGTCAGACCCTCCGGCAGCACCGGCAGGGTCAGCGAGATCTTCAGGCCCGGGTTCGCCTTCTGCAGGCCGGCCAGCGCGGTCGAGCGACGGTTGATCGAGGCGGTGTCGGCCGAGGCCGCGCCCTCGATGTCCAGGTCGATGTACTTCAGGTTGTACGCGTCGACGACCGCCTGGTACTCGGCCTGCAACGCGGTCGTCGAGGTGCACGCCTGGGCCAGCTCGACACCGGTCGCGCCGCCGAAGGAGACCTTCACGTCGCCGCCCGCCGCACGGACCGCGCTGATCTGGTCGGCGAACTGCTTGGCCCGCGGGTCGAACGCGCCGAACCAGCTGGCCTTGCAGCCGGACGCGGTGACGAAGGCGAGGCTGAAGGACTTGACGTTGCCGCCGGTCGCGAGCGAGGAGAGCGTGCCGCCGTTGGAGAGGACGCCCATGTCGACGTAGGGGGCGACCAGCACGCCGCCGCTCGTGCCGCCGGTCGAGGTCGCCGTCGCGGTCGGGGCCGGCGTGGCCGTCGCGGTCTTGGTCGGGGCCGCGGTCGTCGGCGCCACGGTGGCGGTCTTGGTCGGCGCCACGGTCGCGGTCTTGGTGGGCGTCGCGGTCGCGGTGGCGGTCGGCGCCACGGTCGCTCCGCCGGTCGTGCAGGCCGCGCCGTTGATCGTGCAGCTCACCGGGTCGCCCTTGCCGGCGACCACGAAGCCGAACGACACCGAGCCGCCGGCCGGGATGGTCGGGTTCCACGAGGCGTTCTTCGCGGTCTCGACGTTGCCGCTGGTGGTCACGGTGGCGTCCCAGGCGCTGCCGAGCTTCGCGGTCGCCGGCAGGCCGAAGACGAGCTGCCAGCCGTTCACCGCGGCGCCGGTGTTGTTCACGATCGTGTAGTGCGCCTGGTAGCCGGTGCCCCAGTCGCTCTCCTTGGTGAAGGAGGCGGTGAGGGCGCCCGTGCTCGTGGTGGCCGCGACGGCCGCGCCGATGCCGCCGCCGACCGCGA
>KL571204.1:133881-137365 GCA_000715855.1 Actinoplanes liguriensis
CGCCATCAGAGATGTGTATAAGAGACAGAGCTGATTGTTCGCTGTGCGCGGCTTAAGGTTCTCCGGCACAAGCCTTAAACAACATTAAAAGTCACACAGTCACCAGCTGGTCACCGGGTCGCCAGACCGCCGATGACCAGGGACAACTGCCTGCGCCAGGCGTTCGGCTCCTTGGCGTGCAGGTTCACCCCGGCATTCGCCATCATCACCAGCCACAGGTCGTGCCGGGTGAAGTCGGCGCGCAGCCGACCGGCCCGCTGTGCCCGGATCACCACGTCGACCGCGCGCTGCTGGGCGGCGGCGCGCAGCCCGGAGAGCCGCTCGTCGTCGTCGAACGCGTCGGTGACCAGCAGCTCGGCCAGACCGCGGTCGGTGGCCTGCAACTCGCAGACCCGGGTCAGGTAACCGACGAAGGCGGCCCACGGGTCCGGGTGCTCGCACGCCTGGTCGGCGAGGCGGACCGCGGCGGTCATGTGACTGGCGAACACCTCCGCGATCAGGTGCCGCCGGCTGGGAAAACGCCGGTACAGGGTGGCGTTGCCGACCCCGGCCCGACGGGCGATCTCGTCCAGCGAGGCGTCCAGACCCTGCTCCGCGAAGACCTCGCGAGCGGCGGAGAGCAGGGCCGCGCGATTTCGGCGGGCATCCGCACGCAGCCGGGTGGCCATGCGCCACAGAATACGACGTTCCGTCGGGAAAGCCGCCGGCCGATGCTACGGTCGCCACGATCTTGACGGATCGACGTAGAGGAAGCGGACATGTATCAGGCTTCGATCGACATTCCGGCCGCCGACGGCGTGGCCGACGGGTACTTCGTCAAGCCGGACGGACCCGGACCCTACCCAGGGATTCTGCTGTTCATGGATGCGTTCGGCGTCCGGCCGCGGCTGCGCGAGATGGCCGACCGGATCGCCGAGCGGGGCTACGCGGTCCTGGTGCCGAACCTGTTCTACCGCAACCAGGCCAGCCCGCTGGTGGAGCCGGAAGAACTCACCGACGCGGACAAGCGTGGCGCCGCGTTCGGCCGGCTGATGCCGATGATGCAGGCGCTGACCGCCGAGCGGGTCATCGCCGACACCACCGCCTACCTGGACTTTCTCGCCGCGCAGGAGGGTGTCGCGGCCGGGCCGGTCGCCGCCGTCGGCTACTGCATGGGCGGGCGGAACGCGCTCATCGCGATGTCCGCGCTGCCGGACCGGATCGCGGTGCTGGGCAGCTTCCACGCCGGCCGGGTGGTGACCGAGGGCGACGACAGCCCGCACCTGGCGGTCGGCTCGATCACCGGTGAGGTCTACTTCGCGCACGCCGACAACGACGGGTCGATGACGGCGGAGGACATCGCGGCGCTGGAGACCGCGCTGACCGAGGCCGGGGTGAAGCACACGTCCGAGGTGTACGAGGGCGCGCCGCACGGCTTCACCATGTCCGACACGGCGATGTACCACGCCGGGGGCGAGGAACGGCACTGGGCGGCACTGTTCGCCCTGCTGGACCGTACCTTCTAATTCTTGTAAAGGTCCGGGAAGTAACGGTCGACGGCGGTGACGTCGTAGACGTGGCGGATCTCGTTGATCCGGCCGTCCTCGACGCCGAGGAACTCGACCAGGCGGGCCGTGCCGAACGGGGCCACGAGGTCGTAGATCAGCGTGGCCCCGTCCAGCGCCTCGGTGCGCGCCGCGACCGTGACGCCGTCGGCGAACGCGGCGATCCGGTGCAGCACCTGGAGCAACTCCTCGTCGTCGACCGGGGCGTCCAGGTTCCACTCCACCTCGATGTCCGGGGTGAGCAGTTTCCGGGCGGCGACCAGGTCGTCCGAGGTCCAGGAGCGGACCCAGAAGTCCACCACGTCCATGTTGTCTCCTCAGCAGTGACATGCGAAGGCCGTCGTCCGGTCAACCGGACGACGGCCTTCGGAGATACGAGGTGCTCAGCCGTTCAGCATGGTGTCCGCGCTGACGAACGAGTACCCGAGCCCCTTGATCCCGGTCACCAGGGTTTTCAGGTGATCGGTGCCGAGGTAGGCGTGGTAGAAGCAGCTTGCCACGCCGTCCCGGACGACCAGGTTGCGCTCGGCCGAGGCGATGATGTCGGCCGGCAGCCGGACCGGGTGGTTGTTGAACGCCTCGATCTCGACGTTGCCGACGTTCTCCGGGACGACCACCGAGCCGTACACGTCCCGCACGGTATACGGGAAGAACTGCCCGAACTGCCGCGCATAGTCGTATTTGGCGCCGGTCAGCACGCCCGGGAAGTACAGCCCCCGGTCGTAGCGCTTGCCGAACAGGGTGTTGACCACGTCGTAGTCCGGCGCGCTCGCCGCGTAGTGCGGGAACTCGAAGATCTTCGGGGCGCCCAGCCCGGCCGCGGTGAAGACCACCCCGGAGGCGACCATCCGTGCGGTGGCCCAGGCGGCCGAGTCCTCGGCGACCGGGCCGTCGTAGATCACGTTGTTGCTCGAGTCCACGTGCGCCTTGTAGAACTCGAAGTCGTTCGCGCTGACGCCGTCGTACGGGTTCGCCACCGATCCGTACTGGTGGGTGTAGCCGTGCATGATCAGCGTGCCGCCCTTGGACTGCATGTACTTCAGCGCGGCGACCACCTTCGGCTTGTTCAGCAGGGTGTAGTCCTGCGCCTTGCCGTTGCCGGCACCCAGCGGGTCCCGGAAGCGCGGGTAGACGGCGACGCTGAACGGCACGTTCTGCGAGGCCAGGTAGTCGGCGACCGCCCGGAGGTCCTCCGGTTCGGCATCCGGGCCGACGTCCTCGATCCGGATCAGCGCGCGGTGCCGCTCGGTTGCCGTCCCGCCGCCCAGCGAGTCGAAGAGCAGGTCGGCGAAGGCCAGGTAACGGTCGTCGTGGGTGACGTAGGCGAACGGGATCTCGCCGACGTACGTCAGGTTCCCGGACTTGACCGCCCACGGGAAGCTCGTGCCGTCCGCGCGGACCGCGGTGGCCAGCGTGGTGACCTTGGCGCTGTCGCTGATCGACAGGTTCATGATCCCGGACTTGTTGTCGGTGCTCCGGGTCAGCTTGCGGCCCTTGTAGCCGACCTCGGTCACCTCGGCGAAGTCGAACGTGCCGCTGGCGAACCCGAATTTCGCGGCGAACCCGTCCTTCGCGGCCAGCTGCCAGATGTTGTCGTAGACCCAGGTGACCGGCTTGGTCGTGGCCATCACGTCGGTGAGGAACGCGGCGGGCAGCGGCTCGTCGTACGTCGAGCCCAGGTAGATCACCGCGGTGTAGGCGCTCATGTCGCCGGACTTGTACTTCGCCACCGGCGCCGCGGTCCACGTGCCGAACCGGGAGCTCAGGTTCGCGGTCTGGGTGGCGTAGACCTCGCCCAGCCAGCCGTAGTCGCCGGTGGTGTCGTACAGGACCAGGGTCTTCGCGGAGCCGGCGCCGGGCCCGGCCTTGCCGGTCTTCGTCGCCGAGGCGGTGTTGGCCGGCGTGGTCGTCGCGGCGTCGGCCTGCACGGTGTTGAAGCC
>KL571204.1:137634-142990 GCA_000715855.1 Actinoplanes liguriensis
GCCACGGCGGCGGCGCCGCCACCGGCGATCAGGGTGCGTCGGGTTACCTTCGAGGTGCTCATCAGGCGATGGCTCCGATCTCGGCGGTGGACTGCTGGACGGGCATGGCGTCGGGCGCCGGGGCAAGCCCGAGCAGCGCGGCGGTGGCCTGGGCGGTGCGCCGGGCGGCGTGACCGTCGCCGTAGGGGTTGCCGCCGGACGTCATCGCGTCCCGGCGGGCCCGGCTGTCCAGCAGGGCGGACGCCTCGGCCAGGATCATCTCCGGGTCGGAGCCGACCAGCTTGGCGCAGCCGGCGTGCAGGGACTCGACGCGCTCGGTGACGTCGCGCAGCACCAGGGCCGGGACGCCGAACGACGGCGCCTCCTCCTGGATGCCGCCCGAGTCGGTCAGGACCAGGTACGCCTCGGAGAGCAGCCGGGACAGGTCCGGGTAGGGCAGCGGATCGGTGACGGTGACCCGCTCCACCCCGGCCAGCGCGGCGTCCACCTGCGCCCGGACCGCGGGGTTCGGGTGGCTGGGCAGCACCACGTCGATGTCCGGGTAGCGGGCGATCAGCTCCTTGACCGCGCCCAGGATCCGGTCCAGCGGCTCACCCCACGACTCGCGGCGGTGCGCGGTGACCAGGACCAGGCGGTTCGTGCTGCCGGCCCGGGCGGCGGCGACGGCGGGGGTCTCGTACGGCAACCGCCGCGCGGCGATCGCGAGGGTCGCGTCCACCACGGTGTTGCCGGTGATCAGCACGTCGCTCGCGGCGATCTTCTCGTCCAGCAGGTTCATCGCGGCCAGCGGCGTCGGCGCCAGGTGCAGCGCGGCGACCTGGGCGACCAGACGGCGGTTGCCCTCCTCCGGGAACGGCGACTCCAGGTCACCGGAGCGCAGGCCGGCCTCCAGGTGCACGACCGGGATCCGGCGCCAGAACGCGGCGAGCGCGCCGGCCAGGCTGGTGGTGGTGTCGCCCTGGACGATCACCGCGGCCGGGGTGCGTACCGACCAGAGCTCGTCGAGCTGCTGGATCATCGCGGTGAGCAGCTCGGCCTGGGTGCCGGTGGTGCGGTCGACGGTGAGCGTGATGTCCGGCTCCAGGTCGAAGGCGGCCAGCGCCTGCGTGACCATCGTCGGATGCTGACCGCTGGCCAGCAGGATCGGCGTGAGCAGACCGGCCTCGCGGAAGGCGAGGGCGACCGGGGCGAGCTTGACGGCCTCGGGGCGGGTGCCGCCGATCAGGTGGACTTCGCGAAGGGACATCGGGGGGAGCCTTCCTTCACTTGCAAGGGGGGAGGGTGGTGCCGGTGGTGCTCGCCTGCGGGAATCAGGCGGACCGGGGGTTTCCGCTGGAAGATCGCCCGAGGATCAGGCGGGTTGCGGTTTTCCGCCGGAAAAGATCGCCCGCGGATCAGGCGGGTTGCGGTCTTCCGCCGGAAAAGATCGGCTGCGGGTCAGGCGGCCTGGAGGGTGAGCGGCTCCTCGGCGAGGCGCTCGGTCTTGGCCCAGGACTGCTTGCCGGTCAGCTGGCGGCCCAGCGCCCGGTATGTCGCGGTCAGTCCGAGGAGCAGGAAAGCCGGGTAGGCCAGGGCGGCGAGCAGCATCCGGCCCATCGACTCGTCGGCGCGCTTGGCCCGGTGCACCAGCACCCAGATCAGGCCCGGGAAGGTGGTGACCACGAGCCAGACGCCGAGGCTCGCGCCGAGCGAGAGCCACGTGGGCAGGAACGGCACCGGGTGGCCGATCAGCAGGCCGAGGAAGCCCGTGACGCTGGTCAGCGAGAGCAGCACGGCGATGATCGCGTTCGCCCACGGCGACACCAGGTAATGCAAGATCTCGACCAGGGAGGTACGGGCGATGTTGCCCGACTGGAAGAGCGAGCCGAGGTAGCGCGCGCACTGCAGGTTGCCCTGCGCCCAGCGGGTGCGCTGCCGGGTGAGCCGCTTGATGTCGACCACCGCCTGCTGGGTGACCGAGGCCCGTGACGTGTAGCGGATCGACACGCCCTGCAGGTGCATCCGCAGACCCAGCTCCATGTCCTCGACCAGGCAGTCCGACCAGGGCGCGCTGCCCAGCGAGAGCAGCGTGGAGAGCCGGCTGAACTGGCCGTTGCCGCCGAGACCGACGGTGTCCAGCGCGTTGCGCATGTTCTGGCTGGCGTCGACGATCGCGCCGAACTCCAGGTCCTGCACCGCGCCGAGGAGCTTGTTGCGGTTGCGGATCCGGACCTGCACCTGGACCGCGCCGACCCTGGTGTCGCCCATCAGCCGGCCGACCTCGGACAGGATGTTGTCGCTGCCCTGGCCGTCCCCGTCGATGATGCCGAGCACGACGCGGTCGGCCGGGACACCCTCGTCGGCGGTGAGCCGCGCGATGAAGCGGTAGGCGGCGTTCAGCGCCTCGCCCTTGCCTTTGCGGGCCTCGGGCAGGTCGCGTCGCATGACGTGCAGGCGCGGGTGGTCGATGGCGGCGAGGACCTCGGGCGTACGGTCGTCGGAGCCGTCGTCGACGACCAGCACCCGGGCGAGTGTGCCGGCCGGGCCGCGCAGGCCGAGCGCCGCGTTCACCGTGTTGGCGACCACCGCCTCCTCGTTGAGCGCGGGCACGATGATCCAGAAGTGGTCGGGCTTGCCGCCGCCGCTGGCCAGCGCCCGGTTGACGACCGAGGCGCGGTGCGTGCCGGCGTAGTGGACCGCGAACCAGACCAGCACCACGGTGGAGAGCGGCCAGGCCAGCAGGATCGCGTAGCCCGCGACCGCGATGAGCCAACCGTCCGAAGCGGACATCGTCTACCCCGTCTCTGTCCCCGCCACCGCGTGGTGGACGTATTAGGACATTACGGAGCTACCGGGCGGCCCTCAATAGGTGTGGTCCGGCCGTTGCGACATACCGCCTGAACGGCCTATGTCAGACATCTCAGACGTCTCGAACCGGAAGAAACCTGTGAATTCCGGGCAAGAAGAATGGCGGCCACCTGTGCAGGTGACCGCCATCCGTGAGCCGGGAACTCAGTCGTCCAGCAGGTGCGGGTTGTCCCGCAGCATCGCGGCCAGCCGGCGTGCGGCCAGCTCCGCCTCCTCCGCCTGACGCTCGGCCTGGAACGGCACCGGATTCGCCATCGGCATCGGATTCGGCATCGCGGCCGGCGCCGGGGGCGGGCCAGGCTCGGCGTGCGGCTGACGCTGCGGCGGCACCGGGGGTGGTGCGTACGCGGCCGGAGGCGGCGGCGCCTGCGGGGTCACGAACGGCCGCTCGGCGGTGGGCGGCTCGGCATAGTCGTAGTCGGTCGGACCGAACCGGTCCTGATCGTCGTGACTGCCCCTGGGCGGCGGCTCGTCATCGACGTTGATCTCGAAGTCCGCGTGCGCCCGCGCCGGCTCGTCCGAAGCCTGGCCGGCCACCGCATGGTCCGCTCTGACCTGCACGGTGCCGTCGGCGAACCCGAAGTGCAGCAGCACCGGGTCACCGGCGCCCTCCACCCCGACGGTGACGCCCAGATTCGGGTACCGGGTGATCACCCCGGCGATGGCCTCGACCAGCTCGCTGACCGCCGGCGGCGGGCCGGGGTTGTCCCCGGCCGTGGCGCGTCGCCGCAGCTCGTCACGGCGGGCAAGCTTGTCGAGCGCGTCGTCCAGTCCGCCTCGCACGTCACCGTCCTCTTTCCGCACGGTCGCCCGGTACATATGGGAATGCTTAGCAAACCGGGCGACCCGCGCACACCCTACGACTTCATCTTTATCGCCTTGTCGAGAGCCTGGTCCAGTACAACCAGCAGGGCATCTCGAACAGAAGCACGGAAGCGGGCGTCGTAAGAGATCACCGGAACGTCATCGCGGACCGCGAGCGCCCAGCGAACCTCGTCGAGGCTGTAGCCCATCTGGCCGTTGAACGTGTTCACACCGACCACGAACGGCAGGCCGGCCCGCTCGAAGTAGTCGACCGCCGGATAGCAGTCGTCGATGCGGTTGGTGTCCACCACGACCAGCGCGCCCAGGGCGCCCTTCACCAGGTCGTCCCACATGAAGGCGAAACGGGTCTGGCCGGGCGTGCCGAAGATGTAGAGCTTCAGCGTCTGGTCGATGGTCAGCACGCCGAAGTCCATGGCGATGGTGGTGGTGGTCTTCATCGTGGCTTGACCCGGATTGTCGATGCCGACCGACTCGGAAGTCATCTCGGCCTCGGTGGTCAGCGGCGAGATCTCCGAAATGGCGCCGACGGTCGTGGTCTTGCCCACCCCGAAGCCGCCGGCCACGATGATCTTTACCGGAACCGGCGCCTTCTTCGGCGCGGCTCCGCCCGGTATCCGCGCGGTCGCGACGACGCGGTTAGCTGATGGATCGAAGTCCACGGATCACTCGCATGATGGTGTCGGGGTCAGGGGTGTCATTTTCCAACCCCTGGATGTCCACCTGACCGGCGGCGCGCAGGTCGCCGACGAGGATCTGGCAGACACCCAGGTGCAGTCGCAAGCGTGCGGAGATCTCGGCCACCGAGATCGGGTGCTCCTCGAGGAGCGCCACGATCGCCCTGGTTTCCGGCGAGAACCGGGACGGCGGCGCACCGGGCACCACCGACACCTGAGTCTCCATACCGATGTCGGGGTCTCCTCCATCGGTACGCCCGGCCGTGATGACGAACGGGCGCAGAGTGTTGCTCTGTCCTTGCTCGACCGGCGGCTGTTCCCCGGTAGGGGTGTAGCCGCCGGTCGCGTGCTTCGGACCGGATTGCAGGAAGGGCCGGACTCCGGGGCGCGCCGGAGGTACCGGTTCGGCAGCGGGGTCCGGGTATGTCATTGCTGGACGGCGTTCTTCAACTCGGCGATCAGGCGCGGGCTCAGGGCGCCGCCGGCCCGGGTGGCGAAGAGAGTCATCTCGTACGCCAGGGTGCCCAGGTTCGCGGACCGGTCGGCGATGACGCCGAGCACCGAGCCGGCGCTGATCGCGGTCACCAGCAGGTAGCCGTCGGCCATGTCGATGATGACCCGGTTCAGGGCGCCCAGCCGGTACCAGCTGGCGGCACCGCCGGCGAGGCTGGTCAGACCGGAGACCACGGCCGCCAGACGCTCGGCGTTGGGCCGGTCCTTGATCGCGGACATGGCCATCAGCAGACCGTCCGAGGAGACGGCGATGGCTTCGATCACGCCGGCTGTTCCGGAGGTGAACGAGTCCAGCAGCCAGTTGAAGGTTTTGGCTTCAGCGCTGAGCTGACTTTGCGCGGTGGGGTAGGGGGAAGTCATCGCGGTTGTCCCTCGTGTTGTGGCTGAGTTTCATTCAGAGCGAGTGCGACGCCGTACTCGAACTGATCCATCAGTGCGCGTGCCTGCTCCGGGTCCATCAGGGTCGGGGCGGGCGGAAGGATCGGTTGATGCGGCTC
>KL571204.1:143288-143719 GCA_000715855.1 Actinoplanes liguriensis
CAGCCGGCTTCGGCGGGGTGGGAGCGGCCGGGGTGTTCCACTGCGACTCAGGAGCCGGCGCGTTCCACTGCGGTTCGGGAGCGGGTGCGTTCCACTGCGGTTCCGGAGCGGGCGCGTTCCACTGGGGTTCGGGAGCGGGCGCGTTCCACTGCGGGGCGGCCTCCGGCGCGGGCGCCGGGACGTTCCACTGCGGGGCGGGCATCTCCGGCATCGAGGCCGGCATGGTCCACTGCCCGCTCGCGAGATCCGGAGCCGGCGTCGTGGTGCTGGTCTCGTGTGCCCGGCTGACGCCCTGCTCGAACGCGTCGAACGCGGCTCGAGCCGCCAGGGCGTCGTCCTGCGACGGCGCCGCGGCGTGCTGCTTCGGACCGGTCTCCATCGGGAGCTGGCTGCCCGGCACCCGGCGGCGCAGCGGCTTGTTGCCGCCGTTC
>KL571205.1:0-5011 GCA_000715855.1 Actinoplanes liguriensis
CGTGGACTCGGCCGCCGGCTTGCCGCGAGCACCGGTCGCGCGCTGCTCGACGATCCACGCGTCGAGGTCGGCGGCCCGCGCGGTCAGCGGGTTGCGGCCGGTGGCCGCGCACCAGTCACCCCACTGCCAGAGATCGCGCCGGTACGCGGTGCGGGTGTGCACGGACCGTTGCCGGCTCAGCCACATGTTCGTCAGCTCCGCGAGCCGGGTCGGCGCGGGCATCACTGTCGCGGGCGCCGGGGTCGGCTCGGTCGTGATCAGTTCACTGCCGACTGTGCTGTCCTGGCTCTGTGTACCGGGCAAATGATCAAGGCTCCAACCTGTGTTTTGTCAGATGTGCTGAGCCTGACCTTGGCTTGTCAGCTCTGCATATCTGACAAATGCAGAAAGGTTCGATGGTGCGATCACTTTATCCGGGCGATGTCGGGATAGACGACTGGCGGCGATGGTGTGCGCCGTGGGTCGCTCGCGCGTTGATCCACGTTCCGCCCGGGGGGGGGGTACGGCAACCGGATCGTCGTCGTGCCGGCGCGAGGCTGGGTAAAACCCTTGTCGCCGGGGTGAAGCCGCATGATCTCATGTTCGGATGTCCGTGAAGCCACCGTTTGAACTCGGCCCGCAGCATCCTATGTTCGCGATCGCCGCGGTCAAGCACGTGCCTGCTACCGGTCAGGTGGAGATCACACGTACCGACGGGCAGATCGTACGGGGAAACGTTGGGACGACTCCGGGATACGAATCGATTCGTGAGTCCGTGTTCGTTCCTCGCACGTCATCATTGAGGATTGAACTGGTTAGCGGGACCAGTCTGACGATGGAGATCGGCACGCTGCTGACCTCGGTGGATCGGCCGGTGGTCTACCTTGATCAGAACCACTGGATTGACCTTGCCCGGTTCTGCACCGGGTCCTCGCAGCTTTCCGAGGATCGCGTCCGGGCCTGCCATAGGATCGCCGAACTGGTCGAGGCTGGGCAGATCATCTTGCCGGTGTCCGGCGCCCACCTTGTCGAGATCGCTAAGAAGGCCGACCGGCAGCGCCGGGACGTCGCCCAGGTGATGGTGAAGTACTCCAAGGGCTGGCAGATGATCAGCCCGTTGCGGGTACGAGCCTACGAGTTGCTTCACCTCTTCGGGGCCGGGCCTGTGGCTCTGGGTAAGGCCCAGGTTTTCACTCTTGATCCCCATGCCCTGTGGGCCGATGACAAGACCCGCCGTCGGCCCGCGATCCGCCCGGACGGAACGCTGCCCGCGGGGGTGCAGGGGTTGCTCGACCGGATCACGTGGGCCGAGGCGTTGGTGGAGACTTTCGTTGACCCGGAATCGACGGTCTCGGACATCGGGACGGAGATGGCGGAGAAGTGGGCGAGCTCCTTTCAGGAACTCGCGGTCCACGTGCGGAACACTCCCCAGGCTCGCCAGCATCTGCGCGACGTGACCAGGGTGCGGGCGCTGAGCGACTTCAGCCAGGACATCACCCGGGCCGCTCTCGTTGCCGGCTGGAGCACGGAGGAGTTCGGGCAGTGGTGGACCGCGCGCGCCGAGACTGACTTCGCGGGGCTTTCCATGCTCGGGCGGTTCCGGGAGCTGGTGCACCTGCGCGGGTGGCCAACGCCGACGACAAGTGGCACCGTAACGATCTCAACGACATGCTGTTCCTGTGCACGGCCAGCGGCTACGCCGACATCGTCGTCGGCGAGAAGAAGATGACCAGCTACTTGATGAGGGTGCAGGGTGAGGTGCCGGACGGCGCTCGGCTGTTCCGTCGGCTGGAGGATGCGCTGCCCGTGATTGAGGCAGCAGCTGCCTGAGCCGCAGTCGGGTCGCGCGGTGCCATCACTCGGCGCCGGTACCACTCGGTGGGTTGGCGGGTCGGCGCAGGTACTGCTGCCTTCATGCGGACTGGTTGCTCGTGGCGGCTCCCGGGTTCTCGGCGGCGTGGTCGAGGAGTTGGTCGTCGAGGATGTCGCGGGTGATGCGTTCTTTCTCGCTGAGGATGGCGTCGATGGCTGCGCCGCGTACAAGGGTCGACAGGCTTCCGATTCTTCCGTTGGTGCGGGTGTATAGGTATTCGCTGTGGCGCGCCAGGGTGCCGCAGCGGTGCTGTCGCAGGCAGAGTGCCGCTTCGAAGGAAGCAACCATGACGTCCCATTCCTGGCGCTGGCCGACGGTGCCGTAAGCGAAGGGTCGGGTGGGTACGAGGGCGAATCTGCTGGCCAGTTGCTGGCCGCGGGGGCCGGTGAACAGGTTGTCGCGGACGTTGATGCCGGCGTAGATGAAGGTGGCGGGGATGCGTTCGGACAGGTATTTGAGCTGGTCGGAGACCTCGCCGCCGTGGGTGGTGTTGATGTTGAGGTTGTGGATTTCGTCGACGATCACGAGGTCGCAGCGTGCGTCGATGAGGGTCCGGCATACGGATTCGGTGATGTCGGGCATGTTGGCGCGGGATCTGATGGGTAGGGCGAGGAAGTGGGCGAACTCGACGGCGATCATCCTGGCGGTGGCGGGGGCCGGCACGGTGATGTAGACGACCGGGATCCGGTCGTGGCCGGGGTGGCGCAGGTCGATGCTCAGGTGGTGGGTGCGGCCGAGTTCGGTGACCGAGGTGCTTTTGCCGGTGCCGCCGAGGCCTTCGAGGATCAGGCCGCGGCGGGCTGAGGTGGCGTGCCGGTTGAGGATCAGCAGTCGGCGGACGGCGGTCATGACGGTGCGGATGGTCGGGGTCTCGAGCACGAACGGTTTGCCGAGGTAGTCGAGGCGGGCGGCGTCGTAGCGCTCGCAGGCGGCGGCCGTGTCGCGGGCGGGTGGCTGCGGTTTTGGGATCTGGTGGTGGGCCCAGCGGAACCAGCCTTCCCAGGTGGTCGGGACCAGCCGTTCGGCGGCCAGGTCCGGCGTGTTCATGGCAGCCACCGTTGGGCGTGGTCGGCGGCGTCGAACGCACCGAACGGCGCGTCGGACGGCGTTTCGGTGCTCGTGTCGTCGTCCTGTTCTTCGCCGTGGTCGTCTGGGGGCGGGTCGTCGAGGGTGGGGCGGTGGGCTGCGGCACCGGCTCTGGTGCGGCTGACGACGCGCCGCTCCTCAGGGGTGAGGGTGGTGCTGGATGGCGGTGGCTGGTCGGGTGGTCCGTGGCCGGCGCGGCGCAGCAGGTCGTCGAGTACCCGGGCGGTGCGTGTCTCCAGGGGCTCGGTGCTGTCCATGGTGGCGGCTTTGCGGCGGGCGTGGCGCCAGGTGAAGTCGGCCAGCGGGGCGTTGACCATGGCGCGGTGGGTCCAGTCGAGGGTGAACCAGCCGGTGCCGTGGTGGTTGCGGACCCAGATCCGGGTGATGTCGTACTCGTCGTAGGCGACCTGCCATTTGTTTTTCTGGGCGGTGACGCCGGAGGGCTGGCGGCGCGGCAGGCCGCGGGTGTTGTAGACCCGGCCGGCCCACCGCACGCCGTAGTCGTTGAGGGTCGCCCAGAAGGTGGGGAGCAGTTCGAGGTAGTCGTCGCCGCGCAGCATCACCGGTACGTAGCCGGCGGCCGCGGCCAGGGTCGCGTACATCTCGTTCGGCGACAGGCGGCGGCCGGTGTCCGGGCTGGCCAGTTCGTCGTGTGGGCGTGACTGCCAGCCGGCGATGACCCATTCGTCGAACAGGTCCTGCAGTTGGGCGAGACTCCAGAGGGGTTTCTCGGCTATCCGGGCGCCGCGCCGGGTGGTGTCGCGGCCGACGTAGCCGACGACGTACTGGCAGAACAGGGTGTTGATCGATCCGAAGGTGCGTTCGATGACGCCCTTGTAGGTGGGTGTTCCCGGCGGGGCGGGCTGCAGGGAGATACCGAGCCGGCGACAGGCCTGAACGAAGGTCGCGGACACGTACACCTTGCCTTGGTCGTAGACGATCGTCTCCGGGTAGATCGCCGGTTTCGCGGCGGCCAGCCGCATCCGGTCGTCGATGCCGATCAGCCGTTCGTAGGGCAGGCAGGAGTGGGTGCCGCGTCGATGGCCTTGGTGCCCTGGGGGCGCAGGATGCCCGCACACAGTGTCCGGGTCGCCACGTCGATGGCGGCGGTCAGTTCTCCGCGTTCGGTGATGCCGTCGCCGAGGTGGGTGAGGATGTCGATGGTGGTGGTGTCGATCTGCACGACCTGCCCAGGTCTGGGGAAGGTCAGGGTGGTGAAACCACCGGCGGGCCGGTTGTTCATGTTTCTGCGGGTGACCGCGGCGTCGAAGGTGTAGGTGCCGGTGGTCATCGTGCGCAGCAGTTTGTTGAAGGTGCTCTTGGCCGGCACGGGTGGCGGGTCGTCGGGGTACCGGTCGGCGATGATCTGCTGGACGCGCCACCGGAACCGGTCCCTGGTGCCGGTGGAGTCGGGGATCTCCGCTTGCAGGGCTTGCCGGATCACCTCGACGACCCGGGGATCGGTGTCGCCGGTCATGGTGACCGGTCGACGGGCCCGGCCGTCGGTCAGCGTGCGCGGGTCGCCGGTGGTGCGCAGGCGCCGGCGCATCCGGGCGATCGTGCGCGGGCTGGCAGGCCAGCCCAGGGCGGTCAGTTCCCGGGCCTTGGCCTGGCAGCGTTCGGTCAGGGTGGTGGTGGCGGGGTCGTATTCGGGGCGGGGTCGGGCGTCGGGCCCCGCCCCGAGGGGAAGCCCGGTCTCGACCTCGACGATGTGCTGTTCCCACTGGCGGGCGAGGTCGGCGGTGGGAGTGTCCAGGTCGTCGAGCCGGGGGTTGACCACGGCGGGAACGGGCGCGGCGTCTAGTAGTGCGAAGCCGTCGGAGGCCAGCAGGTGGGTCAGCAGCACGGCGATGGTGGTGTCGTCGGCGCCGGCGAGGCGCAGGTGGGTGCCGGTGAGCGCGACGACGCGGTATTCGCAGTCCTCGTAGCGGACCTGGTCGCCGAGGTGCAGCACCTGCCTCATCGGGGCACGCTCACGATCGACACGCTGTCGAGGCGGATCGTCAGGTCAGCGTGCAGCCGCTGGTTCCAGAGCAGGTGATACAGCACCGGCAGCACGGCGAGCGGGTCCCC
>KL571205.1:5255-6594 GCA_000715855.1 Actinoplanes liguriensis
AGATGTGTATAAGAGACAGGGTCCGGGCAGGTCGAACGCGGAGAGCAGGTTTTCCGTGATGCGGTCGTGGTGGTGGCGGGGATGGCGGTAGCCCGCCAGCCATCGCAGGTTCTCGATCCAGACCGGGTCGTGGCCGGTGACCAGCAGGTGATCCCAGCCGGCGTGCGCGCAGGCATCGCGGATCGCGGTGTTCGCCGCCGGGTCGTCGGGCTGTCTGGTGTTGCTGGAGCGGCAGTCGACGACGATGCCGGTGCCGTCGGTGCGCCGGGCGAAGAAGGCGGGGATATGTGTCCGCGCAGGGTGCCGGTCGGTCCAGGACACCGCGAACGGGCGGCTCGCGAACGCACGCACATTGATGTTGTGGTCGAGGACCATGGCCGTGTCGCGTTCGAGCCGGGTCCGGTAGCCGACGTGATCGCCCAGCCGCGCGGACCAGTAGTGCCCCGGTGAGCTGCGTTGCCCCTTGTGTACCGGCAGCGTGGTCACCGGTGGGGTCTGTTCGAACAGGTGGCTCATCGCGTGTGTCAGGGGCTCGCGGATATCGCCGCGAACCGGATCGCGGTAGCGCAGCACACAACCGTGGGCGGTGGCCGGCGGCTGCTGCGGTGCGATGGTGAGCAGGCTGGACATCAGGACCCCTCGCGCCGTTCCCGCGGCAACGTCGGCATGCCGGTCCCGGTGCGTTCCGGGCGCCCGCGCCCGGTGATCTGTTCGCACCACCGTTGCAGCGGATCGAGCGCCGCGCCGGTGACGTCGTAGCCGGTGCGGCGACCGACCTCGGCAAGAAACCGCCGGGTCGGCGGGGTTTCCCACAGCTCGCGCAGCGGCTGCTCGCCGAGGATCCTGATCCAGTAGGAGGACACGAACAGGCTCAGCAGGCCGACAGCCTCCGGGTAGTACATCAGGGCGATGATCGGATCGCGGTCGTGTGGGGTGCTGCTTGTGAGGCCGGTGAGAAGGTGCCGGCGAGCCAGGGCGCCGTCGCTCCAGCAGCCCTGCTGTGCCCACCAGGCGGTGACCTGAACGGCCTGGCTGTACGCGGTCTGCACCGCGGGCCGACCGTGTCGGCGCACGAGGTTGGTGTGGTGGCGCTGGGCGGCCGGCAACTCGGGGATGTCGCGCAGATCCCACTGAGTGTGGGGATCCTGGCCGCCGATCCAGAGCGCGTGCTTGAGGCAGATCTGTACGTCACTGGGTGTCCATGCGAGGACCTCGCCGCCGGCGCCACGGGCGGCGGCGCATCGGTGGCATACCGGTCTGACCAATACCGACCGGCCCGAACGGGCCTGTTGGGGCGTCGGTGGACGCGGCCACCGGCTGCCCGCCGGCAGTTCCAGCT
>KL571205.1:6910-7058 GCA_000715855.1 Actinoplanes liguriensis
GCCACGACGGAGGCCGGCGGCGGCACGCAGGTCGGCCACGGACAGATGGTTCGCGGTGGCCAGGCGAGCTTCATAGGAGCGCACCGTCTCGTCGCGAAACGGCGCCACATCTGTCTCTTATACACATCTCTGATGGCTGTCTCTTATA
>KL571205.1:7343-7650 GCA_000715855.1 Actinoplanes liguriensis
CGGGCGGCCGGTCGCGGTCCGCTGGCCCGCGGTGCGGGCGGGCGCCGTGCGCTGCGCGGCGGCGTGAAGGCGGGTTGCGCCCGCGCCGGTGCGGAGTCCGGTCGCGCCGGTGCGGTGTCCGGCAGGCCGTGGTGCTCGGTAAGCGCCTCCGCCACGAGCATCGCGGGATCACGGTCGAGCGGATCTTTCACCCACCGGCGCAGGTAGCGAGCGCGGACATCAACGGCCGGCTCCGGCGGCTCTGGTGCGGGTGCTGCGGCGATTCTGCGGGTGGCGGCGAGGCCGGGGGCACGGCGCAGCACCGACG
>KL571205.1:7926-8079 GCA_000715855.1 Actinoplanes liguriensis
GATGCGCCGGATCATCGCCGCGGGCGCCGCGGCTCCGAGTCGCGTACCGGTGGCACTGTGGGCGGTGACGAACAGCGGCCCGGCCAGCTCATGCACGCCGACGCCGTCCGCGTGCGCCCGCGCTGCCAGGTAGGTGTGAATGGCGTCCGCCGC
>KL571205.1:8336-13485 GCA_000715855.1 Actinoplanes liguriensis
CAGAGATGTGTATAAGAGACAGACCATATCGCTGGCCGCCCGGCACCGTCGTCGAGTGCGAGGTCGTCGACGTTCAACCCGATGACCAGGCCAGGGCCGATGTCCGTGCCGATGAACATGCGCAGGATCGCGGCACGGCACAACGCCGCCAGGTATTCACGTGCCCGTGGACCCCGGGCGCCGGCCGCGATGTCGGCATCGGCCTGGGCACGCATCAGGTCCACGTCCGTGGCCGACAATGTCCGACGCTGCCCGCCGTACCAGGCACGGCCGGGACGGGCGACCTGGTCGAGCGGGTTGGACGCGATCCGCCCGAGGCCGGCCAGATGGCGGTACCAGCTCGCGAGTGTTGCCACCCGCCGGGCGACCGTGGCCGGCCCGAAGGCCCTGACCTGCGCATTGACGAAGGAGTCGATGTCGGCGGGTGTGGCACTCAACGGCCGCAGACCCTGTTCGGCACACCAAGACGTGAACGTGGCCAGGTCCGTCGCGTACGCGTCGCGGGTGTTCTCGGGTCTGCCGGCCAGCCAGGTCCCGATGAGGTCACTGCCTACCTCGCTCGTGGCCGGCCCCGCATCGAGGGCCTCGATGCTCTCTCCGGGCCGGGACGCCGGGCGGACCATGCATCAACGTTATCGATGCAGGCGCCGGGGCCACTGGCATGTCACCCTAACGGGTGGGCCTCATTGGAGGATGCCGGCCGGTGTCGCCGGGTGGGGCCGGCAGCTCACCATACTTCTGTCTCTGTCCCCTTCCGATCGGCGGTGGCCTCCGGACCCGTCGGCGGTAACTCGGAACCGGTCAGCGCCGGTTGCCTGCCAACGGGACGTCATATATGCAGAACGTCGACCCGGATCCCACGCTCGGTGCAACGTCGCTGTCGGTCAGGTGTAGGCCAGGAGACTGCCCGCTACTGTGACTCCCATCCACGATGTCAAGGAGACGACTGCGGCGGTCCGGGCGGGAGGAGGCGTGCGTTCGCCCAGGTCCCAGTCAGCCACACTGCGGTAGGTGCGCCTGTGGAAGATCAGGACGTTCAGGCCCGCGATCAGCAGGAGGCCGAGCTTCCACGGAGCGCTGCCCCGTTCCGCAACGACGCTCGCGCCGGGCAAGAACATGAGGACGCCGGTGACCGCCGCGATCACGAACCCGAGGCGCGAGAGCGGGAGCAGATAGCCGCCGAGGGTGGTCACCCGCAACTTCTGCTGGCCGAGCCCCAGCAGTCGAAGATCGAAGGCCGCGGCCGGGCCGATGAGCAGGGCGATGCCGATGATGTGAAGGCTGCCAAGCAGCGGATACAGGTAGGCCGTGCCCCGGATCGTTTCGGCGAGCAGGCCGTCCTGGAGCCAGGAGAAAAGGTTGTCCATGACGAGCGCTCTCACGCTCGGCGCGAGCGTGCCCGCAGGTACAGCGTCGCGCCCACCACGCCGATCAGCAGGACAACGCCGACCGTGCCCCACACCAGCAGAGGCGACGTACCATCGGCGTTCTCCGCGGCAGCAGTCGCATCCTGGTTCCGGTCGGCTGTCGATGCGTCGCTCTCGGGGTACGGGACCGGCAGCGGCCTGGCCGGCAGTTCGCTGCCGAGTACCTGGTTGACCGGCTTGCCGTCCTCGAACCAGAACACGACCGGACGGAACTCGTCGTCGTGACTCCTGCCGATGTAGCCGACCGCTTCGACCCGCTCGCCGTCGGCGAGCGGGCGGTCGAGGCCCCACATTCCGGTGTAGGCCGGCGGCGCGATGACAACCTCCAGCTCGTCGTGAGAGCCGTTGTACGACGGGGCGTCGTTAATAGGGCCACTGTCTTCCGGAGCCTGCAACTGCTCGGGTAGGACCAGTTCGGGCGTGTCCGCGGGGCGATCGCTTTCCAGAGTGAGATTGAAGTAGGAGTGCGGGTCGCCCCAGCGAACGTCCGAGACGGCGCCCGAGATGTAGTAGAGGCGATCGGTGTCGAAGTCGTCGAATCCGTGGTGGGCCTGCGCGGGATTGGCAGGGGCCCCGATGAGCGTCACAGCGACGGCGAGGAACGCCGCCGGTAGCCTGCCCAGGCGGGTGCTTGTTTCGAAGCGCATGTGAGTCGATCCTCTCGGCAAGTTTCGAGGGGTCCGCATGACGGACCCCTTCTCGCTGGGGACGGGAGTCCCTGGGGCTGACGGGGCGTTGTCTTCTGCAGGGGTTGGATCGCTCTCAGCTGAGCGGTACCCCCGTGCGTTCGGCGAAGGCGGAGAGCAGGGCGTCCTGCGCCGCTTCGTCGTACACGCCGGGGTGAACGCGATCCTCAGGTTGTCTCTGGAAGAGGAATTGCCCGGTGACTTGGCCTCCCGGGTAGGTGTCTTCGGCCAGAAGAACCTGGGTCATGTAGCTTTCGCGGAGGTCGTCAGGGGCGTGCGGGCCGTTGTGAAATCCCATGATCGTGGGTACCCAGCCGGGCGCGACCGCGTTGACCCGCAGCTCGGGGCGCCGCCGGGCCACCCCCGTGGCGAGCGTTGCCATGTGGAGTTTGCTGTCGTCGTAGGTGATGTTCGTTCCGCCGGAGCGCAGCTCGTCGACTTTGAGGTTGCCGCTCAGGTGCAGATCGGAGCTGAGGTACATCATCTGCTCGCTTGGAGCATCGACCAGAGCGGTCAACAGGTACGGCGACAGCGAGTTGGCGTTGAGAATCTGCTCGGTGGGCAGGCCGTACTCGCCGGCGTTGTGGATGATGACGTCGAAGGCTCCCAGTGCGTTGATGTGCTCGGTCAGCGCCCGGGTCTCCTCCAGATTCAGCAGGTCACCGACGACGACGGCCTCGAGCTTGGGGAGATCGCGGCGGACGTCCGCCTCACGCTGCGCGTTGCGTGCGTGCGCGACGACGGTGTGTCCGCGCCGGAGGAAGTAGGCGGCGGCGAGCTGGCCGACGCCGGCGGTGGAACCGGTGATGAGGATCCGCTTGGCATTGCCGCCGGTGAGTGGCCGGATGTTCTGCTCGATGTAGCGCATCTCGTCCGCGACCTGTTGTGTGTTGTAGACACCCACCCCGTACAACTCCCCTTGGGGCGCCCGGTGACTGCCGTCGGTCCGGGCGGGTCCCGAGGTCGTAAGTGCCGAATTCGGTGTGGCCTCCCGCACCCGAGGGGTGGTGCAGGCGGCCAGGAATCCCGCGCTGAGTGCGGTCGCGGAACGTAGGAGTGTGCGTCTGGTCATCTCGGTCATGCGGGTCACTGCTCCGTTCGTTGCTCGCCGATCGTGTCGGGATCAGGTGACATAGCCGGTGTCGATCGGGAGCGCTTTCCCTGTGACATGACTGGATCGCTGCACAGCCATGGCACGCCGCTCCACTGTGCGGTGTGCGCTGATCCGGCAGTTACCGCTCGGTGAACAGGGCCCCGCTGCCGGGCGGGGCCTTCTCCGATCACGCGCGCTGGTCGGTGACGCGCCGCCCTGCTGCGGTCAGAACCGCTTGTAGGTGACGCGCCAGCCTTCTGCCGGGTCCGTCGGCGTGAGGACCAGCCGGTCACCGGAGACCTTGAAGACGCGCGTCAGGCGCTGTCCGATGAGGTTGCGCACCGCCGACGACTCGACGGTCACGACGAACGTGCCGGCGGCCTTGTTGACGGCGACAGTCCCGTAGAAGGCTTCGTATCCGTTGATCGTGTACGGAGTGTCCGGAGCGTTCGCGTCGGGGTTCATGGCCTGCACCGACATAGTGCCGGACTTGGTGAAGATGATCTGGCCGGAGTACGGCACGGGTCGCAGGGCGCCCGGGGTTCCGGCCTCCAAGGAGGTCATGCGCCATCCGCCCACCAGGGGCGACGAGTCGCGATGGGCTTGGCTCGGCTGGGCGAACGAGAATGCGGCCGCCAGCAACGCAACGGCGAGTACGAGGGAAAGCACCGTCTTACGCCGGGCGGTTTCTTGTTTCGTTGTCATTGTTCGTCGGTTCCTTCTCGTCTTGCGGGGAATGTGGCGGACTGCCGTCGGGCATGCGCTTTCGGCCGGTGGCTCGGCGGGTCGCGCTGCGGTCGGGCCGAACGCTGGTTATCAGCAAACCGCGTCAATCGCCGGGCGGGGAGTTCCTGATGATGGATGTACTGGCAGGGCACCCCTGTCTGCGGAGTCGGCCAGAGATCCGGAGCCGCGGAGGTCGTTGTTGCCCTCATTCGCGACCCACTGAGGTGATCTCAACGAGAGGAATGAGCGTGACCTGATCGACACGGGCATACCGGGACAGGCCAGACAGTCCTGGATATAGGCGTGGAGCCATCGATAGACATGTTCTTGCGACAGATACAGGTCTTCGAGAGGGCTCCACGTGATCGGTTATCTTGCCATGCTCGACGTGCCCAGGGAACTCGTGCGTCACCTCGCCCGGCTCCTGACGGATCACCGCCGGCTACTGGGGACGCGCCGCCGGACACGGGCCCTGACCTGCTACCACCAGGCACTGATGATCCTGATCTGGTTCCGCAAGGCCGAGGACACCGCCCTACTCGGCGCCAGCTTCGGGGTCTCCCGGGCGACCGCGTACCGCTACATCGCCGAAGGGATCACGGTTCTGGCCGCGCAACGACCCGACCTGCACGCCGCTCTGCGCCGCGCCGCCGATGACGGCTGGGCGTTCGTGATCCTCGACGGCAAGTTGTTCGACAGCGATCGCCTGGCTGCGACCACCACCAGCGTCAAAGGCAAAACGATCGACACCTGGTACTCGGGAAAGCACCGCGACTTCGGCGCCAACATCCAAGCGATCATCAACCCGGATGGACTTCCGATCTGGACCGCCGAGGCGATGCCAGGCCATCTTCACGACCTGAGCTGCGCCCGGGAACTCGGCATCACGGCCTCACTCAACTGGGCAGCCGCCGAACTCGACCTGCCCGCTCTCGCCGACGCCGGTTACGAAGGCGCAGGTCACGGCATCAAGACCCCGGCCCGGCAACCCGCCGACGGCAAACCCCTCGCCATCGCCAACCGAACGGTGAACCGGCTCTTACGCGGCCTGCGCTGGCAAGGCGAGCGGGGCTTCGCCATGCTGACCGGCCGCTGGAAAACACTCCGGCACAGCACCATCAGCCCGTCAAGAATCGGTGATGTCGTCGCCGCGGCACTCCACCTCACGCACTTCGAATACCGCTATCTATCCGAAAGTCGCTGAGATTACCTCACTG
>KL571205.1:13723-18458 GCA_000715855.1 Actinoplanes liguriensis
ATTACCTCACTGTCCGCTGTTGGTTCCGGAAACCCTCGATTCCGTGAGTGAACTGAACCACAGTCGTCGAAGCTCCGTACCATTTGGGTCCGTCAATGCCGACGAACCTGGATGGAGAGTCCATGACTTCCGTCGTCCTGGTAACCGAGGAGTTGGCGCCCGCCGCGATCGATGTGCTCACCACGGACTACGACGTCCGTACGGTGGACGGCACGGACCGGCCCGCGCTGCTGAACGCCCTGCGAGAGGCCGAGGCGGTGATCGTCCGGAGCGCTACCCGGATCGACGCCGAGGCCCTGAGTTCCGCACCTCACCTGCGCGTCGTGGCGCGGGCCGGGGTCGGGCTCGACAACGTCGACATCCCCGCGGCGACCGCGCGCGGGGTGCTGGTGGTGAACGCGCCCACCAGCAACATCATCTCGGCCGCGGAACAGGCGGTGGCGCTGCTGCTGACCACGGCACGGCATACCGCCAGCGCCAGCGCGGCGCTCAAGGCCGGTAAGTGGCACCGCTCGGCGTACACCGGCGTGGAGGTGCACGGCAAGACCGTCGGGGTGGTCGGGCTGGGCCGCATCGGTGTGCTCGTGGCCCAGCGGATGGCCGCTTTCGGGACCGATCTGATCGCGTACGACCCGTACGTGCAGCCGGCCCGGGCCGCGCAACTCGGTGTCCGGCTGGTCGGACTGGACGAGCTCATCCGGGAGAGCGACTTCATCTCGGTGCACCTGCCGCGCACCCCGGAGACGGTCGGCCTGATCGGCGAGAAGGAGCTGGCCACCGTCAAACCCGGCGTACGCATCGTGAACGCGGCCCGCGGCGGCCTGGTCGACGAGCGCGCGCTGGCCGAGGCGATCGCCGACGGCCGGGTGGCGGGCGCGGGGCTGGACGTCTTCGAGACCGAGCCGCTGACCGAGTCACCCCTGTTCGCCTTCGACACCGTGACGGTCACCCCGCACCTGGGCGCGTCGACGGTCGAGGCGCAGGACAAGGCCGGGCTGGCCGTGGCGCGCAGCGTTCGGCTGGCGTTGCGCGGCGAGTTCGTGCCCGAGGCGGTGAACGTGCGGGCCGGTGGGGCGGTGGACGAGGACGTACGGCCGGGAGCGCCTCGGGCGCGTGTTCACGGCGGTCGCCGGTGGAGTGGCCGCCCGGATGACCGTCGAGGTGCGCGGCGAGGTCGCCACGCACGACGTCGGGGTGCTCGGGCTGGCCACCACGAAGGGACTGTTCACCTCGATCACCGAGGAGCGGGTCACCTACGTGAACGCGCCGCAACTGGCCGCCGACAAGGGTGTCGCGGTGGAGCTGGCGACGTCGGAGGACGCCGGCGAGCACGCGAGCCTGATCGTGGTGCGCGGCGCCCTCGCCGACGGGCGCACCATCGCGGTGGCCGGGGCCGGCACGAAGCTGGTCGAGGTGGACGGCTTCGAGCTGGACCTGCCGGCCGACGGGGTGCTGCTGTTCCTCCGCTACCGGGATCGTCCGGGTGTGGTCGGGCGGATCGGCACCACGCTGGGCCGGGCCGGGGTCAACATCGCGGCGATGCAGGTGGCCCGGCTGGCGGCCGGCGGGGAGGCGCTGATGACGCTGACCGTGGACTCGTCGGTCGACCCCGACCTGCTGGCCAGTGTCGCCGCGGAGATCGGCTCGTCGAGTTCGGCCGTGGTCGACCTGCGCGCCGACTGACCGGGGCGCGCCGCTGCCGCCGTACCGTCGCAATCCTGGAATTTGATCGTGAATTTCCGGATCGCGGCGGGCGTCAGCGTGCTCGGACGGGCGGCTGGTAGACGGTGCCGTCCTGGAGGTCGAGGAGGTCCAGGTTCAGCTCTGCGGCCAGCCGCTCGATCGTCTCCAGCACCGCGTCCGGGCAGTTCTCGTCCAGCCGCATCTGGATGTGATCCGCCGCGGCGTGCAGCGGCGAGCTGGCCCACGGCGACCCGGGCGCTGTCGCCCGTGGCCCCCGATCGGGGTAACTGCTGGTCAGTGCGTCATAGAAGGCGACGACGCGGGGGTCGGCCGGCCGTTGCGGATGTACGCCTTCGGCGCACCGCGCGTTGGCGGCCCGCACCTCGTCCGGCGCCGCCGCGGGGTCCATCGCCCACACCACTAGGTCGAAACTCACCGGCGCATGGTGCCATCACCGCGGCCCAACGGTGAGAACCCGTGGGCCGACACGCGGGGATGCGTCTTGCGCGTCTTTAGTCCGCATCGCTAGCGTTGGTCCCGGCCGCACGTCCTGGGTGGTTTCGTCTTCGGGTGACGGAGTCCGCCGCGGGCCGCGCGACCGGGAATTCGGCGGGACCGAGCCACGCGTACTCGTCGCAGCAGCCCCCGTGATCGTTTGCCGCGATCCGGGGGCTGTTCGTTTCCTCCGAGGTTCAAAATTTGAGACCGGCGTTCCGGGTTTCGGGAAGCCGCGTTACGGTGTGTGTTGTTTATCCGGACGGGGCAGGGGAGTCGAATCGTGAGCGTGGCGCGGATCGCGGTGGTGGCCGGCGACGGCATCGGAACCGAAGTGACCGCGCAGGCGCGCAAGGTGATCGACGCGGTCCTGCCGGGTGTCACCTACAACGAGTACGACCTCGGCGCCCGCCTCTACCACCGCACCGGCGAGGTCCTGCCGCAGTCCGTCCAGGACGAGCTGGCCGGCCACGACGCGATCCTGCTCGGCGCGATCGGCGACCCGAGCGTGCCGCCGGGCGTCCTGGAGCGCGGCCTGCTGCTGAAGCTGCGGTTCGACTTCGATCAGTATGTGAATCTGCGCCCGTCCAAGCTCTGGCCCGGCACCACCAGCCCGCTCGCGGGTGTGAAGCCCGGTGAGATCGACATGGTCGTGGTCCGCGAGGGCACCGAGGGCCTCTACGTCGGCGCCGGTGGCGTCCTGCACCGGGACACCCCCGCCGAGATCGCCACCGAGGAGAGCCTGAACACGCGGTACGGCGTCGAGCGGGTGGTCCGGGACGCGTTCGACCGTGCCCGCCGCCGCGACCGCAAGCACCTGACCCTGGTCCACAAGACGAACGTGCTCACCCACGCCGGCAACCTGTGGTCCCGCACGTTCACCGCGGTCGCCGCCGAGTTCCCCGACGTGACCACGGAGTACCAGCACATCGACGCGGCCAGCATGTTCATGGTCAGCAACCCGCAGCGCTTCGACGTGGTCGTCACCGACAACCTGTTCGGCGACATCCTCACCGACATCGCCGCCGCCGTCACCGGTGGCATCGGCATGGCGATGTGTATAAGAGACAGGCACGGCTCCGCGCCGGACATCGCCGGCCAGGGCATCGCCGACCCGGCCGCGGCCATCCTCTCCGCGGCGCTGCTGCTGGAGCACCTGGGCAACCACGCCGAGGCGGCGCGAGTAACCGAGGCGGTCGCGGCCGAGGTCGCGTCCCGCACGCCGGGCGCGCCGCTGCGTACCGCCGAGGTCGGCGACCGCGTCGCCGCCGCCGTCTGACCCACGGCCACCTCACTGTCATGTGTATAAGAGACAGGCTACCGGTCGGTAGCCGCCTGACCGGCGCATCGGTTCGATTCACGAAGCCTCGGCGGTCGTGGTTTTAACGACCGTTCGGGGTAGATTCATGGGCGCACCACGGGTGCCCCTCGCATGCTTATTTTCCGCAGAAAGCAGGTCCCCTTGTCATGAGCGGTGGTGACAGCCTCGATTTCGAGATCCGTCCGCATCAGGCGCCCGTGTCGGACGCCGAGCGTGCCGCGATGCTGGCGAACCCCGGATTCGGCCGGATCTTCACGGACCACATGGTCACCGTGCGTTACGCCGACGGCAAGGGGTGGTATGAGCCCCGCGTCGAGGCGCGCGCGCCGATCCCGATGGATCCGGCCAGCGCCGTGCTGCACTACGCGCAGGAGATCTTCGAGGGTCTGAAGGCGTACACGCTGCCCGACGGCGGTGTCGCGATGTTCCGCCCGGAGGCGAACGCCGCGCGCTTCGCCCAGTCCGCTCAGCGGATGGCGATGCCGCAACTGCCGGAGGAGATCTTCCTCAAGTCGCTGCACGAGATCATCTCGATCGACCGGCAGTGGATCCCCGAGGGTGAGGACGGCAGCCTCTACCTGCGGCCGTTCGCCTACGCCAGCGAGGTCTTCCTCGGTGTGCGCCCGTCGCTGGAATACCTGTACCTGGTCATCGCGTCCCCGGTCGGGCCGTACTTCTCCGGCGGCGTCAAGCCGGTCTCGGTCTGGGTCACCCCCGACTACACCCGGGCGGCCCCCGGCGGCACCGGCGCGGCCAAGTGCGGCGGCAACTACGCGGCCGGGCTCTCCGCGCAGGCCGAGGCCATCGAGCACGGCTGCGACCAGGTGGTCTACCTGGACGCGGTGGAGCGCAAGTACATCGACGAGCTCGGCGGGATGAACGTCTTCCTCGTCCTCGACGACGGCACCCTGGTCACCCCGCCGCTGACCGGCACGATCCTGCCCGGCATCACCCGCGACTCGGTGATCAAGCTGGCCGAGCGGGCCGGCCGCCGCGTCGAGGAACGCGCGATCAGCCTGGCGGAGTGGCGGGACGGCGCTGCCTCGGGCCGCGTCCGCGAGGCGTTCGCCTGCGGCACCGCGGCGGTGATCACGCCGATCGGCACGATCAAGAGCCTGGACGGCGACTTCACCATCGCCGACGGCGGCCCGGGCGAGGTCACGATGGGCATCCGCAAGGAGCTCGTCGACATCCAGCGCGGCCGCGCCGACGACACTGTCTCTTATACACATCTCT
>KL571205.1:18647-25295 GCA_000715855.1 Actinoplanes liguriensis
TCAGAGATGTGTATAAGAGACAGCTTCCCGGTACGGCCGGTCAGCGCCCACCCGTGACGCGAAGTGCACTCTGTCGAGCGACTGATTCACGCGCGACAAGGTGGCTAGCGTTTGTGCATTGCTGTCGGCGGCTCGGAACACCTGGGGAGTTCATGACCACTGAGAGTCATCGCTATCAGAGCGAGTTTGCTCGGCGTCACTTCGCGGCGGGCAAGGCCAAGGGCATGGCCGAGGTGGTGCTTGCGATCCTTGAGGCTCGCGGGATGGAGGCGCCGGAAGGGTTCCGCGCGGAGCTGATCGCCTGCGCTGATCATGACCGGCTGGCTCTCCTGATCCAGCAGGCCGTTGTCGTCGACAAAGCCGGTGACCTGGCCCTCCACAGCGGTTCGGACAGCTAGGGGCCAGCCGGTCACCCGCGTTCGCCCAGGCGCAGGTGACCGTGGCGTCGCTCAGGCCTCCAGCAGGTGGTGGCGCATCGCGGTTAGTTCGGCGTCGGTGAGGCCGAGGTCGCGCACGTAGTTCTCGACGGAGCCGTGCAGGGCACGCAGGTCGTCGAGGAACATCAGCATCGCGGCGGGCGGGGAGTCGAACATGTGCTCATTGCCGCGTACGGCATCGGGGTCGGTCTTCAAAAGGTATTCGGTCAGGGGCGCCATCGCGTCGGTGGTGAGCGCGTAATCCTCGGCGATGTCCGCGTCGGAGACGCCGAGCAGGGACAACGTCAGCGCGCAGATCGTGCCGGTCCGGTCCTTGCCGGCCATGCAGTGCACGACGACCGGCGCGGCGGCCGGGTCGGCGATCAGGCGCAGCGACTCGAGGATGCCCTCGCGCCCGTCCTCGGCGAAGTTCAGGTAGCGGTCGGCGAGCCAGCGCTCGTGCACCGTGCCTTCGGGGTGGGCGATGCCGTCCCAGTCGATGTGGTTGATGACCAGATTGCGATAGTCGAGCCCGTACCTTTCGTGGACGCGGCCGAACTTGTCGACCTCGAACGGCCGGCGCAGGTCGATGACGGTCCGGATGCCGAGGGCGGTGAATGCGGCGGTGTCGGCCTCGCCGATGCGGTGCAGCGAGTCGGCCCGGAAGAGCCGTCGCCATCGGACGGTGCGACCGTCGAGGCCGGTGTAGCCACCGACGTCGCGGAAGTTGTAGGTCGCGGAGAAGCCGAGATTTCGCGAGTACTGTTCAGCAACCACGTGCCCAACCTATCCTCCGGGGTCGATGGCACGACCCCGGAGGGCGGCCGTCTCAGAGGTCGATCACGTGCAGGGCGGGCGAGCTGTCCGGACCGAGCTCGCAGCGGTTCGCCGGCGCGGATCGGTCGTGAGGTGACTTCGCTTTCCCACGGACAAGGCGGTATCCATGCTCGATCGGTACCTCGTCAGGTGAGCCTGTGAGCCGCCCGGCTGAGCGGTCGCCGACGCCGGGGACGTTCGCCGGCGAGGTGCGGCGGCAGTTCGGACCGGTCGCCCTCGGCTGGGGTCTCGACGACCCGGCCGAGGACGACACCGTCCTGCCGTCGCTCGAATATCGCGGGGACCGGCTGAGCTACGACTGGATGCTCGACCCGGGGGACGGCGCCGTGTCGGTGTCCGTCCGGTTGATCGTGGCCGGTGGCGTCCTGCACGGGTGGCTGGAGGAGATCGTGGCCGGCTCCGGGCTGGGTGTGCGTCAGGACGTCCGCGCTCACCCTCCGGCGGCGGCGGTCGCGTCGCACATCGCGTGGCTGACCCGGCTGCACCCGATGCTGACCGGCCCCGGCGCGGAGGAGTTCCTGGAGCGCGCCGGCGCCCGCAAAGCCACCCCTGACCTCGCATGACGGTCGTGCCTCCGACGCTGTGACGGGCGGGCGGTGCCTCGTACGTCTCAAGTTGTGGGTTTTTTCGTCTCACGGTGTGTGCGCGTGGCATGCTACGAACCGTGACCCACCTCGTGCTGATTATTCGCACCTAGCGCGCCGGCTGACGACTTCGCCGACGCGCAGACCTCCCGCATCCGCGGGGGGTCTTTTTGTTGCTGTGTGGGTGACCGACTGAAAGGACCTCCCCGATGGACTACCAGGTGTTCGACACGACGCTGCGCGATGGTGGGCAGCGCGAGGGAATCAGCTACACGGTCGCCGACAAGCTCGCCGTCGCCCGGCTGCTGGACGAGTTCGGCGTCGGTTTCATCGAGGGTGGCTGGCCGGGCGCCATGCCCAAGGACACCGAGTTCTTCGAACGCGCGAAGACCGAGCTGGAGTTGAAACACGCGGTCCTGGTCGCGTTCGGGTCGACCCGCAAGGCCAATGTCGACGTCGCCGGGGACGCGCAGGTCAAGGCGCTGCTGGACGCGGGCACCCCGGTGGTCTGCGTGGTCGCCAAGTCGGACGTCCGGCACGTGGAGCGGGCGCTGCGCACCACGCCGGAGGAGAACCTGGCGATGGTCCGGGACACGGTCCAGCACCTGGTCGCGAACGGGCGCCGCGCGTTCGTGGACTGCGAGCACTTCTTCGACGGCTTCCGGTTCGACCCGGAGTACACGGCGAGCGTGGTGTCGGCCGCGATCGACGCCGGCGCCGAGCGCGTGATCATGTGCGACACCAACGGCGGCATGCTCCCCTCGATGATCACCAAGGCGATCAACGAGGTGGTCGAGCGCACCGGGGTGAGCGCCGACCGGCTCGGCATCCACTGCCAGAACGACACCGCATGCGCGGTCGCGAACACGGTCGCCGCGGTCGAGGCCGGGGTGAGGCACTTCCAGTGCACCGCGAACGGCTACGGCGAGCGCCCCGGCAACGCCGACCTGTTCGCGGTGGTCAGCAACCTGCAACTCAAGCTCGGGCTGAAGGTCCTACCGGACGGATGCCTGGAGAAGGCGACGCGGGTCTCGACCGCGCTCGCCGAGATCGCCAATATCGCCCCCGACACCCACCAGGCCTATGTCGGGGCCGCGGCGTTCGCTCACAAGGCGGGCCTGCACGCGAGTGCGATCAAGGTGGATCCGCTGCTGTACAACCACGTCGACCCGTCGGTTGTCGGCAACGACATGCGGATCCTGGTGACCGAGATGGCCGGCCGGGCCAGCATCGAGCTCAAGAGCCGTGAACTCGGCATCGACCTGGCCGGCCATCCGGACACCCTCTCCACCGTCACCCAGCGGGTCAAGGACCTGGAGGCCGAGGGCTGGTCGTTCGAGGCCGCCGACGCCTCGTTCGAGCTGCTCGTGCGCGATGAGCTGCCGGGCGACGAGGTCACCCGGCCGTTCACGCTGGAGTCGTGGCGGGTGCTGGTCGAGCACCGCGAGGACGACAAGGTGATCTCCGAGGCGACCGTCAAGGTCCGGGTCAAGGGTGAGCGGGTGATCGCGACCGCCGAGGGTGTCGGCCCGGTCAACGCGCTCGACGAGGCCCTGCGCAGCGCGCTCTCCAACCACTATCCGGCGCTGAAGTCGTTCGAGCTGACCGACTTCAAGGTACGGATCCTGGAGGGCACCCACGGCACCAACGCGATCACCCGCGTCCTGCTGGAGACCGGTGACCACCAGCGCGAGTGGACCACGGTCGGCGTGCACGAGAACATCGTCGAGGCGAGCTGGACGGCCCTGGTCGACGCCCTCACCTATGGGTTGAGCAAGAGCTGAGATGAGCTGAGCCTGATTGCTCCGCTTCGCTCCGCGGGTGATTGCCTGGTAACCGGTGAGTTGGCAGTCGGTTTCCCGCCACCCGCAAACCCCGCGGGCGTCGACAAACCGGCTACCAACTCACCGGCGGCAATCACCGGGCGGCGGCGACCGCGCTGATCAGTGCGATCGCCTCCGCCTCCGGCATGGGGTCGAGCTGACGTCCACCCCGCAGCCGCAGTGAGACCAGGCCTTCCTCCCGGGCGCCGATCACCGCGATGTACGGGACCTTCGCCGCCGCCCGGATCCGGGCCCCGAGCGAGCCGTCCCGGAATTCGACGGCGCGCAGTCCGGCGGCGACCGCCGAGGCCGCGAACGACGACTCGACGCCGACGGGCAGGACGGCGAGCTGGACCGGGGCGTACCAGACCGGGAACGCCCCCTCGTGCTCCTCGATGAGCTGCCCGAACAGCCGTTCCATCGACCCGGCCAGACTCCGGTGCACCATCACCGGGCGGGCCTTGGCGCCGGACGCGTCGATGTAGGTCAGGTCGAATCGCTCCGGCTGGTGGAAGTCGATCTGGACGGTGGCGATGGTCCATTCCCGTCCGGCGGCATCGGCCACCTGCACGTCGATCTTGGGGCCGTAGAACGCGGCTTCTCCGGTCTTCACGACGTACTGAATCGAAGCGTCGGAGAGCGCGCCCCGCAGCAAGGCCTCCGATTGCGCCCAGCTCTCGTCGTCGCCGCCGTATTTCTTGTCCGGCCCGCGCAGCGAGAGCTGATAGCTCGCGGGCCGCAGGCCGAGCGCCGCATGCGATTCCCGCATCAGCCGCAGCACGCCGGCGACCTCCGCCGCGGCTTCGGAGGGCGGGCAGAAGATGTGCGAGTCGTTGAGGGCGATCGAGCGGACCCGGGAAAGACCGCCGAGCACGCCGGAGCGCTCCTGGCGATACATCTGTCCCAGTTCGGCGATTCGCAAGGGCATTTCGCGGTACGACCGTTGCCGCGCCTTGAAGATGAGCGCGTGATGCGGGCACAGGCTCGGCCGCAGCATCAGCTCGTCGTCGCCGACCGGCATCGGTGGGAACATGTCGCCGGAGAAGTTCGCCAGGTGCCCGGAGAGCTCGAACATCTGGCGTTTGCCCAGCACGGGGGAGTAGACGTGCTGGTAGCCGTTGCGGCGTTCGAGCTCGTAGAGGTACGACTCGACCTCGCGGCGCGCGGCGGCGCCGGCCGGGAGCCAGAACGGCAGCCCCGCGCCGATCAGCGGATCGGAGTCGAAGAGGTCGAGCTCGCGCCCGAGTTTGCGGTGGTCGATCATGGCAGGTCCCCTCGATGAGGACCCCGCGCGACCGACCCGGACCCCGAGCGATCGCCCGGGGTCGTGAAGTCAGCGCGACTCGACGCCGGGGTGTCCCGGCGTGGTCGTGAACGCGCTGCTGTGCATGCCGCAGAGACTAGGCCCGGTCGTTCTGCCGGGCCAGCCAGTTTTCCGCGACGATCTGGAACAGGTAGTGGTCCTGCCACTCGCCGGCGATCTTGAGGTAGCGCGGCGCCATCCCGAACCGCTCGAACCCGTTCTTGACCAGCACCCGCTGGGACCGCTCGTTGTTCAGCAGCGTGCCCGCCTCGACCCGGTGCAGGTCGTAGTCGGTGAACGCGAGCCGCAGCAGCTCGGCCACCGCGTAGGAGGCGACACCCTTGCCGGCGTGCGCCTCGGACACCCAGTAGCCCATGCTGGAGGACTGGAACGGGCCGCGGACCAGGTTGTTCAGGTTGACCCGGCCGGCCGGCTTGCCGTCCACCAGGATCACGTGCGGCAACGAGCCGCCCCCGCGCAGCACGTCGGAGATGATCTTGCGCTGCCCGTCCACGGTGTAGAAGCTGTCGTCGCGGATCGGGTCCCACGGGGCGAGGTAGTCCCGGTTCGCGACCAGTACCTCGGTCAGCGCGGGCACGTCGTCCAGGGTCAGCGGGCGGATGGTGACGCTCATGACGCCGCCGGGAGGGTCAGTTCGGCGACCACCGAGCGGTGGTCCGAGTCCTTCACCGCGTGCACGGACACGTTCCGTACTCCGATCTGCTCGTCGACAAGAACATGATCGATGATGACCGGTGGGATCAGATCGCCGTCGTACGGCCCCCAGGTTCCGATCCATCCCTTGCCGACAGTGTCGGCCGCGTCCCGGTAACCGTGCGCGATCAGCTTCCGCAACGCGCCGTGGTCGAGCGTCGCGTTGAAGTCGCCGAGCAGGATCCGCCGCGGGTTGCCGCCGTCCGACCGCGGCTCGTTCGCCAGGTCGGCGTTCCACCCGGAGAACGTGTCCGGCGCGGAGGGCGCGAGCGGATGCACCGACTCGACGAAGACCGGCGCCGCACCGGGCGCCCGGACCGTGCCGAACGCCTGGAGGAAACTTCCGTCGTTGCGCTTCGAACCCGCATCCACCAGGGGAAAGCGCGAATACAACCCGGATCCGCTCGCGCCCGGCTCGGCGGCCAGGGAGTGGTAGGGGAGCAGCTCGTCGAGGCCGGCCGCGGTCAGCCCGGCCGCGGTCTTCGGCGCGAACTCCTGCAGGGCCAGCACGGCGACGTCGTTCTCCCGGACCAGGCGCACGATCTCGGCCGTGTCCGCGCCGCCGAGCAGCATGTTCGCCGTCATGACGTGCAGGGCGACGCCCCTACCCGGCCCCCTGTCGAGGTCCGGCAGCGCGCGCGGCACGACGCACGCCGCCAGCACGAGGGCGATCAGCGACGCCACCAGACCGGCAGCTCGCCTGCGGAGGATCAAGGTCAAGATCGCCAAGATCATAGACCCGATGGCGACGTACGGCGTGAAAGCCATCAACTGGATCAGGCGCCCCGGCTCCCAGCCCCCGAGCCGCAACCCCGCCCACCCCAGCCCCGGCACGAGCATGATCCACAGCAGAGCCGTAACCGCAGGTCGGCGCCGTCGAGCAGAGCGCTTTTCAACCAGCGCCTGGGTGATCGTCATAGTTGCGACGCTATCCAACCACCACACCCGCAAAACGCCGCCGGTGAGGAGGC
>KL571205.1:25554-27413 GCA_000715855.1 Actinoplanes liguriensis
TTACAAGGCGTTTTGCCGCGGAGCGAAGCGGAGCCATTAGGCACAGTTTGCCGCGGAGCGAAGCGGAGCCAGCTAGCTCAGTTCCCCGAACTCGGCGAGCTCCTCGCGGATCTTCTCGCCGTCGCCCTCGACGACCAGGGTCAGGCCGTCCACCGCGAGGTGACGCGCGGCGGCCGCGGACACCGTCTCGACGGTCGCCTCCAGATACTCCCTGCGGAGCGTCTCGTAGTAGTCGTCCGGCAGGCCGTGCACGACCAGGCTGGCCAGCGCCCCGGCGATCGCGCCCGGCGTCTGCATCTCGACCGACAGCTGGCCGGCCCGCCACGAGCGCGCCACCGCCAGCTCCGCCTCGGTGACCCCCTCGTCCTGGGTGCGCCGGATCTCGCCGAGCGTGTCCTTGATCGCCGGCCCGGTCACCGCCGTCTGCACACCGGCGGCCACCTCGAAGCGGCCGGCGCGGCGGGTCATCGCGTAGGAGCCGCGGATCCCGTACGTGTAGCCCTTCACCTCGCGGATCAGGTGGTTCAGCCGGGACGTGAACGCCCCGCCGAGCACCGTCGCCGCCAGCGTCATCGGCACGTAGTCGGGCGTGGCCCGTTCCGGCGCCCGGTGCCCGATCCGCAGCGTGGACTGCACCGACCCGGGCCGGTCCACCAGGATCACGCGCCGCGCCGACGGAATGGTCAGGCCGAGCGGCGCGTCCAGGCTCAGCGCCTGCCCGGTGGTGCCGGCGAACGCGGCCTCGGCCAGCTCGGCGAGGTCCAGCCCGTCCAGGTCACCGGCGACCAGCAGCACGCCCGGGCGCAGCATCCACTGCTCGTGGAAGGCGAGGACGTCGTCGACGGTCACCGCGGCCACCGAGGCCGGGTCGCCGTGCAGCGGCCGGCCGTAGCGACCCTCGGCGGCGAACAGGTCACCGCGCAGCGCGGCGTCCGCCCGCGGGCCGGGCTGTGCCCAGTCCATCCGCAGCGCGGTCACCTCGTCGTCACGGACCCGGATCACGTCCTCCGGGTCCAGTTTCGGGGTGCGGGCGGCCTCGGCGGCCAGCCGGAGCGCGCCGGCCAGCTGCGGGGCGGGGGCGGAGACGCCGACCCGGAACGCGTCCCAGTCCACCGACGGGGAGAGCTCGGCGCCGAGGCCTTCGAGAGCCAGCGCGTACGCCGCGGAGTCTCTCTTCTTCGTGCCCTCCTCCAGCGATTTCGCGAGGACGGTCGCGGTGCCCTCGCGGCCCGCCGACTCGCGGGCGGCGCTGGCGTCGAGCAGCAGCACCGCGGTGGCCAGGACCTGACCGGGCAGGTGCGCGGCGATGACGGTGCCGCCGTGCGCGGTGACCCGGCGCAGGGCGGGGAAGGCGTACGGCCGGGCGGTGCCGGTCTCCGGGCGAGTAGTGACGAGAGTCATGCTGCGTCTCCTGAGGCGTGCTCTTCGGGCCCCTGCTCCGGCAGGTAGGTCAGCGTGATCCGGGAGGACGGCTGCAAGGTGCGGGTGGCCGCCTCGGTGATGTCGTCCGCCGTCACCGCCTGCCACGCCGGAAGCCGGTAGCCCGCGGTCGCCGGGTCACCGAACTGGGTGGTGTAGCGCCCCAGCGTGTCGGCCCGCCCGCCGACCGTGGACACCTGCCGCCACCAGCTCGTGGTCAGCAGCGCCTTCGCCCGGTTCAGCTCCTCGTCGGTGACCGGCTCGTCGATCAGGCTCTGCATCACCTCGCCGAGGCCGGCCTCCAGCGTCTCGACGTCCACGCCGTCCTTCGCGGTGGCCGTGACGATCAGCGGGGCCGGGGCGTGCGCCAGGTCCACCCCGTACGACCCGATGTAGTCCGGCTGGGCGATTCGCTTGCCGTCCTGTCTCTTATACACATC
>KL571205.1:27640-30777 GCA_000715855.1 Actinoplanes liguriensis
CTGCCGCGGCCGCTGCCCAGCACGGTGGCGAGCACGGTGACCGCGTCGTAGCCGGCCGTGCCGAACGGGTACGTCCGGTGGGACAGGTAGATCCGCGGGGCGGGGACGGCGGCGGTCACGGTCTCCCGGACCGGCTCGGTGGCCGGCCCGGCCAGGTGCCCGTTCGGCGCGGCGGGGATGCCCGGCACCGGCTCGATCGCCCCGAAATACTTCTCCGCCAGCGCGAACACCTCGGCCGGTGACGCGTCCCCGGTGACCGTGAGCACGCAGTTGTTCGGCGCGTAGTACTGCGCGTGGAACGCCTTGAACGTGTCCAGCGCGGCCCCGTTCAGATCCTCCATCGAACCGATCGTGGAGTGGTGATACGGGTGGCCCTCCGGGTAGAGCAGCGGCAGGAGGCGCAGCCAGGCATCCCCGTACGGCACGTTGTCGTACCGCTGGCGGCGCTCGTTCTTCACCACCTCGCGCTGGTTGTCCAGCGTCTCCTGGGTCAGTGCCGGCACCAGGCCGCCCATCCGGTCCGCCTCGAGCCAGAGGGCCAGCTCCAGGTGCTCGGACGGCATGGACTCGAAGTAGTTCGTCCGGTCCGGGTTGGTCGTGGCGTTCAGCGAGCCGCCGTTGCCCTGCACGAGCTTCATGTGCTCGGTCTTCTTCACGTGCTGTGAGCCCTCGAACATCAGGTGCTCGAAGAGGTGCGCGAAACCGGTCTGGCCGGGCGGTTCGTGCCTCGAGCCGACGTCGTACCAGAGATTGACGCAGACGACCGGAGCGGTCCGGTCCTCGCTGACGACGACACGCAGGCCGTTCGCCAGCCGCGTGGTTTCGATGGGCCACGGATACCCGGTCGTGGCGACCGGTGCGGTTGGGGACGTCACCCGAACCATCATGCCCTGTATTGCTTCGTTTCGGCCCGGGTGCGCCGGTCCGTTCGATCCATAACCCCATGGCGGCTCACCGGTCCGGGTGCGATGCTGGGCGGCGTGCTTGAGGACGTACGGGTGAATGACCGCCTGACCATCCCGGCGGCGGAGCTCTCGTGGCGTTTCTCCCGCTCCGGTGGCCCGGGCGGCCAAGGCGTGAACACGACCGACTCGCGGGTCGAGCTGTCCTGGGACATGCTCGGCTCCGACCTGCTGCCGTCGTCCCTGCGGGAGCGCGCGATCGAGCGTCTCGGCGCCCGATTGATCTCCGGTGTGCTCACCGTCACCGCCTCGGAGCACCGCTCCCAGCTCCGGAACCGGGAGGCCGCCGCGGCCCGCCTCGGGTCGCTGGTCGCGTCGGCGATCGCCGCCCCGCCCCGGGCCCGCCGCGCGACCCGGCCGACGAAGGGCTCGGTCGAGCGCCGCATCACCGCCAAGAAGCAGCGCGGCCAGACCAAGCGGAACCGGCGGGACTTCCCCACCGACTGACCGCGGCCCGGCCGCGGTCAGTCGGTGGTTGTCAGCGGTGGTTGTAGGGAGCCACGGCCTCGCGGTTGCGGGCCGCGCCCTCGGCGCCGAGCAACGCCTCGCAGACCCGGATCAGGCGGCTGCGCAGGCCGGCGGCGCGACGGGCCAGCTCGCGCTGACGCCCCACGTATTCCGCCTTGCCCTCCGGGGTCTCGATCTTGACCGGCGTGTGCCCGTAGGACGTCAGGTCGTAGGGGCTGGCCTGCATGTCCAGCAGACGGATCTCGCCGGCCAGGGCGAAGCAGTCGAGCGCCAGCGCGCCCGGGACGGCCGGCCCGAGCTTCTGCGCCCACTTGTGCACATCCATCGCGGCGTGCAGGCAGCCGGGCTGATCCAGGTCGACCTGGGTGGCGCGGGTCGGCTGCAGGCGGTTGAGACCGACGGCCTCGGGCGTGAAGAAGCGGAACGCGTCGAAGTGCGTGCAGCGGATCGTGTGCTGCTCGACGACCCGATCGGTCTCGGACTGGCCGAGGCGCAGCGGCAGCGGGTGCCGGTGCTCGGGATCGCGGTAGACCATGGCCCACTCGTGCAGGCCGAAGCAGCCGGAGAAGACCGGGCGCGACGCCGTGGCGGTGAGCAGACCGTGGATGTACCGCACGCTCTCGCCGCGGGCGTGCATGAACGCGTCCTCGTCGAGGGCGACGATGCCGTCCTCGTGGGTCGCGTAGAACTTCCACCCGGCGTGCTCGGCCAGACCGTCCGGCGCCGAGGACAGGCCCGCGCCGACGCCCGGGTGCCAGCGGCGCAGCATTGCCGGCCGGGTGTTGTAGTAGTCGTAGAGGAAATCCTCGATGGCGTGTTTCTCACCCGTCGCCCGGCGGCCACGGTGGCCCGCGGTCATCTGGTCGGCGCGCTCGGCGTGCGCCCGGGCGAGGGGTATCCAGGTGACCGAGGGCAGCGTCGTGGTGAGTGCCCTCACCTGCTTGATCCCCATCGCACCAATGTATCTAGCCGAAGCGATCAACACGATCACCGTTAGGCGCGAATGAGGTCCGCCACGGCGTGTTCTTTCGGCTCGGCCGGAGCGCTATTCCCGTCTTCTTCGGATATGGGAGGTTTTCGGAGCGCAGCCGGCCAGCCGAGCCCGGGCGCGCCGGGCAGCGCGAACCCCAGCCGGGGACCCAGCCCCAGCGTCAGGACAACGACAGAAGCCATACGAAGCAATGTAGTACACCTACTACAAATTTGATAGCGTGGCGGATATGACGGAGGCGGTACTCAAAGGCGCCGGTGGCGAGCCACTGGTCGCCGAGCCGGTCATCGAGGTTCGTGACCTGCGGATGCGCTACGGGTCGAAGGAGGTCCTCGACGGCATCGGCTTCTCGGCGCGTCCCGGCGAGGTGATCGCGCTCCTCGGGCCGAACGGCGCCGGCAAGACCACCACGATCGAGATCCTCGAAGGATTCCGGCGGCGCTCGGCCGGGCACGTGCGGGTGCTCGGCGTCGACCCGGAGCACGGCGGCGAGCGCTGGCGGGCCCGGCTCGGCGTGGTCCTGCAGTCCTGGCGCGACCACGGCAAGTGGCAGGTCCGCGAGCTGCTCGAGCACATCGGCCTGCACTACGCGCCGTTCAGCACCGAGCGGATCGTCCGGCCCTGGCCGGTCGACGAGCTGCTCGCCGCGGTCGGCCTCACCGCCGCCGCGCGCACCCGGGTGACCCGGCTCTCCGGTGGCCAGCGCCGCCGGCTGG
>KL571205.1:31009-31880 GCA_000715855.1 Actinoplanes liguriensis
GCCCGAGCTGCTCTTCCTGGACGAGCCGACGGTCGGGTTCGACCCGGCGGCCCGGCGCGAGTTCCACGAGCTGATCCACGAGCTGACCGACATGGCCGACACCACGGTGCTGCTCACCACCCACGACCTGGACGAGGCGGAGAAACTCGCCGACCGGATCCTGATCCTGGCCACCGGGCGGATCATCGCGAGCGGCTCGGCCGACGAGCTGTCCCGCCGGGTGGCCGGCGAGAGCGAGATCCGCTGGACGCGCGACGGGCAGCGCTTCGTCCACTCCACGGCGGACTCCACGGCGTACGTCCGAGAGCTTTTTCTTCAGTACGGCGATGCCATCGGCGACCTCGAGGTGCGCCGGTCCAGCCTGGAGGAGACCTACATGAAGCTCGTGCAGCAGGCGGAGGTCAAGCGATGACCCCGATCGGGATGGGGGTGCGGCGGGGCTGGATCGAGATCCGGCACACGTTCACCACCACCATGGACCTCTGGGCGTACCTGTTCCCCGCGGTTCTGCTGCTCGGCACGGTCTTCTTCATGCGCAACTCGACCGTCCCCGGCACGTCGTTCTCCCTCGGCGCCCGCACCCTGCCCAGCATCTTCGGCATGGGCATCGTGACGGGCGGCCTGTTGAGCACCGCGCAGCAGCTGATCGTGGATCGGGAGGACGGCACGCTCCTGCGCGCCAAGGCCGTCCCGAGCGGGATGACCAGCTACCTGACCGGCAAGGTCGTGCTGGTCGGCGGGATGACGCTGATCGGTTTCCTGATCCAGCTCGTCCCCGGCCTGTTCCTGGTGGACGGCCTGTCGGTGGACGCCGGCGGCTGGCTCACCCTGCTCTGGCTGATTCCGGTCGGCTTCGTGGCCACCCTGCCGC
>KL571205.1:32133-34622 GCA_000715855.1 Actinoplanes liguriensis
CCCTGCCGCTGGGCGCGGCGGTCGGCTCGCTCTTCGACGACCCGCGCAACATGGCGCTGGTGACCCTGTCGCTCTTCGGGACGATCGCGATCTCCGGAATCTTCTATCCGATCGCCGGCCTGCCCGGCTGGCTGCAGGGCCTGGCGCAGGTCTTCCCGCTGTACTGGCTAGGGTTGGGCATGCGTTCGGTCTTCCTGCCCGATTCCCTGGCCGCGGCGGAGATCGGGCATTCCTGGCGGCACCTGGAGACGTTCGGGGTGCTGGCCGGCTGGGCGATCCTCGGCCTGGCGCTGGCCCCGATCCTGCTGCGGCGGATGGCGTCCCGGGAGTCCGGATCGGCCGTCCAGGCACGGCGGGAGCGGGCGCTGTCCCGAGTGGGGCGCTGATGGCGAGCGAGATCACGTACAACCGGATCGCGATGCTGCGTGCCGAGCGCGGCATCTCCCGGCGGCAGCTGGCGGACGCGCTCGGTGTGCACTATCAGACCGTCGGCTACCTGGAGCGCGGCGAGTTCAGTCCCAGCCTCCACCTGGCGCTGCGCATCTGTCAGTACTTCGAGGTGCCGGTCGAGGTGGTCTTCGCCCTGGAGCCGTTCCCGCGGCTCGGGGCGGCGTCCCACCCGGCGTAGATTTCAGGGGAGTCCGTCTTCAGAGGGGATAACCCGTGCGCTTCGCCCGCTTTGTTCATGCCAAGGGAGTGTCCTTCGGCGTCGTCGAGGGTGACGGCGCCTCCGGCCTCACGGTGGCCGAGATCAGCAGCCTTCCGTTCGAGCAGGTGGCCTTCACCGGGCAGCGCTGGGCGCTTCCGGACGTGCGGCTGCTCGCGCCGATCTTCTCCAGCAAGGTGATCGGGATCGGCCGCAACTACGCCGACCACGCCGCCGAGCTGGGCAACGAGGTGCCCAAGGAGCCGCTGATCTTCATCAAGCCGTCCACCTCGGTGATCGGGCCCAACGACGCGATCCGGATCCCGTCGGTGACCAGCCAGGTCGAGGAGGAGGCCGAGCTCGCCGTCGTGATCGGCGCCACCGGTGCCCGCCGCGTCGACCGGGCCGGCGCCGAGAAGGCGATCTTCGGCTACACCTGCGCCAACGACGTCACCGCCCGTGACCTGCAGCGCAAGGATCCGCAGTGGACCCGGGCCAAGGGGTTCGACTCGTTCTGCCCGCTCGGGCCGTGGATCGAGACCGAGCTGGACGTCAGCGACCTGGAGGTGCGGTGCGAGGTCGGCCGCAACCCGGAGAGCATGGAGGTCCGGCAGATCGGCCGCACCAAGGACATGGTGTTCGACATCCCGAGCCTGGTCTCCTACGTGTCGCACGTGATGACGCTGCTGCCCGGCGACGTGATCCTGACCGGCACCCCGGCCGGCGTCAGCAAGATCGAGCCGGGGGACACCGTGTCGGTGACCGTGCAGGGGATCGGTGAGTTGCGCAACACCGTCGTGGCGCTGGACTGAGCGGCGCTGGACTGACCGTGATCCTGGTGACCGGCGCCACCGCCAACGTGGGCCGGATGGTCGTCGACGAGCTGCTCGCCCTCGGTGCCACCGAGGTGCGGGCGCTCACCGTCGATCCCGCGCGCGCCGCGCTCCCCGCCGGGGTCGAGGTGGTGCGCGGCCACCTGGGCCGGCTCTCCGCCGTGGCCGGCGCCCTGACGGGCGTCGAGAAGGTCTATCTGGCGCCGGCTCCGTCCTCCGCCGCGGCCTTCTCCCGGCTTGCTGCGGATTCCGGCGTACGTCATATCGTCGACATGTCCGGTCCGAAGGGCGAGCACTGGCAGGCCGTCGAGGACGGCGTCGAGGCGTCCGGGGTGCCGTTCACACACCTGGAGCCGGGCGAGTTCATGGCGAACGGTTTGCTGTGGGCGCCGCAGATCCGCGCCGGGGACGACGTGCTGGACGCGTTTCCCGAGGTGGTGAACGCGCCGATCGCCCAGGAGGACATCGCCGCCGTGGCCGCCCGGGTGCTGCTCGCCGAGCCGCGGACGGGCGGGTCGCACATGGGCCGGTCATATGTGCTGACCGGCCCGGTCGCGCTCAGCCGCAAGGAGAAGGTGCGTGAGATCGGCGCCGCGCTGGGCCGCCCGCTGCGCTACGTCGAGCTCACCGGGGACGCCGCCCGCGCCCACTTCGCCTCGGTGATGGGCGAGCACGGCGACTGGTACCTGGACGGCCTCGCCGCCCTGGCGAGCTCCCCGCAGCCGGCCACATCGACGGTGCACGACCTGCTCGGACGCCCCGCAATGAGCTACCGAGAGTGGGCGAGCCGTCACGCCGACCAGTTTCGGTAACCCGATTTGGCGGGGGGATGGGGGTCAGGTAAAGTTCTCAACGGCCCGGCAAGCAGGGCCAAATGGGGTATGGGGTAATTGGCAGCCCAACTGGTTCTGGTCCAGTTAGTCTAGGTTCGAGTCCTGGTACCCCAGCGGTGTCAATCGCTGGTTCGGTTGGCTTCGCTGGAGCGTTTCGGCGCAAAAGCTGTTCTGGTC
>KL571205.1:34907-35420 GCA_000715855.1 Actinoplanes liguriensis
CCTAGGACGCCGCCCTCTCAAGGCGGTAGCGAGGGTTCGAATCCCTTCGGGACTACGTAGAGATCACGGCCCACATCCACCGGATGTGGGCCGTTTCGCTTTCTGACACCCCCAGCCAATCCGCCCGACTCCTCCTCCCAGCCCAGAGCCAGCTCGGCGGCCAGGGCGGGATCGGGGCCCAAGCGCAAGCCCCAACCCCACCCGCCGGCCCACGATGCTCAGCCGGCGCCAAGGGCCCTGGCGCACCTCGGGGTTTCCAGCCCCGCCCCGCCAGCTCGCCGCAGTCAGCTGGCACTCGTGGTCGTGGCGGGCCTCAATTGCAGCCGGGGTTGCCAGCTCGTTGTGGTCGGCTGGCGCTCAGGGTGCTTGGTTGGCCGGGGTGGGCAGGGCTGGGGATGTGGGGGTGGTCACGAAGGGCTATCGGGGTCGGCGGGCGATGCGGGGAATCGTGAACAGTGCTGATAGAGTTCAGCCCGCCGCTCGGGAAGAGTGGTGGAACACGGAGTTATGGTC
>KL571205.1:35687-36931 GCA_000715855.1 Actinoplanes liguriensis
CGCCGCCCTCTCACGGCGGTAGCGAGGGTTCGAATCCCTTCGGGACTACCAGAAACTGTGGCCCGCACCGATCATGGTGCGGGCCACAGTTGTTTCTGGCGGCCGCAGTGCGTTCGTGAGTGATCCGCGGGGTTTCGCCTGTTGGTAGCACGGCGGGCAGTGGCGGCGGATTCGGCCATGCGTGGGTGGTGGGCGCGTTGGGACGGGCTGGGGTCTGCTGGGCGCAGAACTCTGGTGGGGGAGCCGGCGGGCGTGGGGATACTGCGGTGATGACCGACATCACGGTGCGGCGGGTGGACTTCGGGTATTTCGTGCGGCCGGCGGAGGAGACCGGGACCGGGGCGGCCCGGGCCGAGCCCGTTCTCGGCTACCTGATCGATCATCCTGATGGGGCGATCCTGGTCGATACCGGGATGGGACATGCGCCTGGTGTCGACGATCACTATCGGCCACGGCGGATTGCGGTGGACGAAGCGCTGGCGGTCGCCGGGATGAGGACCGATCAGATTCGGTACGTCGTCAACTGCCACCTGCATTTCGACCACTGCGGCGGCAACGCGGCACTGGCGGGTGTCCCGGTCTTCGCCCAGCGCTCCGAGCTGGAGCTGGCACGGACCTCGGAGGAGTACCTGGCTTCGCTGGTCGACCATCCCGGCGCGGTGCTTCAGGAGTTGGACGGCGAGACACGGATCGCGCCCGGGGTGTTGATCGTGCCCACGCCCGGCCACACCGTCGGCCACCAGTCGGTGATCGTCGCCACCGGTGACGGGACCGTGATCGTCGCCGGTCAGAGTCACGATCATGCGACGGCGTTCACGGGTGACGTCCTGGGCCGTCGCGCCGGGGTGGGGCTGCCGCCGGCCTGGCTGGACCGGCTGCTCGCCCTTGACCCGCGCCGGGTTCTCTTCGCCCACGACAACGCCGTCTGGACTCCCTGACCAGCCGGGCACGCGCACGACCGGGCGCCAGGTCGAGGTAGCGGTTTTCGGGCTGGTTCTCATGGTGGTTGTGAGGCACGAATAACCACCATGAGAACCAGCCGGGACGGTGGGTCGCGCGGCGGCCGGAACCCGCAGCGGACCTCGCGCATGGCTGTCGGGGGCGCGGTCTCATGTAGGGGCGGGTCCGCGGCGGGGGGTTGGGGGCTGCCGGGGCGCGTGGCCTCGCGAAGGAGCGGGCGCACGGCCGGGTTGGGGGCTGCCGGGCGCGCGGTTTCACGAAGGAGCGGGTGCACGGCGGGGGTT
>KL571205.1:37187-41791 GCA_000715855.1 Actinoplanes liguriensis
GGCTGCCGGGCGCGGTTTCACGGAGGAGCGGGTTCGTGGCGGGGCGTGGGCTTACGGCGTACGGGAAACGGCGAAGCCGAACGAAGCGGGCCGGAAGGCGCGGCAGCGGCCCGGAGCGGAGCGGAGTCTGCGGAAACTCGCGTGCCCGATGGCGCGTTGGCGGCCATCGGGCACGGACGGGGATTGCGGGGGAGGGTGAAGCTCAGAGGCCGGAGAGCCGCTGGCCGGCGCGGACGACGGCCATCGCGTGGCGTTCGCCGGGGCGGCGGCCGAGGCGCTCGATCGGACCGCTTATCGAGATGGACGCGATCACCCGGCCGGTCCGGTCCCGGATCGGGGCGGAGACGCTGGCGACGCCCGGCTCGCGCTCGGCGACGCTCTGCGCCCAGCCGCGGCGGCGGACCTCGGCGAGGGTGCGGCCGGTGAACTTGCAGCGCGGCAGGAGCGGCATGACGGCCTCGGGGGGCTCCCACGCGAGCAGGATCTGTGCGGCCGAGCCGGCGACCATCGGGAGGACCGAGCCGACCGGCACGGTGTCGCGAAGACCACTGGCGCGTTCGGCGGCGGCGACGCAGATCCGCTCGTCGGCCCGGCGCAAGTAAAGCTGCGCGCTTTCACCGGTCGCGTCCCGCAATGCGGAAAGCAGGGGCTCGGCCGCGGTCAGCAGAACGTCCGGTGCGGCGTTCGCCAACTCGCCCAGACGTGGGCCTGGGCGCCACCGTCCCTGCGTGTCCCGGACCAGCATCCGGTGGATCTCCAAGGCCTGGGCCAGGCGATGTGCGGTCGCCCGGGGAAGCTTGGTGCGCTCGACCAACTCGGCCAGGCTCGCGCCGTCGACACATGCGGCGAGAATGACAACCGCCTTGTCGAGAACGCCTACGCCGCTCATACTGTGTCCCACAAGCCGAAACATACATTCCAGAATTTAGGATGTCCAGATGGTGGGAGTCACTCCCCGGAGCGGGAAACCCAGGACCCTGGCCGAGAAGGTCTGGGATGACCACGTGGTGCGCACGGCCGAGGGCGAGCCGGACCTGCTCTTCATCGACCTGCACCTGCTGCACGAGGTCACCAGCCCGCAGGCGTTCGACGGCCTGCGGATGGCCGGCCGGCCCGTTCGACGGACCGACCTCACGCTCGCGACGGAAGACCACAACACCCCGACCGGGTATGCGGATCCGTCGTTCAACACCCGTCGCGGCGATCTTCTGACGATCACCGACACCGTCTCTCGTACGCAGATCGAGACGCTCCGCAAGAACTGTGCCGAGTTCGGCGTGGAGATCCGCCCGCTCGGCGACGTGAACCAGGGCATCGTGCACGTGATCGGTCCGCAACTGGGCCTGACCCAGCCGGGCACCACGATCGTCTGTGGCGACTCGCACACCGCGACCCACGGCGCGTTCGGCGCGCTGGCCTTCGGTATCGGCACCAGCGAGGTCGAGCACGTGCTCGCCACCCAGACGCTGCCGCAGTCGAAGCCGAAGACGATGGCCGTCACGGTCGTCGGCGAACTGCGCCCGGGCGTGAGCGCGAAGGACCTGATCCTCGCGCTGATCACGCAGACCGGCACCGGCGGCGGCAACGGCCACATCGTGGAGTACCGCGGCGAGGCGATCCGCGGGCTCTCCATGGAGGGCCGGATGACGATCTGCAACATGTCGATCGAGTGGGGCGCCAAGGCCGGCATGATCGCGCCGGACGAGACCACGTTCGCCTACCTCAAGGGCCGCAAGCACGCCCCGCAGGGCGCCGACTGGGACGCCGCGGTCGAGTACTGGAGGACCCTCACCACCGACGAGGGCGCGGAGTACGACACCGAGATCATCATCGACGCCGCCTCGATCAGCCCGTTCATCACCTGGGGCACCAACCCGGGCCAGGGCGCGGCGCTGGACAGCGTGGTGCCGAGCCCCGAGGACTTCCTGGACGAGCAGGAGCGCAGCGCCGCCGAGCGCGCGCTGACGTACATGGACCTGACCCCGGGCACGCCGTTCCGCGACGTCCCGGTCGACGTGGTCTTCGTCGGCTCCTGCACCAACGGCCGGCTGGAGGACCTGCGGGCCGCGGCCGACGTGATCCGCGGCCACAAGGTCGCCGACGGCGTCCGCATGATGATCGTCCCCGGGTCGTACGTGGTGCGGGAGCAGGCCGAGGCCGAGGGCCTGGACAAGATCTTCACGGATGCCGGCGCCGAGTGGCGGTTCGCCGGCTGCTCGATGTGTCTCGGCATGAACCCGGACACGCTGAGCCCCGGGCAGCGCGCAGCGTCCACCTCCAATCGCAACTTCGAGGGCCGGCAGGGCAAGGGCGGGCGCACCCACCTGGTCTCGCCGCAGGTCGCCGCCGCCACCGCCGTGGTCGGCAAGCTGGCCGCCCCCGCCGACCTCTGAGTAGGGGATTTCAAGCCATGGACAAGTTCGTCACCCACAGCGGCAAGGTCATGCCGCTGCGCCGTTCCGATGTGGACACTGACCAGATCATCCCGGCGGTCTATCTGAAGCGGGTCACCCGCACCGGCTTCGAGGACGGCCTCTTCAGCGCCTGGCGCGAGGACCCGGGCTTCGTGCTGCACAACCCGGCCCATTCCGGCGCCACCATCCTGGTCGCCGGGCCGAACTTCGGCACCGGGTCGTCCCGCCAGCACGCCGTCTGGGCGCTGCGCGACTGGGGCTTCAAGGCGGTGATCGCGGCCCGGTTCGGCGACATCTTCCGAGGCAACGCGCTCAAGGAGGGCCTGCTGCCGGTCCAGCTCGACCAGAAGATCGTGGAAAGCCTCTGGGATCTGGCGGAGAGCGAGCCGGAAAAGCAGATCACCGTCGACCTGGGCGAGCGGGTGGTTCGCGTGGACGACGCGGCATACCCGTTCCCGATCGACGATTTCAGTCGCTGGCGCCTCATGGAGGGCCTCGACGACATCGGACTGACGCTGCGGCACGAGGACGCGATTAGCGCGTACGAGAAGGACCGCCCGTCTTTCAAGCCGGTCGTCGTTCTTTAACTCTCGCGTGAATTCGCCCCCGTCGGTGTCGCCGACGGGGGCGAATTTCGTTGGGACACAACGGATTTTTGCCACGAATGTTTGTGTCTCCAGGTCAGAGGGCATACGGTGCGCGCAGAATGGCCTGCGACGGGCCAGTTCTCACGTCCGGGAGGAAACAGTGAACAAGGCCGAGCTCATTGAGGCGCTCGCCGTCAAGCTGGGCGACAGGAAGACGGCGACCACTGCGCTGGACGCGTTCATCAGTGAAGTGCAGAACGCCGTCGCCAAGGGTGACAAGGTCTCCCTCACCGGCTTCGGATCGTGGGAGAAGCGGACGCGTAATGCGCGCACCGCACGGAATCCGCGAACCGGGGAACCGGTGAAGGTGAAGAAGACGTCGGTCGCCGCATTCCGGCCCGGCAACACCTTCCGGGAACTGGTCGCCAGTGGAAAGCCGGCCAAGGCCGCGACGGCGAAGAAGACCGCCGCCGCGTCCAGGACGGCGGCGGCTCCGGCCAAGGCGACCACTACCGCGCGGAAGGCCGCGGCCACCAAGACGGCCGCTCCGGCCAAGACGGCCACGGCGAAGAAGACCGCCACGGCTACCAAGACCGCCACGGCCACCAAGGCCGCGCCGGCCAAGAGCACCGCCAAGAAGACGACCGCCACCCCGGCGGCCGCGAAGAAGACGGCGAGCGTGACGAAGACGGCGAGCGCGGCGAAGAAGACCGCCACGAAGGCGCCCGCCACCAAGACGACGGCCACCAAGAAGGCCGCCACGCCGTCGAAGAAGACCGTTTCACCGGCCGCCGCGCCGGCTCGCGCGAAGAGCACGACGACCGCCCGTGCGGCGTCCAGCCGTAAGGCGCGCTGACCCTTCGAGATCGCAGGAAAAGGCGTCCACCCGTACGGGGGACGCCTTTTTCGTTTGTGACGAGCGGACCCGCCGCCGGGCCTACGGTCCGGGCATGGGACGCGGACCGAGGGGTTTGGTCGCCCGGTCGGGCATCGCCGCAGGGCTGTTCGCCGTCGCGATCGTGCCCGGGTGGACGCTCGGCGACCTGGCCGAGCAGGCGACCGGCTGGCCGGTGCTGGACTGGCTGGTCACCTGTGGCTGGTCCGGCCTGGCGGTGGCCGCCCTCGCGCCGTGGACGTCCTATCGCGCCCGGGACGGGCTGGCCGGCACGATCCCGCTCTACGGCTGGTATCTGGCCGGGGTGCTGGCCTGGCGGGTGGCGCTGCTGCCCTACCGGGACTGGGAGCCGCGCCGCGACGAGCTGTGGCGGGCCCGCTGGCTCACCGGCGACCTGATCGGGTTCTGGCGGGCCGATCAGGTCACCAGCGGGAGATCCCTAGCAGTTTCTCGCCGGACCAGGTGAGCAGCCAGCCCTCGCCCTTGCGGGTGTGGTAGGCGGCCACGTCCGGGTCCCGGTTCAGCGCGGCCAGCAGCGGCGGCATGAGCTTGCCCTGGCTGCACACCACGACCCGGCCGGCGGCTCGCACCTCGGTGAGCCGGGCGATCGCCGCGGCCAGCTTGGCCGGCAGCCCCTCCGGGCTCTCCGGCTCGGCGAACGCGGCGTCCACCACCACCGGCAGCCGGGTCGCCCGGGCCAGCGGCTGC
>KL571205.1:41996-43902 GCA_000715855.1 Actinoplanes liguriensis
GCTGCAGGGTCTGCGTGCAACGCAGCGGGGTGGCCGCGATCAGCCGGTGCGGACGGAACGTGGCGAGCCGCTCGGTCACCCGGGCGGACTGCTTGACCCCTTTCGGACTGACCGGGCGCAGCGAGTCCGGCCCGTCCCAGCTCTTCCGATCGCCGGCGTGCGCGTGCCGGACCATCGCCACCACCGACGTGACCGGCAGCCCGCGGAGCTGATCAAAGACCAGAACGAGCAGCGCGCGCTCGTCCGGATAGCTGAGCAGCGCCGCGGCCTCCGGCAGGGGCAGCCAGGACAGCTTGTCCACCTCGTCGGTGTCCTGGATCGGCCCGGCCGCGTCGGCGCGCATCAACCAGTACCGCACCGTCTTCGGCCGGCCGTCGGGCAGCCGGTACGCCACGTCGGGCAGCCCGAGCTCGGGGATGCCGGCCGTGCCGGTCTCCTCGGCCACCTCGCGGATCGCGGCCGCCAGCCCGGGCTCGTCGTGCTTGTACGTGCCCTTGGGGAGGCTCCAGTCGTCGTACCGCGGCCGGTGCACGAGGCAGACCTCGGGAACGCCGCCGGCGCCGGGGCGGTAGAGAACCCCGCCCGCGGCGTGCACCGCTTCCGGCATCAGCTCTTCTTGCCGATGACGCGACGCAGCAGGGCCTCCTGCAGGTGGACCTGGGGCTTGCCGGGGTCGCCGACGTTGCGGCGCCAGACGCCCTCGCCGTCCAGGTCCCAGCCCTCGGTGCCCTCGGCCATCGACAGCTCCAGGACGTTGCGCATCTCCTCACGGGCCGACGACATGGTCACCTTGACCAGCGCCTCGACCCGGCGGTCCAGGTTGCGGTGCATCAGGTCGGCGGAGCCCATCCAGTACTCCGCGTCGTCGCCGACCCCGAACCGGAAGATCCGCGAGTGCTCCAGGAACCGGCCGACGATCGAGCGGACCCGGATGTTCTCCGAGAGGCCGGGCACGCCCGGGCGCACCGCGCACATCCCGCGGATGATCAGGTCGATCTTCACGCCGTCCTGCGAGGCGCGGTAGAGCGCGTCCGTCGTCTCCTCGTCGACCAGCGAGTTCACCTTGAACTGGACCAGCGCCTCACCGCCCGAACGGGCGATCTTGGCCTGCTCCTCCAGACGCTCCAGCAGGCCCTTGCGGACGCCGTGCGGGGCGACCAGCAGGCGGCGGAACGTCGTCTGACGGCTGTACCCGGTGAGCACGTTGAACAGGTCGGTGACGTCCGCACCCACCTCCGGGTCGGCGGTCAGCATGCCGAAGTCCTCGTACAGCCGGGCGGTCTTGGGGTGGTAGTTGCCCGTGCCGATGTGGCAGTAGCGCCGGATCTGGTTGCCCTCCTGCCGTACCACCAAAGCGGTTTTGCAGTGGGTCTTGAGGCCGACCAGGCCGTAGACGACATGGCAGCCGGCCCGCTCCAGGGTCCGCGCCCAGGCGATGTTGGCCACCTCGTCGAAGCGGGCCTTCACCTCGACCAGCACCACCACCTGCTTGCCCGCGGCGGCCGCGTCGACAAGCGCGTCCACGATCGGCGAGTCGCCCGACGTCCGGTACAGCGTCTGCTTGATGGCCAGCACGTTCGGGTCCGCCGCGGCCTGCTCGATGAAGCGCTGCACGCTGGTGGAGAACGAGTGGTACGGGTGGTGGACCAGGATGTCCGACTCGCGCAGCCGGTTGAACACGCTGCGCGGCACCTCGCCGTCGGCCAGCTGCGGGTGCGTGGCCGGGACGAACGGGCGGTCCTTCAGATCGTCGCGGTCGCACTCGCCGAAGACCTGCCAGAGCGCCGACAGGTCGAGCAGACCGGGCACCCGCAGCACGTCGTGGCTGTCCATGTCGAGCTCGCGGACCAGCAGGTCGAGCACGTGATCGCTGATCGAGGCGGCCACCTCGAGCCGGACCGGCGGG
>KL571205.1:44151-44706 GCA_000715855.1 Actinoplanes liguriensis
GAACCGGCGCTGCGCCAGCTCCCGCTCCAGGGCCTGCAACAGGTCCTCGTCGCGGTCCTCGTCGACCTCCAGCTCGGCGTTGCGGGTCACCCGGAACGCGTGCACCTCGAGGATCTGCATGCCCGGGAACAGCTGGTCCAGGTGATTGGCGATCAATTCCTCGATGGGCAGGAAGCGCACGCCACGGCCGTCGTTCTGCACGGTCACGAACCGGGGCACGTTGTTCGGCACCTTGATCCGGGCGAACAACTCGGGGTTGTCGCCGTCCGGATAGCGCAGCGCCACCGCGAGATTCAAGGACCTGCTCGAGATGTACGGGAACGGGTGCGCCGGGTCCACGGCCAGTGGCGTGAGAACCGGGAACACCTGCTCGCGGAAGTAGGTGCGCAGCCGCCCCTGCTCCGGCGCGTCCAGCTCCTTCCAGCTGACCAGCTCGATGCTCTCCGCGGCCAGTTTCGGCCGGACCTCGTCGGCGAAGCACGCGGCGTGCCGGGTGACCAGGTCGGCCGTGCGGCCGGTGATCATCTCGATCTGGTGGCGCAGCGGGGAACGGTC
>KL571205.1:44979-45195 GCA_000715855.1 Actinoplanes liguriensis
GGACCATGTAGAACTCGTCGAGGTTGCTCGCGAAGATGGCGAGGAACTTCGCCCGCTCCAGCAACGGGGTGCCCGGGTCCTCGGCGAGCGCCAGCACCCGCGCGTTGAAGTCGAGCCAGGACAACTCCCGGTTCAGGAACCGGTCGTCGGGCAGAAAGTACTCGTCGTCGGTGAGCTCGACCGCCTCCGACGCGATCGGCTCCGGCTCGACGGGGA
>KL571205.1:45402-45969 GCA_000715855.1 Actinoplanes liguriensis
CCGACGCGATCGGCTCCGGCTCGACGGGGATGTTCGCCACCGTTACCTCCACCAGGGGTTCGAGCTGAACCGGTTCGTTTGCTGCGACGGTGTCGGCAGGCTCGGGACGGGGGAGATAGCGGCCGTTCGGGCCACGCCGGCGGGTCTCGGGGGTCCGGGGCGGGTTCATGCGTTCATTCTTGCCGCTTCGAACGAAACGTGAAACGAACTACCGGATGATCAACTCAGGCGATTCCGGGAATTAACACGCGGTGCACCTGTCCGTCCGGTTCGGCCTCGATCGAGACACGCTGACCCAGCCTCAGCAGGCGCAGGCCGGAACGGGCGAACGCCTCCGCCCCGAACGCCAGCTCAGAGCCGTCGTCGAGGAGCAGCGTGCCGCGGTGGGTGCCCGGGTCGAAGGTCGCGATGGTGCCCTGCATGGTCCTGACGCTACCCGGCGCAGGCGGCCGGTGTGCACGCGTGGCTGAGTCCGAGATCACGTAACAGTGATCGGGTCCTCACACCCGCGCCCAGCCCGAGCACCGTCTCCAGGTCGGCGGCGGTGTCCACGTCCTGCCGCAGGCC
>KL571205.1:46214-50966 GCA_000715855.1 Actinoplanes liguriensis
CAGCAGCACGGTGCCGGTGCCGGCCGCGTCCGCCACGAAGGCGCGCCCGGTCGCCGCGCTCAGGGCCGCGTCGAGATCCGCGGAGCAGAGCGCCGGCAGGTCCCCGGTGAGGACCGCGCGACGCGTGGACAGGCCGGCCACCTCGTCGGCGCCGAACCGCAGGGCGGCGTTCAGCCCGGCGCCCGGATCCGGCGCGACCTTCGCACCGATCTCCCGGACGGCCTCGGCCACCACCGGGTCATCGGTGACGACGATCAACTCGGCGACGGAGGTGGCGCTCAACACAGCCGTGGCCGTGTCGCGGACCATCGCGAGCACCAGCTCCGGATGCCGTTCCGCGGGCACCGCTCCCCGCAGCCGGCTCTTCGCCGCGTCGAGCCCCTTCACGGGGATGACCGTCATCCACTGCCGCTTAACCACCCAGCAAGTTTGCAGTACGCCCGGCGCCATCGCGCTCCGCGGCGGGACGCCCGGCGACCGGTGAGATGGAGATCGCTTTTCCACCATGGTCCGCATCTCACCCGCCGCGTCTCGCACGCAACAGGCAATACCCCTGCCTGGTACGCCGGGCTGGGAAGGGGCATGATTTCGTCGCAGGTGACGGGCGACGCGGTCGCCGAACGAGGGACGGGGGAATGCCGTGGCTCAGCGCGGGCTCGGATTCTGGCAGCGTTTCGCGGTGATGCTGGTGATTCCCACTATGACTTTCTGGACGAAGCGGACCTGGCTCGGTCAGGACAAGCTTCCGCGGTCCGGTGGGGTGATCCTCGTCCCCAACCACGTGTCGCACTTCGACCCGCTGGTCGTGGCGCACTACATCTACAAGTCCGGCCGATGGCCCCGCTTCCTCGGCAAGGCCAGCCTCTGGCGGGTGCCGATCGTCGGGCCGCTGCTGGTCAAGACCCTGCAGGTGCCGGTGGAACGGGGCAGTGTGGAGGCGGTGAAGTCGCTGGAGACGCTGGTCGCCGCGCTGGACGAGGGCGGCGCCGTGGTGATCTACCCGGAAGGCACCACCACCCGCGAGCCCGACCTGTGGCCGATGCGCGGCAAGACCGGCGCGGCCCGGCTGGCCCTGCTGACCGGCGCCCCGGTGGTGCCGATCGCGAACTGGGGCGCCCAGCGCGTCTTCGACCCGCGGACCAACAAGCTGAAGTTCACCCGGGCGGCCGTGACGGTCACCACCGGCGACCCGATCGACCTGAGCCGCTGGTCCGGCGCCGAGCCCACCCGTCAGGTGCTGGAAGAGATGACCGAGAAGATCATGCTCGGCATCCGTGATCTGCTGGGCACGATCCGCGACGGCGAACCGCCGGCGCTCTACGACCGGCCCGCGCGACGGGTCACGAAATCGGAGGACGCGTGATGAGGGCGGCCGTCATCGGATCCGGGGCCTGGGGCACGGCGTTCGCCAAGGTGCTCGGCGACGCCGGGTCGGAGGTGACCATCCGGGCGCGTCGCGAGACCGTCGCCGCCGAGATCCGGGAACGGCACGGCAACGAGGGCTCGCTGCCCGGGATCCGGCTCTCCCCACGGGTCACCGCGACGACCGACCTCGCCGAGGCGGTGGACGGCGCCGAGCTGATCGCGATCGCGGTGCCCTCCCAGACGCTGCGGGCGAACCTGGCCGACTGGGCCGGCTTCTTCCGCCGCGACGCGACGGTCGTCTCGCTGATGAAGGGCATCGAGCTCGGCACGCTCAAACGGATGAGCGAGGTCATCGTGGAGACCGCCGGCGTCGCGCCGGACCGGGTCGTGGTCGTCTCCGGGCCGAACCTGGCGCCCGAGATCGCCGCCGAGCAGCCCACCGCGACCGTCGTCGCGTGCACCGACGAGGACCGCGCCCGTCAGGTCCAGCACGCCCTCGCGACGCCGTACTTCCGGCCGTACACCAGCGACGACGTGCTCGGCTGCGAGCTGGGCGGCGCGACCAAGAACGTCATCGCCCTGGCGTACGGGATGGCCTCGGCGATCGGGCTCGGCGACAACACCAAGGCCTCGCTGATCACCCGCGGCCTGGCCGAGACCGCCCGGCTCGGCGTCGCGCTCGGGGCCGACCCGCTGACCTTCGCCGGTCTCGCCGGCCTCGGTGACCTGGTCGCCTCGTGCTCCTCCCCGCTGGCCCGGAACCGGATGTTCGGCGAGCACCTGGGCCGCGGCGAGAGCCTGGAGCAGGCGCAGGCCGCCACCCGGCAGACCGCCGAAGGCGTGAAGAGCTGCCTGTCCATCCGCGACCTGGCCCGCTCGCACGGCGTGGAGATGCCGATCGTCGAGCAGGTGGAGAAGGTCTGCCACGAGGGCGCCGACCCGCGGGTCGCCGTCAAGCTGCTGATGACGCGGGAGATGAAGCCCGAGTGAGCTTTTCCGACGGCACCCGATCCGTTCACGCCGGCCTGCCCGAGCCCGAGGTCGGCCGGCCGTTCCTGCCCGGCCCGGTGTTCGCCGCGCCGTACCACCTGGACCCGGTGACCGGGCCCGGCGCGCACGGATACGCCCGCACCGAGCAGCCCACCCGGGAAGCTCTCGAAGCCGCGATCGGCGAACTGGAGGGAGGCGCCGCACTGGCCTTCGCCAGCGGCCAGGCGGCTGTCACGGCGATGCTGTTGTCCCTGGTCAAGGCAGGCGACAGGGTCGCGCTTCCCGGCGACGGATATTTCCCGGTACGGGCGTTCGCGCGCGACGCCCTCGCCGGCCTGGGCGTGGAGAGCGTGCTGGTGCCGACCGCCGGGCCGTACCCGGACTTCACCGGCCTGCGGCTGGTGATGCTGGAGACCCCGGCGAACCCCGGCCTGGACGTCGCCGACATCGTCGCGCTGGCCGCCGCCGCGCACGCCGCCGGGGCGCTGCTGGCCGTCGACAACACCGCCGCCACCCCGCTCGGTCAGAACCCGCTCGCGCTCGGGGCGGATCTGGTCGTCGCGTCCGGCACGAAGGCGCTCACCGGGCACTCCGATCTGCTTCTGGGGTACGTCGCGGCCCGCGACACCGCGCTGCTGGAGAAGGTCGAGACCTGGCGGAAGCTGACCGGCGGCGTGCCCGGCGCGTTCGACTGCTGGCTCGCGCACCGCTCGATCGCGACGATGGACCTGCGACTGGCCCGGCAGAGCCAGAACGCGGCCGCGATCGCCTCGCTGCTGGCCGGGCGCCCCGACGTGACAGGTGTGCGCTGGCCGGGGCTCGAGACCGATCCGGCGTACGAGATCGCCGCCAAGCAGATGCGGCGCATCCCCGGCATCGTCGCGTTCGACCTGGGCAGCGCCGAGCGGGTCGCCCGATTCCTGTCGGCGGCACGGCTGGTGTTCGCCGCCACCTCGTTCGGCGGCGTGCACACCACGGCCGACCGGCGGGCGCAGTTCGGGGACGACACGGCGCCCGGGTTCGTGCGGTTCTCCTGCGGCATCGAGGACACCGCCGACCTGGTCGCGGACGTCACACAGGCCCTGGACGCCTCTGCATGACAGCGTGGAACAGCTTCAGCGGCGACGAGGTGGCGGCGCTGACCCAGGGGGAGAGCTTCTTCCTGTCCCCGGGCGAGCGGGACTGCCCGGGGTGCGGCGAGCGGCGGCTGCGGGCGTACTTCACCACCCCGGCCAACGCGCGCCGGCCGACGCTGGTCAGCTACGTGTGGTGCGCCGGGTGCGGCAAGTTCGTCGGGACGCGCGCCAAGCACCCGGAGGGGCTGATCTTCTCCGATCCGCTGGCTGCCCTGCCCGCCGACGAGCGCCGCGACCTCGAACGCAGCCTGACCGGCTTCCTCGCCCACCTCGACCACCTCTGGGACGCCGGCGCTTTACCACAGACCTTCGCGGCCTAGCGGGTTCTCCACACCAGCCGGTTGTCCACAGCCACCCGACGTGATCTTGGGCCGGCGGCGGACAATGGTCGGTGGGCGGTAAGCCCCCGGTTGGGGTGGGGTCTCCTTGGCCGGGTCGGCCCGGCGGTCACCCGGCGGTCGCTTGGCGGGTCGGTGCTGGGATTTGGTCGCGGCACCGAGCCGGGGTCCGCCCGACGGTCGCCTGGCAGGCCGGCGCTCGGATTCGGTCGCGGCACTGTGCTGGGTTCCGCCCGGCGGTCGCTTGGCGGGCCGGCACCGGGATCTGGTCGCGGCACTGTGCCGGGGTCCGCCCGGCGGTCGCCTGGCGGCCCGGCACCGGGACCTGGTCGCGGCACCGCGCCGGGGGCCGGTTTCTTGCGGTTGTCGGAGCCGCTGGCCCGTACCGCCGAAAGATGCTGGAGAGAAGCAACCTGGCCGGCGGCAGCGTGCCTGGTCCTCAGCGGGAGACGAAGTCGTGCAGCCAGTCCTGGGGGACCGGCTGGCTGGGCGTCGCGCCGATGCGGCGCAACGCCTCCCCTGGTCGGATTCCGAGCAGCGCCAGGGTCATCGTGGCCAGCAGGGTCGTCCGGCCGAGTTCGGCGCTGGACTGGGTGACCACGAAACGGCCTGACCGGACCTCGTTCGCGAGCCGGGTGGCGAGCGCGACCATCTCGGTGGCTTCCTTGCGCGGGGCCTTCTCGTCCGGATCGGGGTAGTCGACAAGTTCGATCCCGGCGCTCTCCGCGTCACCGGGGCGATGTCTCGCGCTGCACACCAGGATGTGGACGCCGGCTCGGGCCAGCGCTCCCATCTCGGCGGGCGACCACGGTTCCGCGCGGGGGTGTGCCATGGTGGCCAATTGTCCTGGCCCCGGCCCTGCGATCACGTGGAGTGCTGATCCCATGAACTGTCCGTCTCCCCTGCCTTGGCAGTGGCTGCCG
>KL571205.1:51245-51868 GCA_000715855.1 Actinoplanes liguriensis
CAGAGATGTGTATAAGAGACAGGAGTAGGGTCACCCCCGGCATGGCCGCTAGCGAGAGGCGCAGAGAAGAGTGACAACCCCCCGGAAGACCCGTGTCGCGATCGTGTTCGGCGGGCGTAGCACTGAGCACGCCATTTCCTGCGTGAGCGCGGGGGCCATCCTGGGTGCGCTGGACCCGGATCAGTATGAGGCGGTCCCGGTCGGAATCACCCGTGAGGGTCGCTGGGTGCTGGCCGGTGCGGACCCGTCGACGCTCGCGATCGCGGACCGGAAGCTGCCGGAGATCACCGCCGCGTCGGGTAACGCGGTGGTGCTGGCGGCGGACCCGACGGCGACGGAGCTGATCGTGCGGGATCCGGCGGAGGGTGTGTCCGAGCTCGCCGGGGTGGATGTGGTCTTCCCGGTGCTGCACGGGGCGTACGGGGAGGACGGCACGATCCAGGGCATGCTGGAGATGGCCGGGATCCCGTATGTGGGTGCGAACGTCTTCGCCTCGGCCGCGGCCATGGACAAGGAGTTCACGAAGAAGCTCGCGGTCGCCGAGGGCATCCCGGTCGGGCCGTACGTGGTGTTGCGGGCCGGCGTCTCGTTCGCGGAGGCGGACAAGGAGCGGCTGGGCCTGC
>KL571205.1:52116-52382 GCA_000715855.1 Actinoplanes liguriensis
AGCTGGGCCTGCCGGTGTTCGTGAAGCCGTCGCGGGCGGGCTCGTCCACCGGCATCACCAAGGTCACCGACTGGGCCGACCTGGAGGCGGCGATCGCGAAGGCCCGGGAGATCGACCCGAAGGTGCTCGTCGAGGCCGCGATAGTCGGCCGGGAGATCGAGTGCGGGGTGTTGGAGAGCGAGGCCGGCGGGGCGCCCGAGGCGTCGCTGCTCGCCGAGATCCACGTGGACGACGCCGACTGGTACGACCTGTCTCTTATACACATC
>KL571205.1:52629-67578 GCA_000715855.1 Actinoplanes liguriensis
CCGTTACACGATTCCGGCGGCGCTCGGCCACGACGTCACCCGGCAGGTGCAGGAGTTCGCGCGGCGGACGTTCACCGCGCTGGACTGCGCCGGCCTGGCCCGGGTGGACTTCTTCGTGACCGCCGACGGCGAGGTCTTCCTGAACGAGATCAACACCATGCCGGGGATGACGCCGACGTCGATGTTCCCGCAGATGTGGGCGGCGACGGGTCTCGAATACCCGAAGGTCGTGGACCGGCTGATCCGCACCGCCCTACGGCGTGGGACCGGGCTTCACTGACCCTGGCCGGGGTTGCAGCCGCTGGGCACGCCTTCGGTGATCGACTTGTCGGTCTCCACCACGATGTCGGAGAACTCGTTCGCCCACTGGGCGCGGTTCTCGTACGCCGACGGCACGCCCACCTGCACCGGCACTTCACGGTCCATCGTGGTGAAGACGGTCGTGTCGCCCTTGTCCTGGTAATACCAGCAGACGCGGTTCATCAGCAGCAGGTCGGCGACGAGCGGCACGCACGTGCCGGAGGTGTCGTCGACGGTTTCGCACATCTTCGGCTGGGTGACCCCGCAGGAGACGGTGAGCGGGGGCTCCCCGTACGCCGCGTTCTGCTCCGGGCCGGCGCTGACCTTGCGGGCCGGCAGGTTCCGCACCTGGGTGGGCAGTTGTGAGGTGACCGCCAGGCACACCTCGGTGGCCCGGGCGGAGAGCTTGGGCGCGGCGAGCTCGACCGCCGTGCTGGGCACGGCCACCGGACCGCTCGCGGCCGGCGTCGCCGTGGCTTCCGGCTCCGCCGCCTTGTTGATCGAGTTGAACCCGACGAGCCCCACGATCAGGATCACCGGCAACGCCACCACGGTCGCCCAGATCGCGGCGATCCGGGTGGTGTTGTCCGGCTTCTTGTCCCCCTGGGCGGGGGCGTCCTGCGGAGTGTCGACGTCGACCATGCTCAGAGGTTTACCACGGAGCATGTGAGGGTCCGGGTGATGCCCGGCACGTACTGGACCTTGCTCACAATCAGGCTGCCCAGCTCGTCAACGGTGTGTGCCTCGGTCAGCACCACCACGTCGTAGGGGCCGGTGACCGCGTCGACGCGGACGACCCCCGGTATTTTCTCGATCGCGGCGGCCACGTCACGGGCCTTCCCGACCTCCGTTTGAATGAGGATGTATGCCTGGACCACGATCGACTCCTATCCGCCACCGTCGGTGATCCCCGATCGTGAAACTACCGTACGAAGTGACCCGGCAGCGGGACGCCACCATCGAAGGACGTGTAAGTGAGCATCGCAGAGTCCGGTGAATTCGGACTGATAGGCCGAATCCTGTCACGTCTCGGCGCAGGTTCTGCCACCCTGCTCGGCCCCGGCGACGACGCCGCCGTGGTGCGCGCCGCCGACGGCCGGGTGGTGGCCTCCACCGACGTGCTCGTCGAGGGCCGGCATTTCCGGCGGGACTGGTGCGGCCCGGCCGACGTCGGCCACCGCGCCGCCGCGGCGAACCTGGCCGACATCGCGGCGATGGGCGCCGCCCCGACCGCGTTGCTGGTCGCGCTCTGCGTGCCCGGCGATCTGGACGCCTCCTGGGCCGAGGGCCTGAGCGACGGCCTGAGCGCCGAGGCGGCGCTCTGCGGGGCGGGCGTGGTCGGCGGGGACACTTCCTCCAGTCCGACGCTCACGATCGCTGTGACGGCCCTGGGGGACCTGCAAGGGCTTGATCCGGTACGCCGTAACGGCGCCCAGCCCGGGGATCTCCTGGCGCTCTGCGGGCGGATCGGGTACGCCGCGGCCGGGTACACCGTGCTGTCCCGCGGTTTCCGGACGCCGAAGATGCTCGTCGAGGCGTACCGGCGGCCGGAGATCCGGTACGCGGCCGGTCCCGAGGCGGCCCGGCTCGGCGCGACCTCGATGATCGACGTGTCGGACGGGCTGCTGCAGGATGTCGGGCACCTGGCGTCGGCCAGCGTGGTCGCCATCGACATCCGGTCGGACGCGTTCGACCTGCCCGCCCAGATGCGGGACGCGGCGACGGCGCTCGGGGTGGATCCGTACCAGTGGATTCTCGCGGGTGGCGATGATCACCCGTTCGCCGCGACGTTCCCGGCGGGGACGAAACTGCCGGACGGCTGGCTGGAGATCGGCTCGGTGCACGACGGCTCGGGAGTCACCGTGGACCGCAAGCCCTGGTCCGGACCGCTGGGCTGGGACCACTTCAGGTGATCTGAATCACTCACGCGGCTTGCGCGACGAGTTCGCCTGATGGCGGGTCGCCTACGCTGGCGACGTGGGACAGATCAAGATCAGAACGGCCCGGTTCGACGAGCCGGAGGTGGTGGAGATGGTCGCGGAGAACATGCGCGACCTCTCCGAGCGGTACGGCGGCAGCGGCGACGACACTCCGATCGCCGCGGCCCACTTCGTTCTCCCCGCCGGGGAGTTCCTGGTGGCGGTCCGGGAGGACGACGGACGTCTGCTGGCCAGCGCGGGCTGGCGCCGGCACGGCACGGACGCGGAGCTCAAGCGGATGTTCACCCGGGCGGAGGCGCGCGGGCAGGGCCTGGCACGGCGGATGCTCGGCGCGATCGAGGAGTCGGCGCGGGCGGCCGGCTGTGCGCGCGTGATCCTGGAGACCGGCGACAAGCAGCCCGAGGCGATCGCGCTCTACGAGTCGGCGGGCTATGAGCGGATCGAGGACTTCGGCTACTACGCGGGGCAGGACGGCGTCCTGTCGTACGCGAAGAAGATCTGACAACAGCGAAAAGCCGCCGGGGAATCACCCCGGCGGCTTTCACAAGCCGTCATCCTCAGGCGCGAGTGACCTTGCCCGCCTTGATGCACGAGGTGCAGACCTGAAGCTTCTTGGTCGTCCCGCCACCGGCCGGGGTACGCACCGACTGGATGTTCGGGTTCCAGCGGCGGTTGGTCCGCCGGTGCGAGAAGGACACGTTGTGGCCGAAGCCCGGTCCCTTGCCACAGACGTCGCACACGCTAGCCACGGGATACTCCTGGGTTTGATTCGAAGATCTGAAGACGCCCAGGAGACACACTCGCCAGGCAACCCGGCGAGCTTACCCGACCACCGGGGCAGACAGCCAATCGCCCCCGGTCAGGGTGCGTACCCAGCGATTGTCAGGGGTGGTTAGTACGATTTTCGCGTGCTGGAGACCCTCGATGCCGCTGCCGTGCACCACTGGTGCGACGGTGGGCTGGAGGCGCTTCGGGCCCACCAGCGTGAAATCGACGATTTGAACGTCTATCCCGTCCCCGACGGCGACACCGGGACGAACCTGGTGCTCACCCTCACCGCCGCGCAGGAGGCGATCGAGTCCGCCCTGCACGAGGAGCCGCGCACCCCGCTCGACCGGCTCATGGGCCGGATGGCGCGCGGGGCCCTGCTGGGGGCTCGCGGCAACTCCGGGGTGATCGTGTCGCAGATCCTGCGGGGCATGGCCGACTCGTTCGCCACCGCGGTCACGGTCCGGGGCGGCGAGCTGGCCCGGGCGCTGCGGCTGGCGACCGACGCGGCCTATGCCGCGGTCGCCCGCCCGGTGGAGGGCACCGTGCTGTCCGTCGTGGCGGCCGCGGCCGAGGGCGCCGGGCGGATCAGGTCGGACAGTCTGGTGATGGTGGCGCGAGCGGCGGCCCGGGCGGCGGCCGAGGCACTCGACCGGACGCCGCAGCAGTTGCCGGCCCTGGCCCAGGCCGGGGTGGTGGACGCCGGCGGGCGAGGGCTCTGCGTGCTCCTGGACGCGTTGGTGAACACGGTGGAGGGCAGCGAGTTCGAGGCGGCCCCGCTGCCCGTGGTCGACGTCGCGCCCGCCCCGGCGCACGAGCACGGCGGCGGTGACTGCGAGGGGCTCGGCTACGAGGTGCAGTACCTGTTGGAGGCCGAGCCCGGCGCGGTCGAGCGGCTGCGGGGCGTCCTGGCCGGGCTGGGTGACTCGCTCGTCGTGGTCGGCACCGGTGACGGGACGTGGAATGTGCACGTCCACGTCGCCGAGATCGGGCCCGCGATCGAGGCCGGCGTCGAGGCCGGGCGGCCGTACCGGATCAATGTCACCCCCCTGGAGGAGAAGCGGCCCGGCGCCGATTCGCGGGGCGCCGTGGTCGTCGCCGCGGGCGACGGGCTGACCGCGCTGTTCGAGGCCGAGGGCGCGGTGGTCGTCGACCGGAATCCGTCCACCGCGGAGATGCTGGCCGCCGTCCACTCGTGCGGCGCCTCCGCCGTCGTCCTGCTGCCGAACGACGCGAACACCCAGGCCGTCGCGGTCTCCGCGGCCCGCGAGGCGGAGGCGGCCGGCGTGCGCGTCAGCGTGGTTCCGACCCGCTCCCCGGTGCAGGCCCTGGCCGCCCTCGCGGTGCGCGACGACACCCGCCCGTTCGCCGACGACGTGATCGCGATGGCCGAGGCCGCCGGCGCGTGTCGCTACGGGGAGGTCTGCACCGCCCAGCGCGACGCGCTCACGATCGCCGGCCCGTGCCGCGCCGGTGACCTGCTCGGCCTGGTCGACGGGGAGGTGCACGTGATCGGCACCGACCTGGCCGACGTCAGCCACCGCCTGCTCGACCGGATGCTCGGCGGCGGCGGCGAGCTGGTCACCCTGGTCCTGGGCGCGGACGCCTCGCCCGACCTGGAGGAGGACCTGCGCGACCACGTGCACCGCACCTGGCCGTTCATCGAGTTGCAGAGCTATGCCGGCGGCCAGCCCCGATACCACCTGTTGGCAGGAGTCGAATGACCACGACCGAGAACGCGGCGACCAGGGTCACGACCGACGTCCCGTTGACCAAGGTGCTCGGGGCGAAGACCGCCAGGGCGCTGGAGGACCACCTCGAGCTGCGCACCGCGGGCGACCTGATCTACCACTTCCCGCGGCGCTACGACGAGCGCGGCGAGCACACCGACCTGCGGCAGCTGGAGGTCGGCGAGCAGGTCACGGTGCTGGCCCAGGTGCAGGGGATCGGTGTGAAGCCGTTCCGGCAGCGCAAGGGCAACATGCTCGAGGTGACCATCGGGGACGGCTCCGGGGCCACGCTGACCTGCACGTTCTTCAACCAGGCGTGGCGCGAGCGGGAGCTGACCCGGGGCCGCTGGGGGCTGTTCGCCGGCAAGGTCACCGAGTTCCGCGGCAAGCGGCAGCTCAACGGCCCGGCCTATCAGCTCCTCAAGGACGGCGCCACGCAGGACGAGGCGGCCGAGGAGATCGAGGAGTTCGCCGGCGCGCTGATCCCGGTCTATCCGGCCGCGCAGGCCGTGCCGACCTGGACGATCGCCAAGTGCGTGCGGACCCTGCTGGACATCTTCGAGCCGCCGGCCGACCCGATGCCGGCCGAGGTCCGGGCGAAACGGAACCTGGTCGGCATCGCGACCGCGCTGCGCGAGATCCACCGGCCGAGCTCGGAGGCGGCGCTCTTCTCCGCGAAGCACCGGCTGAAGTGGGACGAGGCGTTCGCCGTGCAGCTCACCCTGGCGCAGCGCCGGGCCCGGGCCGCGGCCGCGCCGGGCACCGCCCGCCCGCGCGCCGAGGGTGGTCTGCTGGACAGGTTCGACGCGAGCCTGCCCTACGAGCTGACCGAGGGCCAGGCGTCGGTGGGCGAGGAGATCGCCGCCGACCTGGGCCGCGCGCACCCGATGCACCGGCTGCTGCAGGGCGAGGTCGGCTCCGGCAAGACGCTGGTGTCGGTGCGCGCGATGCTCCAGGTGGTGGACGCCGGCGGTCAGGCCGCGCTGCTCGCCCCCACCGAGGTGCTCGCCACCCAGCACTTCCGCGGGATCAGCGCGCAGCTCGGCGCCCTGGGCCGGGCCGGCGAGCTCGACGGCGACCCCGAGGGGACGCAGTTGAGCCTGGTCACCGGCTCGCTGGGGGCGGCGGCCCGGCGTGCGGCGCTGGCCAAGGTCGCCGACGGGACCGCCGGCATCGTCGTGGGGACACACGCTTTGCTGTACGAGGGGGTCGACTTCAAGGATCTCGGCCTGGTGGTGGTGGACGAGCAGCACCGGTTCGGCGTCGAGCAGCGTGACGCGCTGCGCGCCAAGGCGGCCCGTCCGCCGCACGTGCTGGTGATGACCGCGACCCCGATCCCGCGCACGGTCGCCATGACCGTCTACGGCGACCTGGAGACGTCCGTCCTCTCGCAGCTGCCGCGCGGGCGTTCGCCGATCGCCTCGCACGTGATTCCGGCGCTGGAGAAGCCGGCCTATCTCGACCGCGCCTGGAAACGGGTGAAGGAGGAGGTCGCGGCGGGCCATCAGGCGTACGTGGTGTGCCCGCGCATCGGCGAGGGCCCGGAATCCTCCTTCGACGACGGCGACGCCCCGCCGCCGGAGACCGAGTCGTCCCGGCGTCCTCCGCTGGCCGTGACCGAGGTGCTGCCGGCGTTGAAGGAGCACTACCTCAAGGGCCTGCGGATCGAGATGTTGCACGGCAAGATGCCGCCCGAGGAGAAGGACGCGGTGATGCGCGCCTTCGCGGCCGGCGAGGTGGACGTGCTGGTCGCGACCACGGTGATCGAGGTCGGCGTCGACGTGCCGAACTCCACCGTCATGATCATCATGGATGCCGACCGGTTCGGTGTCTCCCAGCTGCACCAGCTGCGCGGCCGGGTCGGCCGGGGCTCGGCGCCCGGCGTCTGCCTGCTGCACACCGAGGCGGCCGAGGGCTCGGCGGCCCGCGAGCGGCTGGACGCGGTCGCCTCCACCACGGACGGGTTCAAGCTCTCCGAGATCGACCTGGAGCAGCGCCGCGAGGGTGACGTGCTCGGCGCGTCCCAGTCCGGCAAGCATTCCCACCTGCGATTGCTGTCCCTGCTCCGGGACGAGAAACTGATCAAGGAGGCCCGGGTCGAGGCCGCGTCGCTCGTGGGTGACGACCCCGACCTGACCGGGCACCCGGCGCTGGCCGCGTCGGTCGCCGCGCTGGTCGACGAGGACCGCGCCGAGTATTTGGAGAAGGGTTGATCTTCCACCTCTGCCCACGGTCCGTCTGGGAGTCGGTTTCGGACAATTACGCCGGTGACACCCTGGAGTCCGAGGGGTTCATCCACTGCTCCGACCGGGATTGGGTGCACGTCCCGGCTACGCTGCGCTTCCGCGGCCGGACCGACCTCGTGCTCCTGGAGATCGACCCGGACAGGATCGACGTTCCGGTCGTCTGGGAGGACGGCGTTCCGCCCGACCCTTCGGGCCGTCAATTCCCGCATGTGTACGGTGTTCTGCCCGCCTCCGCCGTGGTCGCCGTCCACGAGTTCCCGCCGCTGCCGGACGGGTCGTTCGCGCCGCTGGCATGAAAGCGCTGCCGGACGGGTCGTTCGCGCCGCTGGTATGAAGAAGCGCCCCCGGTGATCCGGGGGCGCTTCTCGTCAATCAGCTGCTAGCTCGAACCTCAGGCCTTGAAGTTCAGCTTGCGGCGGCGGGCCATGAAGAACAGGCCGGCGCCGACGAGCACCAGCAGGACCGCGCCACCGGCGATCGTGCTGGAGTTGGAGCCGGTCAGCGCCAGGGCGCCGCCGTCGGTCGAGCTGGCGCTCGGGGTGGCGGTGGCCGGGGTCTCCGACGCGGACGCCGTCGGGGACGGCGACGCCGAGCTGGAGGTGGTGGTGCCCGGGGTCGGGGTCTCGGTGCAGCTCTCCGGCTTCGCCCACTTGACGTCGCCGTTCAGCCCGAGGAAGTCACCGGTCACGGCGACGGTCAGGCCCTCGCTGCCCGGGAAGGTCACGGTCTTGGTCTCGCCGGCCTTGACGGTGGCGGTCTGCGCGTCGCCCTTGTTCGGAGTGAAGGTGCCGCTCAGCGACTCGGCGCCGTTCTCCGGGTTGGTCAGGGTGAAGGTCAGCGAGTCACACGTGGTGTCGATCTTGGTGACCGGCTTGCCGACCTCGGGCTGGTCGCAACCCTCGGGCTTGGTCCAGGAACCGGACCAGAGCACCTCACCGCCGGCCGTCACCTTGATGTCCTTGGCGTTGGCGGCCGGGATCGTGACGTCGTCCTTGGTGTTCTTCTTGACGACCAGGCTCTGCTTGAAGTCGCCGGTGGCGGTGATGTCGAACCGCACGCTGGTGACGCTGGTGTCCCGGTTGATCAGCGACAGCTTGACGTTGCCCGCGCAGTCCGAGATCGCCTCGACGGCCGGCTCGGCCTCGCAGGCGCCGTTCTCGTAGTTCCCGTTGTTGCCGTTCCACCAGGCGTTCTGCGGCTGGCCTGCGGCCGGCTTCGACTGCGCGCCGGGGTTGGCCGGGCTGCCGACCTTGTCGTTGTTGTACCGGTCGCTCTTGTCGGTCAGCGGGTTGATCACCTGGTCACCGAAGACGAAGTCGACCTGGGTGAAGCAGGTCGGAACCTCGACCTTGAAGTCGAGCCGGCGCTCGCCCTTGTCGTTCTTCGGGGTCTTGTCGGTGAAGTACTGGGTGTCGCTGTCCAGGACGTACTGCGGCAGCGAGAACGTGGCCGACGGCGCCGTGTAGGAGACAAGCGTCAGCGGAACCTGCTGGTTCTCGCAGAGCGGGCCGTTCAGCAGCTTGATGCTGGCGGTGCCGGCCGGGCCGTTGAAGCTGTGCTCGAACTTCGCGTTGGCGCCGGGGACACAGGGGCCGTCCTCAGTGGCGTGCGCCGGCGAGGCGAATGCGCCGAGGCTGAGGATCGCACCGGCCGCGAGGACCGCGACCTGACGCAGACGGGGGGTGAACTTCATTCGTTCTCCTGTTACGGGGGACGGAGAGGGGCGCGCCAACTGAGAGTCGACGCGCCCCTTCGTGCTAGCTGTGGTGCACCTGAGCTATCAGGCGGTGAAGCGGACCTTGCGGCGGCGGGCCATGAAGAAGAGGCCGGCGCCGACGAGCAGGACCAGAACGGCGCCACCGGCGATCGTGCTGGAGTTGGAACCGGTCAGCGCGAGCGCGCCACAGTCGGCCGGAGCCTCGTACTCGATGGTGGTGTCGGCCTGGCCCTCGGCGCTGGCGGTGACCTTCAGGCCCTCGAAAGCGTCGAAGTCGACGGTCTTGGTCTCGCCCGGCTTGGCGGTGACCGTCTTGGCGTCGCCCTTGTTCGGGGTGAACTTGACGGTGACGTCCGAGGTGTTGTCGGCCGGAACCTCGACGCCGACCGTGAACGTGTCACAGGTGGTGTCGTAGAGCAGCTGCGGCTCGGTGACGACCGGGGTGTCCGTCGGGGTCGTGGTCGGCTCGGTCGTCGGAGCCGTGGTCGGGCCGGTCGTGGTCGGCTCGGTCGTCGGCGCCGTGGTGGTCGGCTCGGTCGTCGGGGCCGTCGTGGTCGGCTCCGTGGTGGGGGCCGTGGTCGGCGCCGTCGTGGTCGGCTCGGTCGTCGGGGTCGTGGTCGGCGGGGTGGTCTGGCCCTCGCAGAGGTTGCCCGGCTTGGAGGCCTTCACCGGCCCGTTCTCGAAGCCCGCGTAGAACCAGCCGCCGCGGTTGTGCCACTTGCCGACGACCTGCAGGGTCGCCTCGTTCGCGTCGGCCGTCAGCTTCTGGGTCGCCGTGATCTGACCGTTGTGCGAGAGCGTGTCGCCGGCCTTGATGCCGTCGAAGCTGATCGTGCCGTTGTTCGTGTCGGGGGTGTACTCGACCGACTTGACGTAGCCGTCACCGAAGGCGTTATCGGTGGTCGACACGCTCCAGTTGACGACCCAGGTGCCGTCGGCGTTGACACACTGCGTGGTCTTGGACGCCTGGGGGTGGCAGGCCAGGGCGGGCACGGCGGAGCTCAGCACGCCAACGAGGCCAAGGGCCGCGCCAGCGATGACGGTGCTGGCTCGGCGGGTGGGGGACTTGAACAGGTTCACGCGCTTTACTCCTGGGAACGGGGTCAGGAAGAAGAGTGCGCAAGGAGGCAACGCGACATAGGCCGCTCGCTATGAAAAATCAGCGAGGGCTGCGACGACGCCTCCCCACGTCGCCTGCGGACGGTCCGTGAAGGACGTTCGCAACGAGGCCCGACATTAGCCACTTGCTGCTGTCAAAGAAACGTCTCAGCGTCACATAAGGGTCTTGTTATGAACCCGTGATCTTTTTTCACTGCAACGGGACGGTCCCGTTGCGCGCAGTGCCCGTGACGTGGGAATTGTTTACGCGCTGGTGGCCGTTCGGTTGGGGTGCACTAGCGTCGAGGTCGATGACCAGGATTATCGCCGGGGTACATGGCGGGCGGCGTCTGTCCGTTCCGTCCGGTGTGCACACCCGGCCCACATCTGACCGGGTTCGTGAGGCTTTCTTCAGCACTCTCGACACGATGACGGATCTGTCCGGAGCGCGGTTCGCCGACCTCTATGCCGGATCCGGTGCGGTGGGCCTGGAGGCGCTGTCCCGCGGCGCCGATCAAGTCCTTCTGGTCGAATCGGACACCAAGGCGGCCCGGGTCATCCGTGACAACGTCGTCGCCCTCCGTGTCGACGCGGTGGCCCGTGTCGTCACCGGAAAGGTGTTGCAGGTGCTCGCCGATCCTCCGGCCGGGGGACCGTACGACGTGGTCTTCGCCGACCCGCCGTACGCGTTGGGTAGTGACGAGGTGGACACTCTGCAACAGGAGTTGGTCGCCAACGGCTGGCTGGCCCCGGACGCGGTGGTGGTGTTCGAGCGCTCCACCCGGACAACCCGCAGAGAGCCACTGAGCTGGGTGGATGGTCTCGAAGGGGACCGCACCCGGCGTTACGGCGAGACCACTCTTTGGTACGGTCGCCGATCATGAGACGAGCGGTGTGTCCCGGCTCCTTCGACCCGGTCACTAACGGTCACCTCGACATCGTCGGGCGGGCCAGCCGGCTGTTCGACGAGGTCATCGTCGGAGTCCTGATCAATCAGACGAAGTCCGGAATGTTCACGGTCGACGAGCGACTGGAAATGCTCAGCGAGGTGACCTCCCCGTACAAAAATGTCCGGGTCATGGCATTTCATGGGCTGCTCGTCGACTTCTGCCGGGATCAGGGCGCCGAGGTTGTGGTCAAGGGCATCCGTGCGGTGAGCGACTTCGACTACGAGTTGCAGATGGCGCAGATGAACATCGGGCTCTCCGGTGTGGAGACACTGTTCATGCCGACCAATCCGCTGTACTCGTTCCTGTCGTCCAGCCTGGTCAAGGACGTGGTCAAGTGGGGCGGCGACGCCTCCGCCTACCTTCCGGACCCGGTGCTGGCGCGGTTGGTCAACCGTCTGAAGCAGAATTAGGAGCGCCCGGCGCGCCGGAGTCCGGCTCGACGGCGGCACAGTAACGTGATCGCACCACGCTGGGTGGCGGTTCGACGACGGGAGTGAGACACCGGTGGATCCGCTCGACCGTATCGACGAGCTCATCGAGCACGTCCAGGACGCGCGTTCGGTTCCGATGTCGCGGACGAACTTCATGTTCGACCGCGGCGAGATGATCGAGCGGCTGGAGGAGCTCCGCGCCGAGCTCCCCTCCGAGCTGCGCAAGTCGGCCGCGGTCCTGGACGAGCGGGACCGGATCATCGAGGCCGGCCGGCGCGAGGCTGACCGGATCGTCAGCGAGGGTGAGGCCGAGCACGCCCGCCTGGTCTCGGTGAACGAGATCACCGTCTCGGCCGAGCACGAGGGCGCCCGGATCATCTCCGAGGCGCGGGGCGAGGCGCAGCGGCTGCGCGAGGAGGTCGACGACTACGTCGACACCGCGCTCGCCAACTTCGAACAGTTCCTGACCAGGGCGCTGGCGTCGATCGAACGCGGCCGTGACAAGATGCACGCGCTCCGCGAGATCGGCACCTTCCAGGGTGAGGACGCGGAGCGCCCGCTCCCGTTCTAGGGCGGCCCGATTCGACGACTTCCTACAAGCTCAGGTAATGTTTTCGGTCGGCCTACCCATGGCTGAGGATCATGATGCCCAAGTCACCGCAGAGTCACCTGGATGCCAGGAAGCCGCTGGTCGTCGACACGACGAAATTGCCGCGGCAACCTGGTGCGACGCGTGCCCTGAAGCGGGTGGTGCCGGCGCCTGCGGACCTCGGCCTGGAGTTGATCTCGGTTCCCGAGGGGTCCGACCTCGAGCTCGATCTGAGCATGACGTCGGTCTCCGAAGGGGTCTATGTCAGCGGCACCGTGCGTGGCTCGCTCAGCGGCGAGTGCGGCCGGTGCCTCAACGAGATCGACAGCACCTTCGAGGTGTCCCTCGCGGAGATGTTCGCCTACGAGGACAGCACCACGGAGGAGACCACCGACGAGGACGAGGTGGGCCGGATGCAGGGCGACCTGCTCGACCTGGAACCGGCGGTGCGGGACGCGGTGGTGCTGACCCTGCCGACCAACCCGGTCTGCCGTCCGGATTGCCCTGGGCTGTGCCCCGAGTGTGGGGTGCACCTCGACGACCTACCGGCTGATCACAGCCACGAGGAAGTCGACGCCCGCTGGGCCGCGTTGCGTAATCTGACCAACGCTGAGCTGTCCGAGACGGCTCCGCCGCAAGACCCGCAGAAAAACACCGAGGAGTAGTTACCGTGGCCGTCCCCAAGCGCAAGATGTCGCGCAGCAACACCCGCTCGCGCCGGGCGAACTGGAAGGCGACCGCGGTCTCGACCGTGGCCTGCCCCCAGTGCAAGTCGCCCAAGCTGCCGCACACCGCCTGCTCGGTCTGCGGCACCTACAACGGCCGTCAGGTCCTCGAGGTCTGACGTCGCCGAGTGACGCGCCCGATCATCGGGCGGGTCGTTCCAGGGCAGTGGCGTTCCACCGGTGCACCGGCTCCCCGCAGGGAGCCGGGCACCGCGCGGATCGCCGTCGACCTCCTCGGCGGGGACCACGCTCCCGCCGTCGTGGTTGACGGCGCTCTGCGTGCCGCTGAGGACGATCCGGCCCTGCACCTGACTCTCGTCGGCCCGGCTGATGCCGCCGACGCGCTGCTGTCTGCCGTCGATCCGGCAGTACGCCATCGTTTCACCACCGTGCTCGGCGGGACCGCTGCCGAAGCCGTCGCCGCGGGCCACGCCGATGCGCTGGTCTCCGCGGGCGACACCGCCGTGACGGTCGTCTCCGCCGCACGTGCCCTGGGCCGCTGGCCCGGGATCCGACGTCCCCCGCTCGCCGCCGTGCTGCCCACCGACGCCGGCCGCCTGGTACTGCTCGACGTCGGCTCGACCGTCGACCCGGACGAGGAGACGCTCGCCACGCACGCCCGGCTGGGCGCCGCCTACGCCAGCGCGGTGCACGACCTCGCCGAGCCCCGGGTCGGCCTGCTCACCATCGGGACCGAACGGGGCAAGGGCGACCGGCTGCGCCGGGCCGCCGCGCGACTGCTGGAAGACCTGCCGTTCCGGTACGCCGGCCTGGTCGAGGGCAGCGATGTCGTGCTGGGCGAGGCCGCCGACGTGGTGGTCACGGACGGGTTCACTGGAAATGTACTCCTGAAGGCGCTCGAAGCTGCCCATAGGACGAAAAAAGCGGACGAAACTCGCGCGGCGGTTCTCCTCGGCGTCAACGGCGTCGTGGTGGTCTGCCACGGGGCCGCCACCGGTCCCGACCTCGCCAAGGGCATCGCCTTCGCCGCCGATCTGCACCGCCATCGCCGAATTGATGTCGTACAACGAGGTATCGCATGAATGACAAGCGCCGCCGTCCCCCCACCCTCCCCCTGGAAGAGGCCTTCGGTATCCCGTTCGCGCCCGAGATGCTGGAACGGGCCCTGACCCACCGCTCGTACGCGTACGAGAACGGCGGCCTTCCCACCAACGAGCGCCTGGAGTTCCTGGGCGACTCGGTGCTCGGCGTGGTGATCACGTCGGCCCTCTTCCACAACCACCCCGACCTGCCCGAGGGGCAGCTCGCCAAGCTCCGGGCCAGCGTCGTCAACATGCACGCGCTCGCCGGCGTGGCACGCGGCCTGGGCGACGAGGGCCTCGGCCCGCACCTGCTGCTCGGCAAGGGCGAGGAGACCACCGGCGGCCGCGACAAGGCGAGCATCCTGGCCGACACGCTGGAGGCCCTGCTCGGCGCGATCTACCTGGAGCACGGGCTGGAGACGGCCGGCGAGGTGATCCACCGGCTCTTCGACCCGCTGATGGCCGAGTCCGCCGGCCGGGGCGCCGCCCTGGACTGGAAGACCAGCCTGCAGGAGCTGACCGCGGCGCTCGGGCTGGGCGTGCCGGACTACGTGATCGAGGACTCCGGGCCGGATCACGCGAAGACGTTCACCGCGTGTGTATAAGAGACAGGCTCCGACGGCCGCAGCAAGAAGCAGGCCGAACAGCGTGCCGCCGCGGCCGCCTGGCGGACGCTCACCGACCGGAGCGAAGCCGATGCCGACGACAAGCCCGAGTGAGACCGTGACCGAGGCTCCGGACGACGCGGAGCCCCGGGAAGCGCTCTGGGAGAAGGCCGGCGGCGGTCGCGGGGTCGCCGTCGCGATCGGGCTGCTCGCGCTGACCCGGGTCGCCCAGTTGCTGATGGTCTGGTGGCTGGGCGGCGCCTCGACGGCGAACGGCGGGGTGTGGCAGCGGCTGCTGGTGTGGGACGGCGGCTGGTTCCTGCGGGTGGCCATGAACGGGTACCCGCACGGCTACACGTACGACGACAACCACGTCCTGCAGGCCAACGAGCTCGCGTTCTTCCCGCTGTACCCGATGCTGATCCGCGGTGTCGCGCTGCTCGGCGTCACGCCCGGGGTGGCGGCCGTCGGGGTGGCCTGGCTCGCGTCGATCGGGGCGGCGGTCGCGCTGCACCTGCTCGGCACCAGCCTGTACAGCAAGCGGGCCGGGTGGGCCCTGGTGGCGATCTGCTGCTCGGCGCCGGTCTCCGTGGTGCTCTCCATGGCGTACTCGGAAAGCCTGTTCCTGGCCCTTGTCGCGGGCATGCTGGTGGCCGCCCATCGACGGGCCTGGCTGCCGGCCGCCCTGCTCGGGCTCGGCTGCGCGCTGACCCGGCCGACCGGCGCCGCGGCCGCGCTGGCCCTGGCCGTGGCCGCGGTGATGTCCCTGCGGGACTCGCCCAACAAGATCTGTCTCTTATACACATC
>KL571205.1:67825-68048 GCA_000715855.1 Actinoplanes liguriensis
CGCTGTTCCTCGGCTGGGTCGGCTGGCGGGTCGGCGACTGGAGCGCCTGGTTCAAGATTCAGACGGCCGGGTGGGGCACGTCGTTCGACTACGGCCGGAGCACGGTCAGCTTCCTGGACGCCACGTTCACCGGCGCCGACGGCTGGGTGCAGGTCAGCGTCGGGCTGATCCTGCTGGCCGCGCTCGCGGCGGCGGGCGTCGCGCTGGCCCAGAAGCCGTGGCT
>KL571205.1:68270-69368 GCA_000715855.1 Actinoplanes liguriensis
GAGATGTGTATAAGAGACAGGCCCCGGGTCGCGGTCCTGGCGATCGCCGCGTGGGCCGCCTTCGGCCTCTGGTACGGCGCCTACCTCATCACCATCTGGCCCTACACGATGTAAGGACCCCCCTTGCCCGAGCTTCCCGAGGTCGAGACCGTCCGGATGGGTCTCGCCAAGTGGGTCACCGGCCGCACCATCGCGGCGGTCGAGGTGCACCACCCGCGCGCGATCCGCCGCCACCTTCCCGGCGACGCCCACTTCATCGCCATGCTCACCGGCCGTACCATCCTCGACGTCTCCCGCCGCGGAAAATACCTCTGGCTGCCGCTCGACTCGGGCGACTCGGTCATCGCCCACCTCGGCATGAGCGGCCAGCTCCTGATGCAGCCCGCCGACGCGGAGGACGAGAAGCACCTGCGGGTCCGCTTCGCGTTCACCGACGGCGGCCCGCAGTTGCGCTTCGTCGACCAGCGCACGTTCGGCGGCCTGTCGGTCTCCGAAGGCGGCGCGGAACTACCCGACGAGATCGCGCACATCGCCCGCGACCCGATGGACCCGCTCTTCGACGACGCGGCGTTCTCGGCCCGGCTGCGGGGACGGCACACCGAGATCAAGCGGGCACTGCTCGACCAGACGCTGATCTCCGGGGTCGGCAACATCTACGCCGACGAGGCGTTGTGGCGGGCCATGCTGCACGGGACCCGCCCGACCGACAAGCTGACCCGGCCGGCGGTGTCGCGGCTCCTCGCCCACGTGCGCGACGTGCTGTCCGAGGCGATCGTGGCCGGCGGGACCAGCTTCGACGAGCTCTACGTCAACGTCAACGGCGAGAGCGGCTACTTCGACCGGTCGCTCAACGCCTACGGCCGCGAAGGCGAACCCTGCAAGCGCTGTGGCGCGATCATGCGGCGGGAGAGCTTCATGAACCGCTCCAGCTTCAGCTGTCCCCGCTGTCAACCCAAACCCCGCTGATTCGGTACGTCGTGAGCCCGGTCCCCTGGCACTGACCGCGCGGCCACGCGGGTGGTCCGGGCCGCCACGCGTCTCCCGCTCGTGCACGGCTGGTTCTGACCGTCGTTATTCGTGCCTCATAACCACGGTCAG
>KL571205.1:69524-72268 GCA_000715855.1 Actinoplanes liguriensis
CCTCATAACCACGGTCAGAACCAGCCCGAATCCTCGAGCCGCGGCCGCCGCCGTGATCAGGTCACCAGCTGGCGCCCACGGTCCCAGCGGGATCTGTTTTCGACCGTGAGTGCCGGCCGGGGGTGGGGGCGCGAGGTGACCCGGGGTGGTGGCCACCTCGCGCCCGCGGGATCAGTCGGCGCTGTGCGCCCCGCCTCCCGGCGCCCCGGCCGGGCTCAGCTCCGGGCTGGCGTCGGTGGCCAGGCCGAATCCCGCGCCACGGCGGCCCATCAGCCGGCGGGCGGCGGTGAGCAGGGCGGACGGGACACCGTGGACGATGTGCCCGTCGCCGGGGCGGGTGCCGTCGCCGTCCCAGCTCTGGTAGGCCGACCACGGGCCTTCGAACGTGCAGATCCGCACGCCCAGCTCGCGATAGAGCGGATGCGTCGGCACTCCCGGGTTGAGCACGACCCGGTGCAGCCCGCGCCGCGCCGCGAGACGGACGGTCAGCGCGACCGGGCCCACCCCGCCGGAGCCGGCCGGGGCGCGGTCCAGGAACAGGCCTTCCACGCCGTCGGCGCGCCAGGCGTCCACGTCGGAGAGCACGTCGGCGAGGGAGCGGCTGCCCCAGTCCAGGTCGATCCGGCCGAGCGACTGGTGCAGCGTGCTGCGGTCGCCGGGGTTCTCGCGGACGATCCAGGTGTCGGCGTCCAGCTCCAGGTCGGGACCGGGATGGGCGTACGCGGGGAACAGGGTTTTCACGAAGTCCTCCGGAGATCGGCGGCGGTCAGGGCAACGATGAGCAGGCCGGCCACGTGCGTCGCGGCCAGCACGGCGACGGCGAGCGGGAGTGGACCGGCATCCGGTTGCGGGAGCAACGGCAGGGCCACGGTGGCCAGGGAGGGCGCGGCGGCCAGGGTCGCGGCGATCCCGGTCCGGGACCGCGCGGCCAGCAGGAACGTGATCGCGAAGACCCCGCCGAGCAGCGTCCCGGCGGCCAGGGCGAGCACCGCGGCCTGGGTGGCGCCGAGGTGACTGAGCTGGTACGGCAACTGGTACGCGGCCAGCGCCAGCGCCCCACCCGCGGCCAGCGGCGGCAGCAGCCCGGCCAGCGTGATCACCGTGACATTGCGGACGTGCCGGTCCAGCTCGGCGACGGTCTCCGCGGAGTCCAGCCCGGCATCGATCCGGGCGGTGTGCCAGCCGATCAGCGCCTCCAGCATCGGCACCGCGACCAGCAGCGGCAGCGCCACCAGCGACGGCGCGACGGCCGGCCCGGCCCGCCAGAGCAGCGCCACGCAGAGCGCTTGGGAGACCCCGATCACCAGGTACGCGATCCCGCGCCGCCGCTCCACCGGTGTGAGCCGGGGGATCCGGCACCGGCGGCCGAGCAGCACGGCCGGCCGGAACGCCCGCACGAGCACCGCCACGACCGCGCCCGGCAGCAGCGTCCCCACCGGCACGTAGTGCGCCCACGCCGCCCCGTGATCACCGGCCAGCGCGACGCCGGCGAGCAGCCAGCAGGGCAGATACCAGAGGACCACCGCGGACTCGGCACGGGTCACCAGCGCCGCGGTCACCGTGGCGAGGGTGAACAGTCCAGCGGCGCCGACCGACGCGGCGACCAGTCGGTCCGGGCCGAGCAGCGCGTCCGGGGCGATCCAGACGAGCGCGCACCAGAGCGCGGTGACGGCCGCGAATCCGGCGCCGATCAGTCGTACCGCCGCTTCCGGGCCGGCCCGCCGGGCGACCGTGACCCCGACGCTGGTCAGCGCCTGCGCCGCGGACCAGCCGAGCAGCAGCGTGACCGCCGGGACCGGCCAGGCGACGTGGTTCAACGCGCCGGCTCCGGCCACCGCGACGCTGAGCGGGCCCAGGTAGAGCAGGCAGCGCAGGACCGCCGGCCACAGGAAGATCCGGCGCTTCTTCCCGCCTTCCGCCTGCTCGCCGGAGAGCGAGGTCAGCCAGCGGCTCTTGGCGCGACGATTGGTGCGGATCTCGGTGCCCGGCTCGCGGTCGTCGTTCGTGAACGCCTGCCAGGCGGCCTCCGCCTCCGGGCTCAGCTCGCGCCGCGCGTCGAACGGGTCGTCGTCCGGCCCGTCGGCCGGGATCTCCGCCACGAAGGGTTCGGAAAGCTCGTCGGCCTGCGGATAGGTGGGGATCCAGGCGCTGTCCGGCGGGGGGACGTCGTGGTCGGGGCCGGCCGCGCGGGTCCGCTTCCGGTTCACCAGCCGCCCCGGCCGGTCGAGGCCGGCCGCGCCCATCTCGAAGTCCTCCGGGGCCGCGGTCCGTCCCCACCTGCGCCAGCCGCGCCGGGCCGCCCGGTCGTCCTCCGGAAGCGGCTGCGCCGCGTTCCGATCCCATTCCTCCCAGGCTCGGCGGCCGGGTTCCGCGATGCGGTGGTCCTTCTCCACGATTGCGCGGTACGGCGTCTCGACCCAACCCTCCACGCCGGCGCCCGCCGCGAGCTCCTCGACCGGGTCCCGCCGGGGGGCCGGCGCCCGGGCGAGCGGCGGCTCGATCACGTCCTCGCGGACGGCAGGCGCCCAGGCCGGCAGCGGCTCGATCACGTCCTCCTGGGTGGCCAGGGCCCGGGCCAGGCCCGCGAAGAGCAGCGTCTCCGCCGTCCCGTCGATCGGTGACCGCGGCTCCTGGGCGTGCCGGGGCGGCGGCGGGCCGAACAGGAACGTCTCGGTGAGCGGCGTGACGTCCCGGCGTACCGGCGGCGCATTCTCGACCCGGTCCGCGGGCCGGCCGAACAGGAT
>KL571205.1:72510-75515 GCA_000715855.1 Actinoplanes liguriensis
GTATAAGAGACAGGGCCGGGGCCGAGCAGATCGGCGCCGACCGGCTCGGACCCGGTGAGCCTCAACCGGGTGAAGAGGTGCGTGTCCACGACCGGCTCGGCGAGCGGCTCCTCGTCGAAGGCCGGCCGCACGAACAGCAGGGTCTCGGCGACCGCGGTCTCCCGCTCGGAGTCCGACATCACCTCGTAGAGCTGGGCGCCGAGTCCCTCCGTGGACGGATCGGCGGGCTCCGGCCGTACCTCATCGAAGTCGTCGGCCGAAGGCCGGTTGTTCCTGCGCCGCGGAGCGGGCGGCTCCTCGAACGCCGGAGCGTTCGCGGCATGCCGCGGCTCACCCGGCTGCGGACGGCGCCGCCGGTTCCGGGACGCGGTCCGCGCGGATCCGGAGGTCCCGCGTGGGGGAGTGATCGTCACTTTCAGTCCTCCCTGGTCAGCCAGCGCAGCGTGGCCGGCATCGGGGTGCGGGGCGCCGGCACGGCGAGCGCCAGTTCGAAGGCCTGCGCCGGAGGCGGCGCGGCAAGATCGGTGTAGAGAGCGCCGTAGACCCGCACCACCCGGTCAGCGGTGAAGAGGCTCAGCGCGCGCTGCCGGGCCGCGTCCCCCAGCGCCCGCCGGCGCGGGGTCGCCCGCAGCAGGTCGACGATGGCGATGGCCAGCTCGGACGGGTCGTCGGCGGGCACCACCACGCCGGTGGCGCCGAGCGTCTCCCCGGCCGGCCCGATGTCGACCGCCACCACCGGACGGCCCGACATCATCGCCTCCACCAGGCGCGACGGCGGATCGGACGGCCCCGGCACGTGCGCCACCACCTGCCCGACGGTGAACCGCTCCCGCGGGTCGGCGGGCAGCGGATGCATCCGGATCGTGCGGCTCAGGCCGGTCCGCTCGATCTCGTCGGCGCAGTGCTCCTCGTGCGCGGCGGTCACCCCGACCAGGTGCAGCACCGTGCCCGGCAGCGCCGCCGAGATCTCGGTGAACGTGTCCAGCACGAGGGTCAGGCCGCTGTCCGGGCCGCCGCTGCCGGCCCACACCACGGTCGGCGGGTCCTCCTGCTCGGCGGCGCCCGGGTACTCCTTCGGGTCCACCCCGGCCGGCACCTGGATCAGCCGGGCCGGCGCCGCGCCGTGATCCAGCGCCCACCCGTGGTGGTAGGTGCTCAGCGGGGCGATGAGCTCGGCTTCGGCGTACCCGGTGCGGGCCACGGCGCTGCGGAAACGGCGCAGCACCAGCCGGACGGCGGGGGACAGGCGCTCCTCGGCGGGACGCTGGCGGGGCACCGGCGTACGCGCCTCGGTCAGCAACAGCGGCGTGCCGCTGCGCCACCGCCCGGACAGCGCCGCGAGCAACGGCGTCGTCCCGCCCACGCAGTGCACCAGGTCCACCTCCGGGACCGGCACGGCCAGCGCCCGCAGAGCGTGCCGCAGCAGCGAGGCCGCCGTCCGGGCGTCCCGCACGCTGAGCTTCGGCAACTCGTCCGGCTCGGCGTGCACGCCCCAGCCCCACGCGTCGAGCAGCTTGTCGGCGAGTGGCAGGCGGGTCAGCGGGTTCGGGCGGTTCCCGGCCATCTCGGCGATGCCCCGCAGGCCCTCGGCGAACACGTCGGTCGCGGACTCGTCGAGCAGACCGTGGCAGAGGTGGGCGACCGCGTCGGCGGCACCCTCCGGGAGCTGGGCGCGGCGCCGCTCGGAGCGGGCCGGCTCATGACCCAGCGCGATGGCGCGCGCCGAGCCGACATTGGGCGGAAGCGGGTACGCGGGAGCGGACGGCAGTTCCCGGTCCGTGACGGTCAGCAGCTCGAAGCGGAACCGGTGCAGCCCGTCGACGAGCGTCCGGCACCAACCTCCGAGGGCGTCCCGGCGGTACGGGTACCCGCCGCCGGTGAGCAGACAGATGCGCTCGCGCGACGGGGTTGGATTCACGCTGGGGGCAACGACACAAGAGGGCCGGGCCACGGGACCATGTCAGCTAGGCGACAGAAATACGCGTTTTTTGTCCTAATTTGTCGTCCATGTTTGCCCGTTTTTGCCCGAAAGGCCGTGCTGTTCGTGCCCCGCTCGCGGGCGCCGCCGATCGAGCCCGATCCTCCCCGGGAGCGACCCGTTGTCCCGGTTCCCGCCGCCCTCCGGTTCCGTCCCTCCCACCCTCTGGCCCGTCCGCGCCGAACCTCGCTCCCGTCCTCCGTTGCGCTCGTGCCGTCCTCCGGTTCCGTCCTTGCCGGCCCTCGCCTCGGTCCCCGCCGTTCTTCGCTCCCGCCGTTCTTCGCTCCCGCCGGTCGGAGCGATCGCGCCGGTTCCTGGTGGGCTCCGCCCCTGCGGTATCGCTCAGCGAGGAAACGGGGGCTGTGTGGGCGTGGGGTTGCTGTCGGTGCCGGAGAAGGGCGAATCGGGGGATAAGGGGATGCGATGTCCGGCAAGGCGGGGAATTTCTTGATCAAATGAGTGGCCCGCGGACGATCCCGACGCGTACGGTGTTGATCGAACTTCATCGAGTGAAGAGGGTGGGAGTGTCCCACCGAGATCGACAAACCGGCGGCGACGCGCATAATCGCTGTTCAAGACCCCCTGGTGGCGTGATTCACTGACGTCGGCCGGTCAACGGCGTGCGCTCGGCTTGACGGAGCTTGGGTATGGGCGGACTATGGAGATGTCGCTAGTCGCGCCCACTCATGCCCCGGCTCCCTTCGTGGCTTGAGCATCAGCACCTAAGAGAGTTTTGCCGTAACACTGGCAGAACTCTGTGCTCACGCGTGCCCGTGAGTGCTGTGGTGCGTAAGTTCGCGCGCTGCGCGCACATTTTGGCCGGCCGTTTTCCGGCGAAGCAATCACATATGAGACGCACCGCGTCACAAGGAGTCACGATGGCGAAGGCCCTCTACGGCCACGTAGGTGCGGCGCCCGACCGGCGCCTGCTCGACGAGGTCACCCGACTGCGTTCCAGGGTGCAGGCCTTGGAGTTCGAGGTCACCCGTCTCCGGGCGGAGAACGACCGCTGTCTCTTATACACATC
>KL571205.1:75779-76986 GCA_000715855.1 Actinoplanes liguriensis
GATGTGTATAAGAGACAGAGCCGGCACTGACCTGAGCTCGACCGTTCGCCGGGAAGTCTCTGCGGGGTGACCGACCGGCGACCATCCCCCTCGCACCACAAACGCATCAAAGAAAAGCGCGCCTCCACATCCGTGGCGGCGCGCAGTTTTTTTGCCCCCGAACACCCCTAGCTGGTTGTCACCGGCGTTATCGCAGCTCCATAACCACGCCCAGCCCCAGCCGTTCGCTCGCGGCTGGCCGCCACCGTGGTNNNCCCACCGTGAGTTCCCAGGCGCGTTTGCTCGTGGCTGGTCGTCACCGTGGTTATGCGCGGTCCATAACAACGGTCAGGACCAGCTGGTCGTTCGCGGGCGGGCCGGGGAGATCGGCCGGGGAAGGCTGCTCGGCGGTTGCGGAAGTGCTGGCGGGGGCGATGCGTCACGGACGGCGGGAAGCGCCCGAAGAGGGGCGAAATCAGCTGATATTCCAGCCGTCAACAATGAGTGGGCGCGGCGTACCGCTGCCCGACCTGACCCATGAGGGTAGCCTGCCACCCAGCAGACCACCGCCGACCCCCGGAGATCCGTGCACCTCAAGAGCCTGACGGTCAAGGGCTTCAAGTCCTTCGCCTCCGCCACCACGTTGCGGCTGGAGCCGGGCATCACCTGTGTGGTGGGGCCGAACGGCTCCGGCAAGTCGAATGTCGTCGACGCCATCGCCTGGGTGCTGGGCGAGCAGGGGGCGAAGGCGCTGCGCGGCGGCAAGATGGAAGACGTCATCTTCGCGGGCACGGCGGGCCGGGCGCCGCTGGGGCGGGCCGAGGTCACGCTGACGATCGACAACAACGACGGCGCCCTGCCGATCGACTACACCGAGGTGTCCATCACGCGGCGGATGTTCCGCGACGGCGCCAGTGAGTATGAGATCAACGGCAACTCGTGCCGGCTGCTCGACATCCAGGAGCTGCTCAGCGACTCCGGCATCGGCCGGGAGATGCACATCATCGTGGGTCAGGGCCGGCTGGACGCGATGCTGCACGCCAAGCCGGAGGACCGCCGCTCGTTCATCGAGGAGGCGGCCGGTGTCCTGAAGCACCGCAAGCGTAAAGAGAAGGCGGTCCGCAAGCTCGACGCGATGCAGGTCAACCTGAACCGGTTGAACGACCTGACGGCGGAGCTGCGGCGTCAGCTCAAGCCGCTGGGGCGGCAGGCCGAGGTGGCCCGGCGG
>KL571206.1:0-3623 GCA_000715855.1 Actinoplanes liguriensis
ATGTGTATAAGAGACAGCCCGGAACGCGGCCACGTCGACCTCGGTGGGCTCGGCGAGCCGGCGGTTGATCACCTCGAGCTGTTCGGGCGTGATGCCCAGGCCGCGGTCCTCGACCTGCACAATCGCCTGGTCACCGGCCTGGCGGCCCTGCGCCATCACGAGCGTGGTCGGCGGCGAGAAGCGGGTGGCGTTGTCGAGCAGCTCGGCGATCAGCCGGACCACGTCGTTGACCGCGGCCGCGGCGACCGAGACATCGGTGTCGGTCGCGCCGAACTCGATCCGGTGGTACTGCTCCACTTCGGACTGCGAGGCGCGGAGCACGTCGACCAGCAGCGCGTCCTCACGGCGCGGCGCGCCCACGTCGGCGCCCGCCAGGACCAGCAGGTTCTCGTCGTTGCGGCGCATCCGGGTGGCGAGGTGGTCCAGGTCGAAGAGCTTGGCCAGCCGCTTCGGGTCCTCCTCGGTGCGCTCGATCTGGTCGAGCTCGCCGATCATCCGGTCGACCAGCGCCTGGCTGCGCCGGGCGAGGCTGAGGAACATCGCGGAGACGCTGGTGCGCAGCGCGGCCTGTTCGGCGGCGACCCGGATGGCTTCCCGGTGCACCATGTTGAACGCCTCGGCGACCTGGCCGAACTCGTCCCGGTCGGGCAGCCGGATCGGGTCCCGGGTCTGCGCGACGATCCGGTCGACGCCGCCCTCGCCGAGGCTCTCCACGTCCTGCAGCCGGTGGACCGCGTCGGGCAGGTCCCGGTGGGCCACGGCGAGCGCGCCCTCACGCAGCATGCGCAGCGAGAGGTGCAGGTTGCGGCCCAGGTAGACGGCGAGCGCGATGGCCGCCATCAGGACCAGGAGCACCACCACGAACTCGAGGGTGGAGCGCTTGCTGGTGGCCGAGCTGTCGTCCTTGGCGATCTTGACGACCTCGCCCTCCAGGCGGGTCTCCGTGGTCCGCAGAAGATCAAGGACTTGCGCGTACGTCTTCGTCAGTTCCCCGGTCGACACCGAGCCCGGCCCGGTCAGGCGGGTGACCATCCCGTCCGCTTTCGCCACGGTGGCGTCCGCGAGGGTCGACTCGACCAGGCCGACCTGGTCGGTGGTGGCGATCTGCCGGAAGTCGTCGAGCGCCTCCTGCCGCGCGGCCTGCGCGCCGATCAGCTCCTGCTGCCAGAAGGCGCTGAGCCGGCCGGTGACCCGGACGACGTACGCGGCCGCCTCCTGATCCGCGGCGGCGGCCTGGATCCGGGTGAACGCGGCGAGCGCGCGCAGCCCGTCGGCGACCTCACCGGGTTCGGCGATCTGGCTGACCGTCTCGTCGTAGTCCGCCAGCCCGTCGAGCACGTCACTGTATTGCTGCACCGCGGTGGCGACCGTCACATCCTTGCGGGCGTTGACCGCCCCGCGGGTGTCGGCGAGCGCGGCGAACCGCTCCTGGATGAGCTGGAGCCGGTTCTGTACCCGGCTCGGCATCTCCTCGATCGCGGCACGGCGCTGGCGGAAGGCCAGTTCCTGCGCATCGGTCGCCGCGACCGCCTCCTGATAGGCGTCCCGCGAAGCGCCCGACGTGACCAGGAACGCGGCCGCCGCCATCTGCTCCCGGTGCAGCAGCCGGCTCAGGCCGGACAGGTCGGTGCCGAGCTGGGTGAGATCGGCGACCCGCCCCGCGTCGGTGGCCCGGCCACGCACTTCGATCAGCCGCACCGAGGCCAGCACGAGCACCGCGACCAGGGGGATGACCAGGATGCCGGCGACCTTGGCGCGAATGCGGGCGTCACGCAGCCAGGGAAAAGGACCGCGTCGTCCAGCCAGGCCCGAGGATCCCGTGCTCACGACATCTCCTTCGCGGTCGTCCCGCCTGAGTGGGCACCCCGGAGCATGGTCGCCACCGCCGTTGCGGCATCGCCCGGGGCCTGCGCTCCGGCCCCGTCCGGCGTGCGCAGCAAGGTCCGTGCCAAAAATGGCACGGCGGCGATTTCATCAGACCCCCGACTGTTTTGGGAAGCCTGGATCCTCCCGGAAACCACCCGGCTGTCCGGGTGGTAACCGCGCGCGAATGCGGCCCGTGCTCGAGACCGTGGCGTTGACGTGCGCGAATACTTCATCCGGGACTGTTTCCGCAGTCACGGCAACCGAACACCATCACGATTCCAACCACTATGTGAGAGTCCTGTCCCGCGCCTGACGAAACCGCGGCTTCTGAGCAGGGGTCTCACGTTCGCAAGGATTGGCACGACGCGACGGACTCGTTGTCCGTGCCGGACAGTGTCCACTCTGGAGCGCTAGTCCCGCAACTATCCCGTACGTCGTCTTGAAGTGACCCCCCGTAACGGCGCGTCATAGATATATTTCGATTGATGAAGATCCAGACTTTAGGCTGTCTTAAGAAGCCACGCCCCCACTGGCGTGACCGCCGCCGCATTCCGTAACGTGCCCGGCATGGCAATTCGGAGCTGGGTGAAGCCTGTGTGTATAAGAGACAGAGGTGGTCGGAGCCGGCCAACTCGGCATCGCCTACGGGCTCGGCATCGTTCGACTGGACCGCGTCCTAGACGTCACTGCGCGTGATCAATGGACGGCGCAACTGGCCTGGGTCGCCTGGATCACGATGACCGCCGCCGCTCTCGGCGCGACCGTCGCCACCGGCCTGCTCCCGCGCTGGCGAGACCGTCCGCTCGGGGCCGGCGGCGCGCTCGGCGTGGGTCTCGCCGCCGGGCTGGGCTCGCTGGCCGTCCTGCCGCTGACCATGCAGCCGGCCCGGGATGCGCAGGTCACCGGGGTGCAGCCGGTCCTGGTGATCGGTATCGCCGCCGGGCTCGGCGCCGCGGCCGGCATCTTCGCCGGGTGGGCGGCCGCCGCCAAGCCGGCCGCACGCTGGAACGTGGCGACCCTGAGCGTGCTGATGTGGATCGTCGCGCTGGTCTCGATCGGTCCGTCGCTGCGGCCCGGCCACGGCCTGACCGAGGTCCGCCTCGGCGTGCTGAGCGGCAGCCTGATCCCGTCCGCCGTGACGTCGCACACCGCGTTCCTCACCATGCCGACGCTGGCCCTGCTCGCCGGGCTGGCGGTCGGCTTCGTGGCCCGCGGCCGCCGGGTGTCGACGCTGGCCGCCGGGCTCGCCGGGCTGGCCGGTCCGGCGCTGCTCACCGTGGCGTACCTGGTCGCCGGCCCGGAGCTGGGCGCGGCCGGGTTCCAGGACGACCCGTACTGGTCGGCGATGACGGCGTGCGGCGCCGGCGTGCTCGGCTCGGTGCTCGCGGCGATCGTCCGCGGCGCGCCGGCCGGCTCCTCTACCGCCGCCACCGCCGCTACCGCCTCCCCCTCCCCCGCTCTCTCCTCCGCCGAGCCGGCCCCGGTGCCGCTGCCGAAGCGGGACGCGCCGGCCCTGTCCGCGATCGCGCAGGCCGCGGCCGCCGCCGCGCAACGCCCCGAGGAGGAGTTGCGGCCCTCGGACACCGGAGTCATCGCGCCCGGCACCCCGAACAACCCGTTCGCCGGCGGCAGCGGCAGTCCGTTCCGGTCCGGCGTGCCGTTCCCGCCGCAGCCGATCCCGACCCAGCCGCCGCCGCAGGCGCCGGCCCCGGAGAACCCGCCGCGCTTCTCCGGCCCTGTCTCTTATACACATCTCT
>KL571206.1:3764-7071 GCA_000715855.1 Actinoplanes liguriensis
ATGTGTATAAGAGACAGCCCAGGGCCAGTCCGGCGACGGTTTCGACGGCTTCGCGGCCGGTCGCACCGGCGCCATCACGGCCGAGCAGCCCCGCATCCCGGCGCCCCGTGGGCCGGTCGTCGAACCCACCTCGATCAGCGGGCCGTACCCGCCCGGCCCGGCGCGCAAGCCCGGCCAGGAAAATGATTATGTCGATTGGGTAAGCGGGCTCGGCGGCCAGTAAAACATTCGTAAACTCCGATGGAATGATGCATCTGGGAGGTACCGCGCGGCGGCCGGGCCAGACACGATTCTCGATGTCCGGGCCCCATCCCCTCGGCGTATCGGAGAGTTCAACCGTGACCCGTCCCATGCCCCGCGTCCGCAAGCTCGTGCTCAGCCTCGCCCTGATCCTCGGGCTGGCCGGCACCGGGCTCGCCGTCCCGTCAGCCGCACAGGCCGCCGTCTACTCCACGTGCACGATCAGCCGCTGCTCGGCCGCGCGCACCGCATTCACCGGCTGGCAGTCGCTCAGCTGGCCGCTCAGCGCCGGTTGGTACTCGTGGCCCTACGGCAACTACAACTACACCGGTGGCACCTTCCAGAACCGTGAGGGCTACCTGCCGACGGCCACCTACAACGAGTACGACGTCTACTCCCGCGCCAAGGGTGCCTCGCGCGACGCCTACCGCATCGTCGTCAACCGGAGCACGAAGGTCGCCTACTTCACGCCGGACCACTACGTGACCTTCTACAAGCTCTGAAAACATTATTCGGTACGCGATGAGCGTCCCCGCGGCGGCCGTCTCCCCGACGGCCGCCGCGTCGTTTTCGTCCCCCGCTTCACAACCGGCCCGCAACTGATAGCACCCCACCGGTCCTCATGCGCCCGATCCAGATAAGTCAGACCACCAAATCTCACGGCGAATCCTGTCGTGCGCCCCACCACGGCCGATCAACCTGCCGCCAGGGGATAACGAAGTCCGCTCGGCGAGAAGGGCAAACCCGGTGCGAGCCGGGGACGCAAAGCCACAGGACCCACGAGGTCGGCTGGGCTACCACCGAACGACAGGGGAACACAATGCGCAGCATGCTCCAGCTTCTGGGCGGCGTCGCCGTCGCCGGCACCGTCGCCGCCGGCAGCACCGCCTTCACCGCCGCTGGCTTCACCAACAACGCGGGTGCCCAGTTCGTCGGCGGTACGGTGACTCAGACCGTCACCGGCGCCACGCTCAGCTCGATCGGCTACGGCTTCACCAACGCCCCGGCCAACACGCGGATCAACACGGTGACGCTGACCTTCGTGGAGAACCTGACCGGCCGGACCGTGGCCCTCGCTCCGACCGCCGCCAGCGGTGGCTCGTACAACTCGTCCGGCGCCGATCAGTTCTACTGCCCGGCCAGCACGGGCACCAGCGTGATCTGCCGAACCTCCCTCGCATCCGACACCCCTAACTTCGTGGGAGCCGGTTACTACTTGGGCCTTACGTCGATGGATATCAGCGTCTCCTAAGCCTGGAAATGCGATGATTCTCGACGAATCCGCGCACATCCTTCCGGAGCGGTGATCAGAACCTCTGTTCGCAAGCTGGCCATGGCCGTCATCATCCCGATGACGGCCATCGGCGCTTGGGCGGTTGCCACCGAGCGCCTGTCCTACGTCATCACCCACGGCATCAGCATGAATCCCGTTTACTACGCGGGCGACCTGGTGTTCGTCGTCAGGTCAGATTCCTACGATATCGGGCAGATCGCTGCGTATCATGGAGCCGGCGGGCAGGTTGAGGTCCTACACCGCATCATCGGTGGCGACAACGAAACCGGCTTTGTCTTCAAAGGAGACAACAACTCCTCAGTCGACGCCGCCAAGCCTCCCGCCGACCAATTAATCGGACGCGCGGTCCTGCATATCCCCAAAGGCGGCACCTGGCTCAGGCCACTACTCAGCCCCACCGGCCTCGGCATGCTCGGGTTCCTCTTCATCAGTGGCGGCACAGCCGTCAGGAGTCGCCGTGACATCAACCGCGGTCGTCGTAAGAAGAGAGTGAAAGCGAAAGCCATGGGGAGTTCGCTCGCGACGGCAATCGCGGTCACCAAGGCGGTCTCGCGCCTCCACCCGCTTCTCCGCCTGCTGGCTGCCGCCTCGGCCGTCCTCGCCGTCCTGGGGCTCTCACTGGGGATCCTCGGCTGGATGAAACCGCTGACCGAGACGAGAAAAACCGCCGGACGCGGCGGGGAGTCGATGACCTTCTCGTACTCCGCCGACGTCGGGCGCACTGCCGCCTACGACGTGACGACCATCTACTCGCCCGAGCCGGTCTTCCGCAAGGTCGCCAAGTTCGTCCAGCTGCGCCTCGAATACCAGGGCGGACCCGGCCGGATCGGTGTGACCGCACGGCTCTCGACCGGCAACGGGTGGCACTCGACCGTCGCGTTGTCCCCGGCCAAACGGTTCACCGCCGCCCAATACATCGGCACTGTGCAACTGGACCTCAGCGGTTTCGACGAGCGAGCCCAAGAAGCGGCAAAGGCAATCGGCGCAGAGGCGGGCCCGCTCACTGTCACCGTGACCGCGGACGTGCAGCGCGCCGACGGGACGTCTTTCGAGCCACAGCTTTCACTGATGCTCGACCCGCTACTTCTGACCCTTCCCGGGGGCACGAGCAGCCTCGTCGTCAACGGCTCCGCCGCTTCGGGCGGAAGCGCTCTGATTCAGGACCGTCAGGTACCCGTGCTGGGCATCACGGCTGCGAAATCGCGTTACTACGCCATCCTCCTGCTTATCGGGGCCGTTGTCGGAGCCGTGACCGTAGCCTTCAGCACGCGCACGGCAATTCCGTTGCGAAGCCGTGCTCAGATCCAGCGCCGGTATCCCCACCTCATCGTTCCGGTCGAGCCGATCCGCACGAAGCACAGTGAACCGGTGGTGACCGTTGCGACCTTTCCGGCGCTGGTGAAGCTGGCCGAGAAGTACGGGCAGATGATCCTCACCTGGACCCGTCCCGATGGCTCCGACGACTTCGTCGTGCGGGATGACGGGGTCCTCTACCGGTACCGGATCGTCGCGTCCCGTCCGGCCACCGCGAAGCCGCCGCTCTCCGGGGTACCGCACCCGGCCCGGCGCGCCCAGAAGTCCGCCGCGCTCGGCATCGCCTCGGTGATCGGAACGCCGACGCAGGCCGCGACACCCCAGTCCGAGCCGACGAGCGACCTCAAGCCCGGGCCCTCGGCCGAAGCCGTACCCGAGCCCTCGGCCGAAATCGTCGAAGCAGCTCCGGAGTCGGCGAGCGGGAGCAACGAACGAGCGCCCGAATCGACGAGCGAAGCC
>KL571206.1:7228-11684 GCA_000715855.1 Actinoplanes liguriensis
TCGACGAGCGAAGCCGGCGAACGAGCGCCCGAGGACCCGGCTGCCAAGGACGAAGAGCCCGGCAAATCGCAGCCCGTGGCCGAGGTCCCCGCAGCCGAGGAGCAGGGAGAGCCCGAACCGGCGACCGCCGCCGCCGCCGCCGCCGAAAAGTCTGAAGAAGCCGAAAAGCCCGACGCGACAACCGAGCCTGAGGCCACGGTCGACGAGCCTGAGAAAGCAGAGGCGACCACCGAGCAGGTTGAGGCGCCCGAGGCTGAGGTCGAGCGGCCGGAGGAAAACCTCCCGGCAGTCGCCGAGCAGCCGGCCGAAGCCGCGACCACAGTCGGCGAGTCCACCCCCGAGAACGCAACCGAGGCGAAGACCGAAACCGAGGCAGCGGCCGAAGCAAAGCCCAAGACCGAAGCAGCGCCCGAGACCGAGACAACGCCCGAGACCGAAGCAGCGGCCGAGACCCCCACGGCACCCGAGACCGAGACGACGCCTCAGATCGAGGAGCTGGCCGAGAACCAGGCCACCTCCGGCGAGCCGGTTTCGGAAGACGTGGCCGAGGCAAGGACCGAGACGACGGAACCGGTTCCTCAGGAACAGCAGCCGGAAGCTGCCGCTCCGGTCGAGCCCATCGAGGAACCGGCCGAGACGGTTACGGAAACACCGGCGGTCCTTCCCGCGGCCCGCATCCAGCCGGCCCGCCGCCCCCGCAAACGCCGCGCGAAGGCGGAACCTCAGCCCGAGCCCACCCCCGTCGAGCCGAGCCCGGAGGCGAAGCTCGCGGCGCCGTCCGCCCAGGACGGCGAGGCGGCTGCTGAACCCGAGGTGTCGAAGCCCGACGCCGAGCCTGCCGAGCAGGTGCGCGCCGAGGGAACTGCCGCGGCTGTGGCGCCGGTGGCCGCGGGCGAGGCAATGGCCGTACGGGAAAAAGAGCCGGAAGCGGAAAGCGCGCCCGAACCGCAGAAGCGGGCCGCGCGCCGCAGACCCCGCACCCGCAAGCCCGTCCCCGAGGTTGCGACCAGCACGGATGCCGAGCCCACGGCCGAGGCCGACCGGAAGCCCGCGCCCAAGCCCACCCCTTCCAGGCGCAAAACCGCCCCAAAGCCCGCCGCCGAAGGCAAGCCGCCGGTAGACGAGCCCAGCGCCGAAAATAAGCCGCCGGTAGACGAGCCCGCCGCCGAAGGCAAGCCGCCGGAAGAGGCGCCCGCCACCAAGCCCGAGCCGGCCGACGACAAGCCCGCCGCCAAGCCCGAGCCGGCCGACAACGAGCCCGCCGCCGAGGCCGAGCCGGCCGGAGAAGAGCCGCAAGCGGCCGAGCCCCCCGCGCAACCAACGGAACAAACCACCGAGGATCAAGAAGCGGCGGAAGTTCTCGCCATAGAACGGAAGGCAGCCGAGGAGTTGGCCGAGCGCAACCTAGCCCTGGAAGAAGCCATCGCCCGCAAAGCGGAGGAGGATCAGGCCGTCGCCGACCGGGCACGTAAGGAGCGCGTGGCAAAGCGCACCGCCTCACGCGACCCGGTCTTCGACTTCCTCCCGAAGAAGGACTGACCCGAGGGGGACTGACCCCGAGAAGGACTGGTCAGGGCGTGATCGGCAGGTAGACCCGCCCACCGGCGTCGACGAACTCGGTCGACTTCGCCTTCATCCCGGCCGCCCGCAGCTCGTGGCTGATCTTCATCGAGCAGAACTTGGGCCCGCACATCGAGCAGAAGTGCGCGGTCTTGGCGGGCGCCGCCGGCAGTGTCTCGTCGTGGTACGCCCGCGCGGTCTCCGGGTCGAGGGCCAGCTCGAACTGGTCCTCCCAGCGGAAGTCGAACCGCGCGTGCGACAGCGCGTCATCCCACGCCTGCGCGCCGGGGTGGCCTTTGGCGAGGTCGGCCGAGTGCGCCGCGATCTTGTAGGCGATCATCCCGGCCTTGACGTCCTCCTTGTTCGGCAGGCCGAGGTGCTCTTTCGGCGTGACGTAGCAGAGCATCGCGGTCCCGAACATGCCGATCATCGCGGCGCCGATCGCGGACGTGATGTGGTCGTAGGCCGGCGCGATGTCGGTGGCCAGCGGCCCGAGCGTGTAGAACGGCGCACCGGCACACAGTTCCTGCTGCAGGTCCACGTTCTCCTTGATCTTGTGCATCGGCACGTGACCGGGACCCTCGACCATCACCTGTACGTCGTACTCCCAGGCGATGTGCGTCAATTCGCCCAGTGTCCGCAACTCGGCGAACTGCGCCTCGTCGTTGGCGTCAGCGATCGACCCGGGGCGCAGGCCGTCGCCGAGCGAGAACGTGATGTCGTACTCCCGGAAGATCTCGCACAGTTCGCGGAAGTGCTCGTAGAGGAAGTTCTGCCGGTGCTCCGCGAGACACCAGGCCGCCATGATCGACCCGCCACGCGACACGATGCCGGTGACCCGCTCGGCGGCAAGCGGAACGTGTTCCAGGAGCACCCCCGCGTGGATCGTCATGTAGTCGACGCCCTGTTCGGCCTGCTCGATCACGGTTTCCCGGAACATTTCCCAGGACAGTTTGAGCGGATCGCCGTTGACCTTCTCCAGCGCCTGGTAGATCGGCACGGTCCCGATCGGCACGGGCGAGTTCCGGATGATCGACTCCCGGGTCTCGTGGATCCGCGGCCCGGTGGACAGGTCCATCACGGTGTCCGCGCCCCACCTGGTCGCCCAGGTGAGCTTCTCCACCTCCTCGGCGACCGACGAGGTGACCGCCGAGGTGCCGATGTTCGCGTTGACCTTCACCAGGAACCTCGACCCGATGATCATCGGCTCGGACTCCGGGTGGTTGCGGTTGGCGGGGAGCACCGCACGGCCGGCCGCGATCTCGTCGCGCACGATTGAGGCGTCGATGCCCTCGCGGGCCGCGACGAACTCCATCTCCGGTGTGATGTCGCCGGCGCGCGCCGCGGCGAGCTGGGTCCTCCCGTCCCACCACGGTTTCCGCAGTTTCGGGAGCCCCTGCGAGGGGTCGCTGCCCGGGCCGGACGTGTCGTAGAGCCGGACCGGCGGGTTGTCGCCGGTCAGGACCACCTCGGTGAACGGCACCCGGATCTCCGGACGGGAGCCCTCCACGTAGACCTTGCGCCTCATGATTCCTCCCAGATAGGTACAAAACCGGCGGCAGATGGCAGCAAGCAGCCCCGCCGGAGCCTCAACGGACGAGCTAGTTCCAGAAGTGATCGAGTGGCCCGGGCCCGGCGCCCAGCTCCCACTCGGCGCCGCCACGCAGCGCGCCGGTCACGTACTCCTTCGCCGCCGCCACGGCGTCCGGCACGGGATCACCCATGGCCAGCCGCACCGCGATCGCGGACGAGAACGTGCACCCCGACCCATGGTTGTTCCGCGTCAGCACGGATTCGCCGTGCAGTTCGGTGACTACGCCGCCGTGCCAGAGCACGTCGACCGCGAGCTCGCTGCCGGTCACCACGACGGCGCGCGGCCCGGTGGCAGCCAATTCGGCCGCTGCCGCGGCCATCTCCGAGGTGGTCCCGACTCGATGTCCGACGAGGGCGCCGGCCTCCTGCCGGTTCGGCGTCACGACTTGCGCGTACGGCATGAGCACCGCAACCACCGCAGCGTCCCCGAGCCGGCTGCCCGAGGTCGCCACCAGCACCGGATCCACGACCAGGTTCGGCAGGTCCGCGGCCCGGTCGGCGATCACCTTCGCCACGGCCGGATCCGCGATCATCCCGACCTTGACCGCGGCCACCGGCAGATCGGTGAGCACGGCGTCGAGTTGGGCGGCCACGCTCTCGGCCGGCACCGGGTGGATCCCGGTCACGCCGAGCGTGTTCTGCGCCGTGATCGCCGTGATCACCGACGCCCCGTAGGCCCCCAGCGCCGCGAACGTCTTCAGATCCGCCTGAATCCCGGCGCCGCCCCCGGAGTCCGACCCGGCGATCGTCAGCACCACCGGCGGCGTCACGCCCACACCTCGCGGGCCGGGCGCGGTTGTCCACATTGTTGCTCTGTCCACAGCCCCCCGACGTGATCTTGCGATTTCACGTCATACTGGAACTCGGGGCCTCCCCCTTGTGGGGTGGGTGGGTTGTGTCGTGGGTTGTGTCGTGGGTCTGGGCCCGGCCACGTGGCACCGCTCTGAGCAGCGGCGAAAGCCCCCGCCAGCGTCCGCGCCACACCTTCCGGGTCAGTGGCCCGCATGATCGCGCCGAGCACCGCGATCCCGGCCGCCCCGGCAGCCGCACACTCCGCCGCCCGCGACGGTGAGTCGACTCCGCCGAGCGCGAGCCAGGGCAGTTCCCCGGCGAGCGACGCGGCGTGAGCAGCCCCGAGCGCGGGCCCGTATCCGGGTTTGGTCGACGTCGGGTAGATCGGCGAGAGCGTGACGTAATCCACATCGGACAGCGGCTCGTGCCCGTGCCAGGACCGGCCGACCAGCGAAACTCCGGCCGGCCGCGGTTCAGCCGCCGCGAGGTGCACGGCGTGGCCACCGAGCCG
>KL571206.1:11904-12297 GCA_000715855.1 Actinoplanes liguriensis
CCGAGCCGATCAGCCGCCGCCAGGTGCACAGCATGGGCGCCGAGCGGATCGGGACCGGCCACGATCAGCCGCCCCGGAGGCGTGACGGCGCGGAGCTGAGCGGCCAGGGCAGCACGCTCCTCCACGGGTAGATCCCGTTCACGGAGCACGACCCAGGCGGCGCCACCCCGTACCGCCGCCGCAATCGTCTCTACCAGCGGCCCGGCGGCGGACCGCCGATCGGTGAGCACGACGAGCCCGCCGGGCGTCACCACACCGGGATCCCGTCATCCGAAGTGGACGCCAGCGCATGGAACCGGCGCGGGATCCGCCCGGCCTGCCGCGCGAGGCGCCCGGCCGCGACCGCGTGGCGCATCGCCGTGGCCATCACCGCCGGCTCGTCGGCCCGGGTGA
>KL571206.1:12498-14386 GCA_000715855.1 Actinoplanes liguriensis
GGGTGATCGCGCTGGCCACCAGCACCGCGTCGCAGCCGAGTTCCATCGCGAGCACGGCGTCGGAGGCGGTGCCGATGCCGGCGTCGAGAACGACCGGGACGTCCACGTTTTGCCTGATCAGCTCGATGTGGTGCGGGTTGGAGATGCCCAGGCCGGATCCGATCGGCGATCCGGCCGGCATCACCGCGGCGCATCCCGCGTCGGCCAGCCGGCGGGCCAGGATCGGGTCGTCGGTGGTGTACGGCAGAACCGTGAACCCGTCCGCGACCAGCACTTCCGCCGCCCGGAGCAGTTCGACGCCGTCGGGCAGCAGGGTCCGCTCGTCGCCGATCACCTCCAGCTTGATCAGGTCGGTCGTAAACGCCTCGCGGGCCATCTGGGCCGTCTTGATCGCGTCTCCGGCGGTGAAGCAGCCGGCCGTGTTCGGCAGGATCCGCACGCCGAGCCGGTCGAGCATGGGCAGCAGTCCCGGCCCGGCCGCTTCCACCCGGCGCAGCGCGACGGTGACCAGGTCGGTCTCCGACGCCACGATCGCCTCTTCGAGGGCGGCCAGGCTGTTCGCCCCGCCCGTCCCGAGGATCAGTCCGTTCTCCGGCAGGAATGTCATGGTCAACCGCCCTGTGCGGCGGTGAGCACCTCGACCGCGTCGCCGTCGGCGAGGTCGACCTGCCCCCACGTGGAGCGCGGCACGACCGAGCCGTTCACGGCGACCGCGACTCCGCGGTGCGCGTCGGTGATCTCGGCGACCAGCGCGGCCACCGAGAGCGATTCGGGCCGGGTCTCGTGCCGGCCGTTGACGGTCAGGCGCATCCGAACCTCCCGGGGGTGAAGTCGTCGACGATGCTGTCGGTGGTCCCGGTGAGCACCAGGTCGGCGACGAGTCGCGCGGTGATCGGGGTGAGCAGCACCCCGTTGCGGTGGTGACCGGCGGCGACGTAGACGTTGCCGGTGAAGTGGCCGATGATCGGCGCGTTGTCGGGCGTGCCGGGCCGGTGCCCGACGGTGACCTCGGCGAGTTCGTGCTCGGCGAGGCCGGGGACCAGGTCGAGGGCTGCGCGCAGCAGGTCGTGCACGCCTCCGGCGGTGGGTTTGCGGTCGGTGCGTTCCTCCTGGGTGGCGCCGACGACCACTTCGCCGTCGGCGCGCGGGACCAGGTAGACGTGCCGGCCGTCGGCGGCGCCGTCGATCACGTGGGTGAGCAGGCCGGGTTCGCCGCGGAGTCGCAGCACCTGGCCTTTGACGGGCCGGATCGGGAGCCCGGTGAGCTCGGCGGTGCCGCAGCCCGCAGCGACAACAACGGCATCCGCGTCCACTTGGGACAAGTCCGAAATGTGCCGCCGCAGAAGATGCCCGTCGAGCACTCGGCGCAGCGAAGAAACCACCCGCCGCGGGTCCACCTGACGCTCGGTCGGCGAGTAAGCCCCCGCCCTGATCCGCGGCGACAAAGCCGGCGAGAGCTCCCGCAACTGGGACCCGGTCAACGGAGTGAGCTTCTGGTGCTTCCACTCGCGGGCCATCTCGGTCACGTCGTCCGCGGTCAGTGCCACACCCAGCGTCCCGGCGGCGTCGTACCCGACGTCACCGAGCGCCCCGGCGAACTCCGGCCACAGCTCGTTCGACGCGTCGAGAAGGCGTTCCAACTGCGGGAACTCGAAGACCGACTCGCCACCCGGCGCCAGCATCCCGGCCGCGACGTGCCAGGCGCCATCGGTCCCGTCCGGCGCGGGGTCGTAGACGGTGACGTCCGCCCCGCGGGACAGCAGCTCGGCACCGACGGCGAGCCCGACGATCCCGCCACCGACGACACCGACCCTCATGCCGGCACCCCCAGGGCCTGCAGGAACTCGTCGGCCGCGCGGGCCGGCTCCTGTCTCTTATACACATCTCT
>KL571206.1:14676-18285 GCA_000715855.1 Actinoplanes liguriensis
GATGTGTATAAGAGACAGGACCGACCCCGAGGTAGGAGGCGCCCCGCGCGATTGCGGCAAGAGCGTCTTCGGGTGTACGGCACGTGGCCCCGACAACCGCATCCGGCCCGAGCACCCGGCGTGCGGCGTCCACCGGCAGGTCGTCGGCGCCCACGTGCACTCCGTCGGCGCCGGCCGCCAGCGCGACCCCGATCCGATCGTTGACCAGGCACATCGCCCCGGCCGCGCGACAGATCTCGACGGCCGCGACGGTTACGGCGTACGCCCGATTGTCGTTGCTCTTGACCCTGATCTGCACCGCGACGCCGGGTCGCGCAACACCGCGAACGACGTCGATGTCATCGGTGATTACGTGGAGCCTCGGGAAAGACAAAGCGTCCATGACGCACTCCTCCCTGCGCCGGCATTACCCGGATCAGGTTCTACGGTCGGGGGCCGCATCAGCCCCCCTCTCAGCCCGGTGCCCGGACTCCCGTGGGTTTCTTTGTAATCGGACCCTAACCGGTCCGTGACACTCCGCGCTAGCTTTCGCCGCCGGTGACATGGGACTCGGTTTTTCGACGGCCGCGGGGTTTGCGGACGGCGGAAAACCGCGTCCCATGTCACCGGTTATCAGGCGAAGCTAGCGAATTAGGCAGGGCTAGCGGACGTCCCAAACTGGCTCTGGTACCTCGACGACTTCGTTGTCGCTCCGGAACAGCACGAACCGGTCGAAGGACCTGGTGAACCAGCGGTCGTGCGTGACCGCAATCACGGTCCCGTCGAAGGCCTTCAACCCCTCCTCCAGCGCTTCCGCCGAGGCCAGGTCCAGGTTGTCCGTCGGCTCGTCGAGCAGCAGCAACGTCGCCCCGGAGAGTTCCAGCAGCAGCACCAGGAACCGCGCCTGCTGTCCACCGGAGAGGGTGCCGAACCGCTGGTCGCCCTGGGCGGAGAGCTCGTACCGGCTGAGGTGCTTCATCGAGCCGGCCCGGTCCATCCCGGAGCGATGTTCGTCACCCCGCCAAAGGATCTCGACGAGCGTCTTCTCGACCAACTCCGGTCGATCGTGGGTCTGCGAGAAGTGCCCGGGCCGGACCCGCGCGCCGAGCCGGGCCACCCCGTTGTGCTTCACGTGCGCGAGCGGCGCGCCGTCGACCGGCTGGTGCTCCAGATCGGGCTCACTGCCGCCGGCCGCGAGCAGGCGCAGGAAGTGCGACTTGCCGGTGCCGTTCGCGCCCAGGATCGCGACCCGGTCGCCGTACCAGATCTCCAAGTCGAACGGGAAGGTCAGGTTCTCCAGCTCCAGGCCCTCGCAGATCACCGCGCGCTTGCCGGTGCGGCCGCCGCGCAGGTTCATCCGGACCGACGTATAAGAGACAGGCCTGATAGCGCGAGGCCAGCCCGTCGTTGAACATCGCCTTGTTCTTCAGCGTGAAGACCAGCTCGCGGAGCTTCTCGTGCTCCTCGTCCCAGCGCCGGCGCAGCTCCTCCATCCGCTCGTGCCGGTTCGACCGGGCCTCGTGCCACGAGGTGAAGCCGCCCGGATGCGTCCACGCGCCGCCGCCCTCGACCGCGACGACCCGGTCGGCGGTCTGCGCGAGCAGCTCACGGTCGTGCGAGATGAACAGGATGGACTTGTTCGACTCCTTGATCCGCTGCTCCAGCCAGCGTTTGGCGGGCACGTCGAGAAAGTTGTCCGGCTCGTCGAGCAGCAGCACCTCGTCGCCGCCGCGCAGCAGCAGGTCGAGGGCGAAACGTTTCTGCTCACCGCCGGAGAGGGTGCGCACGACACGGCTGCGGGCCTCGTCCCACGGTTTGCCGAGGATCGAGACCGTGACCGTGTCGAAGAGCACCTCGGCGTCGTAACCGCCGACCTCTCCCCAGTGGGCAAGCGCATTCGCGTACGCGATCTGGCTCTTCTCGGTCTCGTCCAGCGCCTCGGTGGCCTTGGCGAGCCGAGCGCCCGCCTCTCGCAGCGGCGGCGCGACCAGCGACAACGCCATGTCCTCCAGCGTCCGGTCGTCGCCGATCATGCCGATGAACTGGCGCATCACGCCCAGCCCGCCGGAGCGCGCGACCGACCCGCTCTGCGCCGGGATGTCCCCGGCCACCATCCGCAGCAGGGTGGTCTTGCCGGCCCCGTTCGGCCCGACCAGCGCGACCTTGGCGCCCTCGCCGACCCGGAACGACACGTCGGCGAACAGCTCCCGCCCGTCGGGCAGCACGAACCCGGCACCGGCGACATCCACGTAACCCATGCCCGGCATCCTGCCGGGTAAAGGTCTCAGACGGCAGCCGGTTTTCCGGTGACACGCAGAACCCGGAAGCCCTGCTGGCTGGCGATCCGCTCGACCTGCCAGCCGCGCCCGGTGAGCCAGGTGTGCAACGAGTCACCACCGAGGTTCCGGTTGATCACCAGCCAGGCGACACCGTCCGGGGCGAGCCGTGGCAGCCAGCGGTCCATCAGGACGTGCAGCTCGGCCTTGCCGACGTGGGTCGGCGGGTTGCTCCAGATCTGGTCGAACGTCACATCGTCCGGCACGTCGTCGGGCGCGCTGACCCGGACCCGGTCGGCGAGCCCGAGCGTGGTCGCGTTCTCGTCGGTCAGGTCACGGGCGCGGGAGTTCACGTCGATCGCGTAGACGGTCGCCAGCGGCGCCTCGGAGGCCAGCACGCAGGCGATCGGGCCGTAGCCGCAGCCAAGGTCCAGGAAGTTCCCCTCGACGGCGGCGCCGGGCAGGCCGGCCTTGCGGAGCAGCACCGCGGTCCCCGGATCCAGCCGCCCGGCGGAGAACACCCCGGAGGCCACGGCGAGCCGGTAATTCCGGCCGGCCACGCTGAACTCGATTTCGGCTCGGCGCAGCGGTGCGTCCGGGTCGGCACTGAAGTAATGGTCGGCGGTCACCCCGTCAGTTTCTCGCGCCCCAACGCGGCACGGACCACGGGGTGCCGGACAAACTGTGCGTTCATTGACCGATGTGCGCGCCTAACTTGTGCCAATGCGCTTCGCCACCCCGACGCGCTCCGCCCACCGCGCCGCCCCGGCCGCCGGGCTCGTGCTGCCGGCCTTGCCGTTCCCGCGCTCCTCCGGCCAGCATCGGCAGCAGGTCCGGAACCGTCCGCAGCGGCACGTGCGGCGCGAGCCGTACCCGACCATGACCCTTCTCACCCGCGGCCTGGCCGCACTGATCGTGCTCGGCATCTGCCTGGTCTCGGGCCTTCTGATCGTCGGCGACGAGAGCCGGAGCCCGATCACCTCGCGTGCCGCCGACCCACGACCGCTCACGGTCGCCGAGGTCTTCCCCGCCAGCTTCGCCGGCTTCCGTGTCAAAACCACCTCCGACCAGGCCGATTGCACGGTCGCGGTCACCGGGGCCTTGCGCTCCGCAATTTCGGCGTACGGATGTTCGCAGGCGATCCGCGCGGCGCTGAGCACCACCGGCAGCGGCTACGAGGTGACCGCCGGCGTCCTCAACCTGGCCGACTCGCAGAGCGCCGCGTCGGTCGGTGACCAGGTCGGCCGGCTGGTCGAGTCGGACGACGGCGGATTCACCGGCATGACCGGCGAGCAGACGCCGCCGGGCACCCCGATCGGCTACCGCGCGCACGGCCACTACCTGCTGTACTGCG
>KL571206.1:18381-22370 GCA_000715855.1 Actinoplanes liguriensis
TCGGCTACCGCGCGCACGGCCACTACCTGCTGTACTGCGTGATCACCGGCCCGGGCGGCGAGCCGGTCCCCGGTGGCGATCCGAGCCTGCCGCGGTTGACCGGTGACCTGCTCGACTCGTACCTGACCGAGCAGGTCCTCGACCGGCGCGGATCAGGCTCGTAGCCGACGGGTGGCCTCGGCGCGGGCGGCGTACTCGGCCTCGCCCGGGTAACCGACCGCGACCAGCGTCAGGCCGTGCGCCGGGGCGACCGTCACCTCGCTGGACCGTTCGCGCATGGTGAGCAGCTTCGCCGGCCACTCCGGCTCGCGACGGCCCTCACCGACCGCGATCATCGCGCCGACCAGGCTGCGCACCATCGCCTGGCAGAACGCGTCGGCCTGCACGGTCGCCACCAGCGTCCGGTCCGCCTCGCGGCGCCAGTCCAGCCGGGCGATCGCGCGGATCGTGGTGGCGTGCTCCTTGCGCTTGCAGAACGCGGCGAAGTCGTGCTCGCCGAGCAGCCCGGCCGCGGCGGCGTTGAGCCGGTCCAGATCGAGCGGGCGCGGCCAGCCGATGGTGTCGTAGCGGCGCAGTGGCTCCGGCCCCCAGCCGTCGTCACAGACCCGGTACTCGTAGCGCCGGAACGTCGCCGAGAACCGTGCGTCGAACGTCGCCGGGACCGGCACCACGCCCTTGACCCGCGCGTCCGGCGGCATCAGCCCACCCAGCCGCCGCAGCAGCGATCCGGCCAGCTCCTCGTACCGCTCGACCGGCAGCTCGATGTGACAGACCTGGCCGGTGGCGTGCACGCCCGCGTCGGTGCGTCCGGCCACGGTCAGCCCGAGCGGCGACTGAGCGCCCGACGCACCCAGGAGCCGCTCGAGGGCCTCGATCAAAACCCCTGCGACGGTACGGCGGCCCGGCTGCACCGCCCAGCCGGAGAAGTCGGCGCCGTCGTAGGAGACGTCGAGTCGTAGCCGGATCGTTTCCGTCATCAGGGGGCGTGCTCCGTCCGTACCGAATAATTGTTTTGAAAAGCGAGAAGCCCGGCACCCTCTCGGATGCCGGGCCACTCGTCGACGCTAGGTCAGGCCTTGTCGGTGTCTTCGCCCTCGGCCTTGGTCCCCGGGCCGTCGGCGTCCTTGTCACCGGACGCGCTGACCGGAGCCTCGGCGTCCTGGTCGTCGGCGACAGCGGCGGGCGCGGTCTCCTCCGGTGCCAGGGCCTCGACCTTGTCCTGCTGCGCGGCCTTACGAGCGGCGGCCTTGGCAGCCGGCGCGGGCGCGGTGGTGGCCGCGACCGTGGCCTCCTCGACCAGCTCGATGATCGCCATCGGAGCGGCGTCACCCTTGCGGGGGCCGGTCTTCGTGATCCGGGTGTAGCCACCGGGACGACCGGTGTACCGCGGAGCGATCTGCTCGAACAGGGCGTACACGACGTCCTTGTCCTTCACGGTGGCCAGCACCCGGCGACGGGCGTGCAGGTCGCCGCGCTTGGCCTTCGTGATGAGCTGCTCAGCCAGCGGGCGGAGCCGCTTGGCCTTCGTCTCGGTGGTCTTGATCTTCCCGTGCCGGAAGAGCTCGGTGGCCAGGTTGGCCATGATGAGCTTCTCGTGTGCCGGGCTGCCGCCGAGGCGGGCACCCTTGGTGGGCGTGGGCATTTCAGATGCTCCTTGAAGAAGTGGCGCAGTCCCGAGAGCTTAGAGCTGCTCGGTCTCGCGGTAGTCGTCGGTGTCGTAGTCCACGTCGCCGAACGAATCCACGACGTGCGCCGGGTCGAAGGACGGCGCGCTGTCCTTGAGGCCCAGGCCCATTCCGGCGAGCTTCATCTTGACCTCGTCGATGGACTTCTGGCCGAAGTTCCTGATGTCCAGGAGGTCGGCCTCGGTACGCCCTATCAATTCGCCCACCGAGTTGATGCCCTCGCGCTTGAGGCAGTTGTACGACCGGACGGTGAGGTCCAGCTCCTCAATCGGGAGAGCCAGGTCGGCAGCGAGCTGCGCGTCCTGCGGGGACGGGCCGATGTCGATGCCCTCAGCGGTCTCGTCCAGCTCCCGGCACAGGCCGAAGAGCTCGACGAGGGTGGAGCCGGCCGAGGCCAGCGCCGTCCGCGGCGAGATGGACGCCTTCGACTCGACGTCGATGATCAGACGGTCGAAGTCGGTGCGCTGCTCGACACGGGTCGCCTCGACGCGGTAGGTGACCTTGAGCACCGGCGAGTAGATCGAGTCGACCGGAATCCGGCCGATCTCCGCGCCCGCGCTCTTGTTCTGCGCCGCCGTGACGTAGCCACGGCCACGCTCGACGGTCAGCTCCATGTCGAGCCGGCCCTTGCTGTTCAGCGTGGCCAGCTTGAGGTCCGGGTTGTGCACCGAGACACCGGCCGGCGGCTGGATGTCTCCGGCGGTCACGTCGCCCGGGCCCTGCTTGCGCAGGTACATGCTGACCGGCTCGTCGTGCTCGGAGCTGACGGTCAGTTCCTTGACGTTCATGACCAGCTCGACCACGTCCTCCTTGACACCGGGGATCGTGGTGAACTCGTGCAGCACGCCGTCGACCTTGATGCTGGTGACCGCCGCGCCCGGGATGGACGACAGCAGGGTGCGCCGGAGCGAGTTACCGAGGGTGTAGCCGAAACCCGGCTCCAGCGGTTCGATGGTGAACCGGGAGCGAGTCTCGCTGATCGACTCCTCCGACAGGGAGGGCCGCTGGCTGATGAGCACGCTGTTCTTCTTTCTGTCAGGCCAACCGCTATTTGATGGCCGTCTGATGTGTCCGGCGCCTTTTCAGGGGCGCCGGACAATCTTGTTACTTGGAGTAGAGCTCGACGATCAGCTGCTCCTGGACCTGCGTGTCGATGACAGCGCGGGCCGGGAGGGTGTGAACGAGGATCTTCATCTCGCTGGGGATGGGCTCGAGCCAGGCCGGCACCGGCCGGGATCCGGCCTGGGCCTGCGCGACGACGAAGGGAGTCATCTCCTTCGACTTCTCGCGGAGCGTGACGATGTCGTGCTCCTTCACCCGGTACGACGGGATGTCGACCTTGACGCCGTTCACCAGGAAGTGGCCGTGCTTGACGACCTGGCGGGCGGCGTCACGGGACGCGGCGTAGCCGGCCCGGTAGACGACGTTGTCCAGACGCGACTCGAGGATCTGCAGCAGCACCTCACCGGTCTTGCCGGGCTTGGTGACGGCCTCCTCGTAGTACCCGCGGAACTGCTTCTCCAGCACGCCGTACACGCGGCGGGCCTTCTGCTTCTCGCGGTGCTGGAGCAGGTACTCGGTCTCCTTGGTCCGTCCACGGCCGTGCTGGCCGGGCGGGAAGGGACGCGACTCGAACGGGCACTTCGGCCCGTCACACTTGCTGCCCTTGAGGAACAGCTTCATCTTCTCGCGGCGGCAGCGCTTGCAGTCCGCACCTACGTAACGAGCCATGCTTCTAGATCTCCCTTAGACCCGACGACGCTTCGGCGGACGGCACCCGTTGTGCGGCTGCGGGGTGACGTCGGAGATCTGACCGACCTCGAGACCCGCGGCCTGCAGCGAACGGATGGCGGTCTCCCGGCCGGAGCCGGGGCCCTTGACGAAAACGTCGACCTTGCGCATGCCGTGCTCCATGGCCCGGCGAGCGGCGGCCTCGGCGGCCAGCTGCGCGGCGAACGGAGTCGACTTGCGGGAGCCCTTGAAGCCAACCTGGCCGGAAGAGGCCCAGGAGATGACCGCACCGGTCGGGTCGGTGATCGACACGATGGTGTTGTTGAAGGTGCTCTTGATGTGCGCCTGCCCGTGGGCGACGTTCTTGCGTTCCTTGCGCCGGACCTTCTTGACTGCGGCCCCTGCGCGTGCCTTCGGTGGCATAAGTCAGTGCGCTCCTATTACTTCCGACCGGGCTTCTTCTTACCGGCGACCGTGCGCTTCGGGCCCTTGCGGGTACGAGCGTTGGTCCGGGTCCGCTGTCCACGCACGGGCAGGCCCTTGCGGTGGCGGATGGCGGCGTAGCAGCCGATC
>KL571206.1:22573-27889 GCA_000715855.1 Actinoplanes liguriensis
GATGTGTATAAGAGACAGCCGATCTCAACCTTGCGGCGGATGTCCGCGGCGACCTCGCGGCGCAGGTCGCCCTCAACCTTGAAGTTGGCCTCAATGTATTCGCGGAGCTTGAGCAGCTCCTCTTCCGTGAGGTCCTTGGCGCGCTTGTTCAGGTCGATCGCCGTAGCGGTCAATGCTTCGACGGACCGGGTACGCCCGATCCCGAAGATGTAGGTGAGCGCGATCTCCATCCGCTTTTCGCGGGGAAGATCGACGCCGACGAGACGTGCCATTTCTGGGCGTACTCCTCGTTGTGAACTCGGAGGTCTGTGCCCATCCCTCCCACCTGCCCTGGCGGGCCCCGGCCTCCGACCGGGGGTGTGGCCGCTTCTCGGGGAAGCGGCTGGGACGAGCTTGTTCAGTGGTGCGGATCCTGCGCGGGTCTACTCAGCCCTGGCGCTGCTTGTGACGCGGGTCGGTGGAGCAGATGACCATGACCCGGCCGTGCCGCCGGATGATCCGGCAGTTGTTGCAGATCCGCTTGACGCTCGGCTTGACCTTCACGGTTTGCCTTAACTCTCAGTCAGACGGGTATGGAAAACCCCGCGACCCGCTTACTTGTAGCGGTAGACGATTCGCCCACGGGTCAGGTCGTACGGCGAGAGTTCGACGACGACCCTGTCCTCGGGAAGGATGCGGATGTAGTGCTGGCGCATCTTCCCGGAGATGTGTGCCAGGACCTTGTGACCATTGGCGAGCTCGACGCGGAACATGGCGTTCGGCAGGGGCTCGATCACTCGGCCTTCGATCTCGATGGCTCCGTCTTTCTTAGGCATGTCCTCCGCTACCTGACATCGGGTTCTGGGGCAGGCTTTGCAACGTCGTTCCCGAGCTTTTGAGGGGCTCGGACCAGCCGCGGCTCCCTCTGTCCTCGAAGCGCTGAGGACATGAAAGAGAGGACGCTGCGCGCCAGCAAGCCAGTCTACGCGCACGTTTCGGGGACGCCAAACCGAGGTCGCCCATACCCGGGGTCGGGCGTGTCACGCCCCCGCTCAGCGGTCGCGGCGACCGCGGTCGGTCAGTGCTCCGACAGCGGTGATCACGACCGGGATCAACACCCAGGCCGGCCAGAAATAGTACGCATGACCGGAGCTGACGGACGAGATCGCCCAGATCACCGTGCAGATCAGGAAGGCGGTCAGAGCCGAGCCGAAGGTGTGCTTGCCGCTGTGGCCGTCCTTCTTCAGGCCGACCGGCTGCGCCGCCGGAGCGGGGGCGTGCGGCTGCACCTGGGCGTGCTGCACCGGGACCGTGCCGGGCAGGTCGTCGAGAAGACCCTCGAGATCGCCGTAGGTCCGGGCAGAATATGCACGCTGAACCCGCTCGTCGTACTCGTTCAGATCAAGCCGACCCTCGTCGAGCGCGGACTTCAACTGATCCGCGACGCGCTGACGATCGCTGTCGCCGGCCCGCATCCCCTCGCGTCCCATGAGTCACAGCATGCCAGGCGAACGCGAACGGGGTAAGGCCGGTCCACTCAGGCCTGTCTGGCGGTCACCAGATCGCCCAGACGGGCCTTTCCACCGTCCAGGGCGGTGGTGACCCACACCCCGTCCTCCAGGAGCGCCATGGTGTGCTCGACGTGCGCCGCGCGGGACCCGTCCCGGGTCACCACGGTCCAGCCGTCGGAGAGCTCCAGGGTCCGCGGCGAGCCCATCGTGATCATCGGCTCGATCGCCAGCGCCATGCCCACGACCAGACGCGGGCCGCGGCCCGGCTTGCCGTGGTTGAGCACGTGCGGCTCCTGGTGCATCTCGGTGCCGATGCCGTGCCCGCCGTAGCCGTCGACGATGCCGTAGCGCCCGCCCTTGCGGATCACCTTCTCGACGTTGAACGAGATGTCGGTGAGCCGGCCGCGCCCGTTGGCCACGCCACGGGCCGCGGCGGCGATCCCCGCCCACATCGAGTCCTCGGCGACCTCGGCCATCCGCAGCAGCGCCGGGTCGGTGTCACCGACGCCGACGGTGATCGCGGAGTCGCCGTGCCAGCCGTCCAGCACCGCGCCGCAGTCCAACGAGAGCAGGTCGCCCTCGGCGAGGATCTGCTCCGTGCCCGGGATGCCGTGCACGACCTGCTCGTTGACCGAGGCGCAGATCGAGGCGGGGAAGCCGTGGTAGCCCTTGAACGACGGGATGGCGCCGGCCTCGCGGATCGTCTTCTCCGCGATGGCGTCGAGATCCGCGGTCGAGACGCCGGGCGCGACCGCGGCCCGCATCGCCTCCAGCGCGGCGTGGACGACCAGTCCGGCCGCCCGCATCTTCTCGATCTGCTCCGGCGTCTTCAGCTGGATGTCCAGCTCCTGACGACGCATTTCAGCCCCCGTACGACCGCAGGGCGTCGATCGCGCGCACAGTCACGTCCTCGACCGGGCCGGTCGCGTCGATGCCCACCAGCTTGCCCTGAGCGCCGTAGTAGTCGACCAGCGGCGCGGTCTTGTCCGCGTACTCCACCAGGCGGTTGGCGATCGTCTCGGCCTTGTCGTCGTCCCGCTGGAACAGCTCCGACCCGCATCGGTCGCAGATGTCCGGCTTGCTCGTCGGGTCGAACTCGACGTGCCAGATCTTGCCGCAGCCCCGGCAGGTCCGGCGGCCCGAGAGCCGCCGGATCACCTCGTCGTCGTCGACCACGAGCTCCATCACCAGGTCCAGCGCGGTGCCCAGGTCGGCCAGCAGCTTGTCCAGGGCGTTCGCCTGCGGCACCGTGCGCGGGAACCCGTCCAGCAGGAACCCGTCGCCGGCGTCCGGCTCGGCGAGCCGGTCCCGGACCATGTTGATGGTCACCTCGTCCGGCACCAGCTGCCCGGCGTCCATGTAGCGCTTGGCCTCGACCCCGAGCGGGGTGCCCTGCGACACGTTCGCCCGGAAGATGTCACCGGTCGAGATCTTCGGTACGGCGAGATGGGCGGCGATGAACTCAGCCTGGGTCCCCTTGCCGGCCCCCGGAGGGCCCACCAGTACCAGCCGCACCTACATCGCCTCGCTTCGGTCGCACCAAACCACGCCAACCGCAGACGCCAGAGCCCCCCGGCCCCGCGTCCCCACTACCGGAGGAACCCTTCGTAGTTCCGCTGCATGAGCTGGCTCTCGATCTGCTTCACCGTCTCCAGGCCCACGCCGACCATGATCAGCACGGCGGTACCACCGAACGGGAAGTTCTGGTACTGCTGCTGGTCCAGCCAGATGAAGAAGAAGTTCGGCAGCACCGAGATCAGGCCCAGGTAGAGCGCGCCCGGGAGCGTGATCCGGCTGAGGATGAAGTCCAGGTAGTCGGCGGTCGGCTTGCCCGGGCGGATACCCGGCACAAAACCACCGTACTTCTTCATGTTCTCCGCGACCTCAGTCGGGTTGAACGTGATCGAGACGTAGAAGTACGTGAAGAAGATGATCAGCAGGAAGTAGACGCTGATGTAGACCCAGCTGGTCGGCGCCGCCAGCCAGTTCTGGATCCAGATCTGGTAGCCCTTGAGGTTGTTCTTGTCGAAGAACTGCAAGTACAGCTGCGGCAGGTAGAGCAGCGACGACGCGAAGATGACCGGGACGACACCCGCCTGGTTCACCTTCAGCGGGATGTAGGTCGACGTGCCGCCGTACATCCGCCGGCCGATCATGCGCTTCGCGTACTGCACCGGGATGCGCCGCTGTGCCTGTTCGATGAAGACCACCAGGCCGATGATCACCAGGACCAGCGCGATCACCAGGAAGAACTTGCCGGTGCCGGCGGTCTGCTTGATCGTCCAGCCCTCGCCGGGGAGGCGGGCCGCGATCGAGGTGAAGATCAGGACGGACATGCCGTTGCCGACGCCGCGGTCGGTGACGAGCTCGCCGAGCCACATGACCATGCCGGTGCCGGCGGTCATCGTCATCACCAGGACGGTCAGCGTCAGCCAGATCGGGATGCCGGTGCCCTCGGGGATGATCTGGTACGACGGGTTGTCCTGGTCGCACAGGCCGCCGAAGAGCTGGCCGGTGCGCGCGAGGGCCACGAACGCCGAGGACTGCAGGATCGCGAGGCCCAGGGTGAGGTACCGGGTGTACTGGGTGATCTTCGCCTGGCCGGACTGACCCTCCTTGCGGAGCTGCTCGAGGCGAGGAATCACCACGGTGAGCAGCTGCAGGATGATCGACGCCGTGATGTACGGCATGATGCCGAGCGCGAAGACCGAGAGCTGGAGCAGAGCGCCGCCGGAGAACAGGTTCAACAGGTTCAGAACCTGGTTGCCCGACTGCTCGGTCAGCTTGAGGCAAGCCTGCACATTGGTGTACGACACGCCTGGGCTGGGCAAGGTAGCGCCGAGCCGGTAGAGCGCAATGATCGCCACCGTGAACAACAACTTCTTGCGCAGGTCAGGCGTCCGCAACGCACTCGAAAAGGCGGAGAGCAACTTCTTCCTCCTGCGCGAGGTGACCGCCGGGGTGGCGGATCGGGGGGAAGGCATCGGCCCGGATGACCGATATCCCTAGCTGGCAACGGACTCTAACAGTCTTGGCCCGTCGTGGTCAGCCACGGTAGCCGTCCACGAGGCACTGCGTTACTACCGATAACAAAAGTGCAGGTCAAACGCCACAAGGGGATGCTCGCCGAACACGCGTCCGGACGAGCATCCCCGCAAGCCTCACAGCTCGGTGGTGGAACCACCAGCGGCTGCGATCTTTTCCTTGGCCGAGTCGCTGAACGCGTGCGCCGAGATGGTCAGCGACACGCCGCCCAGCTCGCCCGAGCCCAGGACCTTGACCGGCAGGTTCTTGCGAACCGCGCCGGCCTCGACGAGCTCGGACGGGCCGACCTCGCCGCCGTTCGGGAACAGCTCGGCGAGCCGGTCCAGGTTCACGACCTGGAACACGACCTTGTTGCGCGGGCGGTTCCGGAGGCCCTTGATCTTCGGCAGGCGCATGTGGATAGGCATCTGCCCACCCTCGAACGACGCCGGAGTGTTCTTCCGGGCGCCGGTGCCCTTGGTACCGCGACCAGCCGTCTTGCCCTTGGAGCCTTCACCACGACCCACGCGGGTCTTCTTGGTCTTGGCACCGGGGGCCGGCTTCAGGTCATGAATCTTGATCGCCATTACTCGACCTCCTCGACAGTGACGAGGTGGTTCACGGCGAAGATCATGCCCCGAATCTCGGGACGGTCCTCCTTGACCACCACATCGTTGATCCGCTTCAGGCCGAGCGACCGCAGGGAGTCCCGCTGGTTCTGCTTACGGCCGATCTCGGACCGGATCTGGGTGACCTTCAAGCGAGCCATCAGTGCACCGCCGCCTCAGCACGGGCCGCCAGC
>KL571206.1:28165-32690 GCA_000715855.1 Actinoplanes liguriensis
CATCTCCGGGGACTCGAGGCCCTTCAGCGCCGCCACAGTGGCGTGCACGATGTTGATCGGGTTCGAGGAGCCGAGGCTCTTCGACAGGATGTCGTGGATGCCCGCGCACTCCAGCACGGCGCGCACCGGACCACCGGCGATAACACCGGTACCAGCGGACGCCGGCTTGAGCAGGACGACACCCGCGGCAGCCTCACCCGTGATCGGGTGCGGAATGGTCGCACCGATCCGCGGAACCTTGAAGAAGTGCTTCTTGGCCTCCTCGACGCCCTTGGCGATCGCCGCGGGCACCTCCTTGGCCTTTCCGTAGCCGACACCGACGGTGCCGTCACCGTCGCCGACGATCACCAGGGCGGTGAAGCTGAAGCGACGACCACCCTTGACGACCTTGGCGACGCGGTTGATCGCGACGACCCGCTCCAGATGGGGGGTCTTCTCGACGGGCGCGTTGCCGCGGCCGCCCTCACGACGGTTGTCGCGGCGGCCGGCTGACCAGGCATTGGTCAAATCCTCCTAGAACTCGAGTCCGGCTTCGCGAGCGGCATCGGCAAGCGCGGCGATCCGCCCCGCGTACTTGTTGCCACCGCGGTCGAAGACGACCTTGGAAATACCCGCGGCCTTGGCCCGCTCCGCGAGGAGCGAGCCGACCTTGCCGGCCTGCGAGCTCTTGTCGCCCTCGGTGCCCCGGATCGTGGTGTCGAGGGTCGAGGCCGAAGCCAGCGTGTGGCCCTTGAGGTCGTCGATGATCTGCGCGGTGATGTTCCGCGTGGACCGGGTGACAACCAGGCGGGGACGCTCGGCCGTGCCGTGCACGTTCTTGCGGACCCGGAAGTGCCGACGCGCCTTGCCAACGGCCCGCCGGGAGGCGACACCGCCGCCATTGCGGCGCTTGAGCAGCGTGGCGGTCACTTCTTACCTGCCTTTCCAGCCTTGCGGCGGATGACCTCGCCCTGGTACTTGACGCCCTTGCCCTTGTAGGGCTCCGGCGGGCGGATCTTCCGGATGTTGGCGGCGACCTCGCCGACCAGCTGCTTGTCGATGCCGGACACAGTGAACTGCGTCGGCTTCTCCACCGAGAACGTGATCCCCGTCGGCGGCACGATGTTCACCGGGTGCGAGAAGCCCAGAGCGAACTCCAGGTCCTTGCCCTTCGCGGTGACACGGTAACCGGTGCCGTTGATCTCGAGGGTCTTCTTGTACCCCTCGGTCACTCCGACGATCATGTTGGCGACCAGGGTCCGCGAGAGACCGTGCAGTTCCTTGGCCTTGCGCTCGTCATTGGGGCGGTTGACGACCAGCTCGCCGCCCTCCTGGGCGACAGTGATCGGCTCGGCCACGATGTGGGAGAGCTCGCCCTTGGGGCCCTTGACCTTGACGGTCTGCCCCGTGATGGTGACGTCGACGCCGGCCGGGACCGGGATCGACTTACGTCCGATTCGCGACATGTCAAAGTCTCCAGTTACCAGACGAAGGCGAGGACTTCCCCGCCAACACTCCGCTTGCGGGCCTGCTTGTCGGTCAGCAGTCCCTGGGACGTCGAAATGATCGCGACACCGAGACCACCGAGCACGCGGGGCAGCTCGTCGGACTTGGCGTAAACCCGCAGGCCGGGCTTCGAGACGCGCTTGATGCCGGCAAGGCTGCGCTCGCGGTTCTGGCCGTACTTGAGCTCAACGACCAGACGCTTGCCGACCGCGCCCTCCTCGGGCTCCTCAGACGTCCACGACGCGATGTAACCCTCGGCCTTGAGGACCTCGGCGATGTTCGCCTTGATCTTCGAGTACGGCATGGTCACCTTGTCGTGGTACGCCTGGTTGGCGTTGCGCAGACGCGTCAGCATGTCTGCGATCGGGTCCGTCATCGTCATGGGTATTCGTCAACCTTTCTCGCCGGGGTTCCCACGTCGGACGCGGGCCTACGGCGAAGCGGTATTTCTAAACTGCCCGCAAGTCCGCTTTCGGGCGGAGGGTGGGGCGGTCGGATGGGGTTACCAGGAGGCCTTGGACACGCCGGGCAGCTCACCACGGTGAGCCATGTCCCGCACGCAAACGCGGCAGAGGCCGAACTTGCGGTAGACCGAGTGCGGACGGCCGCACTTCTGGCAGCGGGTGTAGGCGCGCACAGCGAACTTGGGCTTCGCGGCAGCCTTGATGATCAGCGCCTTCTTCGCCATGCTCAGTTCTCCTTGAACGGGAAGCCCAGGAGCTTAAGCAGCGCCCGGCCCTCGTCGTCAGTCGTGGCAGTGGTGACCACCGTGATGTCCATGCCCCGAGTCCGGTCGATCTTGTCCTGATCGATCTCGTGGAACACCGACTGCTCGGTCAGGCCGAACGTGTAGTTGCCGTGCCCGTCCAGCTTGCGGCCGTCGAGGCCACGGAAGTCACGGATACGCGGCAGCGAGATGCTCAGCAGCCGGTCCAGGAACTCCCACATCCGGTCGCCACGCAGGGTGACCTTGGCGCCGATCGGCATGCCCTCACGGAGCTTGAACTGCGCGATCGACTTGGTCGCCCGCCGCACCAACGGCTTCTGGCCGGTGATCGTGGTCAGGTCGCGGACCGCGCCGTCGATCAGCTTGGCGTCCCGGGCAGCCTCGCCGACACCCATGTTCACGACGATCTTGACAAGACCGGGGATCTGCATGGGGTTGGCGTACTTGTGCTGCTCCTGCAACGCCGGGATGACCTCGGCCCGGTACTTGCTCTTCAGACGCGGCAGCGTCTTCGTCTCAGTTGCGGCAGTCATCACAGTTCCTTACCGGTCGTACGCGCGATACGGACCTTGGTGCCGTTCTCGTCGATCCGGTAACCGACCCGGGTCGGCTTCCCCTGGTCGTCCACGATCTGCACATTGGAGATGTGGATCGCAGCTTCCTGAGTGACGATGCCACCGGTCTTCGAACCACGCTGGGTGGTGCGGATGCGTTCGTGCTTCTTGACTCGGTTGACGCCCTCGACCAGGACCTTGTCCTGCCGCGGGAAGGCCGCGATGACCTTACCCTTGGCACCCTTGTCCTTGCCGGCGATGACGACGACCGTGTCGCCCTTCTTGATCTTCACGGTCAGAGCACCTCCGGCGCCAGGCTGATGATCTTCATGAACCGCTTGTCGCGCAGCTCGCGCCCGACCGGGCCGAAGATGCGGGTACCGCGGGGGTCCCCGCCGTCCTTGATGATGACGGCGGCGTTCTCGTCGAAGCGGATGTACGAGCCGTCCGGACGACGCCGCTCCTTGCTGGTGCGAACGACGACCGCCTTGACGACGTCACCCTTCTTCACACCGGCGCCGGGGATAGCGTCCTTGACCGTGGCCACGATGACGTCGCCGATGCTCGCGTAACGGCGACCGGAGCCACCGAGCACGCGGATGCACAGAATTTCCCGGGCACCCGTGTTGTCGGCGACGCGCAGTCGCGACTCCTGCTGGATCACGTCTGTCTCCTATGTCTGCCAGTTCTCCGGTGACCCACCGAAGCTTGGCGGAACGATGGTCCGCTGGGCCGGCCGTAACCGGCCCAGCGTACTCACTTGGCCTTTTCGAGGATCTCCACGATCCGCCACCGCTTGGTGGCGGAGAGCGGGCGGGTCTCCATGATCGAAACCCGGTCGCCGGTGCCGGCAGCGTTCGCCTCGTCGTGCACCTTCAGCTTGCGGGTACGACGGATGACCTTGCCGTACAGCGCGTGCTTGACGCGGTCCTCGACCTCGACGACGACAGTCTTGTCCATCTTGTCGCTGACCACGAGACCCTCACGCACCTTGCGCTGGGCGCGCGGCGCAACAGTGTTCTCACTCATGCGCTCACCTCATCCGGCGCAACCGAGAGCCCCAGCTCGCGCTCACGCATGATCGTGTAGATCTTCGCAATGTCCTTGCGGACGACCTGCAGTCGACGGTGATTGTCGAGCTGCCCGGTCGCGCGCTGAACGCGAAGGTTGAACAGCTCCGCCTTGGCCTCCCGCAGCTTCGCGACCAGCTCCTCGTCGGAGCTCTCGCGCAGCTCGGCTGCCTTAACGCCCGCTGCCATCAGCTTTCACCCACTTCGCGCGTCACGATGCGGCACTTCATCGGGAGCTTGTGGATCGCGCGGCGCATCGCCTCACGCGCGACCGTCTCGTTCGGGAAGGACATCTCGAAGAGAATCCGGCCCGGCTTGACGTTCGCCACCCACCACTCGGGAGAACCCTTACCGGAACCCATGCGGGTCTCGGCGGGCTTCTTGGTCAGCGCCTGGTCCGGGAAGATCGAGATCCAGACCTTGCCGCCACGCTTGATGTGACGGGTCATCGCGATACGCGCTGACTCGATCTGGCGGTTCGTCACGTACGCCGGCTCAAGAGCCTGGATACCGAACTCACCGAAGACGACCCGGTTGCCACCCTTGGACGCGCCGTGGCGGTCCGGGTGGTGCGGCTTGCGGAAGCCCTTCGGGGGCTTACGGGGCATCAGCACAGGTCAGCCCTCCTGCTGCGTTTCGGCCGCAACCGGAGCAGCGGCGGTGTCATCGGCGGACGCCGCGGCCTGAGC
>KL571206.1:32937-38562 GCA_000715855.1 Actinoplanes liguriensis
CCGCGGCCTGAGCCGCGCGGCCGGCCTCGGTGCCGCCCGCGGTCGTGCCGGACGAGCCGGAACGGCCACGGCGCGGACGCTCGGGACGGTCAGCCCGGTCCCGGCGCGGACGCGCGGGAGCCTCGGCAACGGCCTCACGACCCGGAACGGCGTCGCCCTTGTAGATCCAGACCTTCACGCCGATACGGCCGAACGTGGTACGGGCCTCGAAGAAGCCGTACTCGATGTTCGCCCGCAGCGTGTGCAGCGGAACGCGACCCTCACGGTAGAACTCCGTGCGGCTCATCTCCGCGCCACCGAGGCGGCCGGAGACCTGCACCCGGATGCCCTTGCAGATCGGGTTCTTCATGGCCGACTGCATGGCCTTGCGCATCGCGCGGCGGAAGCTGACCCGGGAGGACAGCTGCTCGGCGACGCCCTGGGCCACCAGCTGAGCATCCGACTCGGGGCTCTTCACCTCGAGGATGTTCAGCTGAACCTGCTTGCCGGTGAGCTTCTCGAGCTCGCCGCGGATCCGGTCGGCCTCCGCACCCTTACGGCCGATGACGATGCCCGGCCGGGCGGTGTGGATGTCGACCCGAACCCGGTCGCGGGTCCGCTCGATGTCCACCTTGGAGATGCCGGCACGCTCGAGGCCCTTGGACATCATGCGGCGGATCTTGACGTCCTCGCCGATGTAGTCCTTGTAGAGCTTGTCCGCGAACCAGCGGCTCTTCCAGTCGGTGGAAATGCCGAGGCGGAACCCGGTGGGGTGAACCTTCTGACCCATTACTCGGCACCCTCCGTGCTCGGGGACTCGGCGGCAGCCGGCTCAACAGCCTGGTCGGCCTTCTTCGCCGTAGCCTTCTTCGCCGGGCGGGCCACCTGGACCGCCTCGACCGCAATGGTGATGTGGCTGGTGCGCTTGCGGATCCGGTAAGCCCGGCCCTGCGCCCGCGGACGGAACCGCTTCAGCGTCGGCCCCTCGTCGACGAACGCCTCGCTCACGAGGAGTGCGTCGGGGTCGAGCCGCTCGTTGTTCTCCGCGTTCGCGATCGCACTCGCGAGCACCTTGTAGACCTGCTCGCTCGCCGCCTGCGGCGCGAACTGCAGGACCGTGAGAGCCTCCTTCGCGGGCAGACCGCGGACGAGGTTGACCACGCGGCGTGCCTTGCTCGGCGAAATACGCACGTGCTTCGCAACTGCGCGAGAGCCCGGAAGCGCCGGAGCGTCATTCTTTACTGACATCGCTGTAACCCCTTTCTTATCCGTGGCTGACTAGCGACGACGACTCTTGCGGTCGTCCTTCTCGTGACCCTTGAACGTACGGGTCAGAGCGAACTCGCCGAGCTTGTGCCCGACCATCGCCTCGGTGACGAACACCGGGACGTGCTTGCGACCGTCGTGCACGGCAATCGTGTGCCCGAGCATGTCCGGGATGATGGTCGAACGCCGCGACCAGGTCTTGATGACGTTCTTCGAGTTCTTCTCGTTCTGGACTTCCACCTTCTTGAGCAGGTGGTCGTCGACGAACGGGCCCTTCTTCAGGCTGCGAGGCATCTTTTAAACTCCCGTTACCCGCGCTTGCGGGTGGCGTAGCGGCGGCGAACGATCAGCTTGTCGCTCTCCTGGCCCTTGCGGCGGGTACGGCCCTCCGGCTTACCAGCCGGGTTGACCGGGTGACGACCACCGGAGGTCTTACCCTCACCACCACCGTGCGGGTGGTCGACAGGGTTCATGGCGACACCACGGACGGTCGGGCGCTTGCCCTTCCACCGCATACGGCCGGCTTTACCCCAGTTGATGTTCGACTGCTCGGCGTTGCCGATCTCGCCGATCGACGCGCGGCAACGCACGTCGACACGCCGGATCTCACCGGACGGCATACGCAGCGTGGCGTACGCGCCCTCACGGCCGAGCAGCTGGATGCCAACGCCGGCCGAGCGGGCCAGCTTGGCTCCACCGCCGGGACGAAGCTCCACACCGTGGATCGTCGTACCGACCGGGATGTTGCGCAGGGGAAGGTTGTTCCCCGGCTTGATGTCAGCGTCCACGCCCGACTCGACGCGGTCGCCCTGCTTCAGGTCCTTCGGCGCGAGGATGTAGCGCTTCTCGCCGTCGGCGTAGTGCAGCAGCGCGATGCGCGACGTGCGGTTGGGGTCGTACTCGATGTGAGCGACCTTGGCCGGCACGCCGTCCTTGTCGTTCCGCTTGAAGTCGATCAGCCGGTACTGCCGCTTGTGGCCGCCGCCCTGGTGCCGCGTGGTGATGCGGCCGTGGACGTTGCGACCACCCTTTTTGGGCAGCGGGACCAGCAGAGACTTCTCCGGCGTCGACCGGGTGATCTCGGCGAAGTCGGCGACGCTCGAGCCGCGGCGGCCCGGCGTGGTCGGCTTGTACTTACGGATAGCCATGATTCACAAACCCCTTAGCTGACCGGGCCGCCGAAGGCCTCGATACGGTCACCGTCAGCCAGCTTCACCATCGCGCGCTTCGTCGCCTTGCGCTGACCGAAACCGGTCTTGGTGCGCTTGCGCTTGCCCTCGCGGTTGGCGGTGTTCACCGTCAGCACGCGGACGTTGAAGATCTGCTGGATCGCGATCTTGATCTGGGTCTTGTTCGCGTCCGGGTGGACGGTGAACGTGTACCAGTTCTGGTCGAGAACGCTGTAGCTCTTCTCGGAGACCACCGGGGCGACGATGATGTCGCGCGGGTCGGCGATCGTGCTCACTTGTCGCCCTCCTCGGACTTCTCGGACCCGCCCAGGAACTCGTCCAGCGCGACCTTGGTGAAGACGACCTCGTCAGCAACCAGCACGTCGTACGTGTTCAGCTGGCCGGCCTCGATGAGGTGCACGGTCGGCTCGTTGCGCAGCGAGATCCAGTTCAGCTCGTCCTGGCTGTCCAGAACGACGAGAACCTTGTTGGTCTGCGCAACCTTCCGCAGCGTGGCGACGGCGGCCTTCGTCGACGGCGTCTCGCCGGTGATGAAGGACTCGACGACGAACACGCGGCCGTCACGGGCCCGGTCGGAGAGGGCGCCACGCAGGGCGGCGGCCTTCATCTTCTTGGGGGTCCGCTGGCTGTAGTCACGCGGCACGGGACCGTGCACGACGCCACCACCGGTGAACTGCGGCGCGCGGATCGAGCCCTGACGGGCGCGACCGGTGCCCTTCTGCTTGTACGGCTTCTTGCCGCCGCCGGCGACCTCGCCGCGGGTCTTCGCCTTGGCGGTACCCTGCCGGGCCGCGGCGAGCTGCGCCACGACGACCTGGTGCATCAGCGGGATGTTCGCCTGCGCGTCGAAGACACTGCCGGGCAGGTCGACCGAGCCGGTCTTCGTGCCCTCGGCGTTGATGATGTCGACCGAGCTCACTTGGCACCGCCCTTCTTGGCCGCCGTGCGGACCAGGATCAGCGCGCCCTTGGGACCGGGCACAGCGCCGCGGACCAGGATCAGGTTGCGCTCGGTGTCGACCGCCTGAACCGTCAGGTTCTGCACGGTGTAGCGCTTGCCGCCCATGCGGCCGGCCATCTTGACGCCCTTGAAGACGCGACCCGGGGTCGCGCAGGCGCCGATCGAACCGGGCGAGCGGTGCTTGCGCTCGACACCGTGGCTGGCGCGAAGACCGTGGAAGCCGTGCCGCTTCATGACACCGGCGTAGCCCTTGCCCTTGGTCTTGCCGGTGACGTCGATCGCCGTACCGGCCGAGAACTCCTCGAGGGAGATCTCCTGGCCGAGCTCGTACGCGCCGGCGTCGCTGGTCCGGAGCTCCACGAGGTGACGCCGCGGGGACACACCCGCCTTGGCGTAGTGGCCGCTCTCGGGCTTGTTGACCTTGCGCGGGTCGACCGCACCGTAGGCCAGCTGGACAGCGGAGTAGCCGTCCTTCTCATTCGTGCGGACCTGAGTCACGACGCAAGGGCCGGCCTGCACCACGGTTACCGGGACGACCTTGTTGTTGTCCCAGACCTGGGTCATGCCGAGCTTGGCGCCCAGGATCCCCTTTACTTGCCTGTCCATTGTCCGGTCCCTACAGCTTGATCTCGATGTCGACGCCAGCCGGCAGGTCGAGGCGCATGAGCGAGTCGACCGTCTTCGGAGTCGGGTCGATGATGTCGATCAGCCGCTTGTGCGTGCGCATCTCGAAGTGCTCGCGCGAGTCCTTGTACTTGTGCGGCGAACGGATCACGCAGAAACGGTTGATCTCCGTGGGCAGCGGCACCGGGCCTGCGACCTGTGCCCCGGTACGCGTCACCGTCTCGACGATCTTCCGCGCCGAGGAGTCGACGACCTCGTGGTCATAGGCCTTGAGCCGGATGCGGATCTTCTGTCCCGCCATGGTGGCTTCTGTTTCCTTCTCTCGATGCCGCTACGTGCGGAAGCGGTGGCCTCCACATGCCCGCAGGACCGTTGATCCTGCGTTGTCCGACCCCCGCGGTCGGGCGTGTCGCGCCTCGTCACAGAGTGCTGGGCACTCAGCTTTCGGCCTCCATCCCCGATCTTGCTGGGGACGAACGCGATCGCGGGGATCTGGGGCGCCGGGCGGCGAACGAAACACACCCGGACACCCGGCGAGGGTGGGCCCTGAGCACGTCAGGAACCCACCCCGCGCGGACGCAACCTGACTAGTATGCCGGATTGAACGCGGCATTGCTAATCGGGGTCACCATTGAGAGGTTGCCCATGGCTGACCATGGACAACCTTCAATCACTTAGTGATCTTCGTGACCGTTCCGGCGCCGACGGTGCGGCCACCCTCACGGATCGCGAACTTCAGGCCCTGCTCCATGGCGATCGGCTGGATCAGCTTGACCTCCATGGAGGTGGAGTCGCCGGGCATGACCATCTCGGTGCCCTCGGGCAGCGTGACGACGCCGGTGACGTCCGTGGTGCGGAAGTAGAACTGCGGCCGGTAGTTCTGGAAGAACGGGGTGTGCCGGCCACCCTCCTCCTTCGAGAGGATGTAGACCTGGCCCTCGAACTCCGTGTGAGGAGTAGAGGTGCCCGGCTTCACGACGACCATGCCGCGCTCGACGTCCTCGCGCTTGATGCCACGCAGCAGCAGACCGACGTTCTCACCCGCGCGGGCCTCGTCGAGCAGCTTGCGGAACATCTCGATGCCGGTGCAAACGGTCTTGGTCGACTTCTCGCGGATACCGACGATCTCGACCTCCTCGTTCGGCTTGAGGATGCCACGCTCGGCGCGACCGGTCACCACGGTGCCACGGCCGGTGATCGTGAAGACGTCCTCGATCGGCATGAGGAACGGCTTCTCGGTCTCACGCTCGGGCTGCGGGATCGCGGTGTCGACCGCGTTCATCAGCTCCATGAGCTTGCCGGTCCACTCCGGGTCGCCCTCGAGCGCCTTGAGCGCCGACACGCGAACGACCGGCAGGTCGTCGCCCGGGAACTCGTAGGTGCTGAGCAGCTCGCGGACCTCGAGCTCGACGAGCTCCAGGAGCTCCTCGTCCTCGACCATGTCGCTCTTGTTCAGGGCGACGACGATGTACGGAACGCCGACCTGGCGGGCCAGGAGGACGTGCTCCTTGGTCTGCGGCATCGGGCCGTCGGTGGCGGCCACGACCAGGATCGCGCCGTCCATCTGCGCGGCACCGGTGATCATGTTCTTGATGTAGTCGGCGTG
>KL571206.1:38811-40867 GCA_000715855.1 Actinoplanes liguriensis
CCGGTGATCATGTTCTTGATGTAGTCGGCGTGGCCGGGGCAGTCCACGTGCGCGTAGTGACGCGCCGCGGTCTGGTACTCGACGTGCGCGATCGAGATCGTGATACCACGGGCCTTCTCTTCAGGCGCCTTGTCGATCTCGTCGAACGGGGTGTACGGGTTCAGGTCCGGGAACTCGTCGTGCAGGACCTTCGTGATGGCCGCAGTCAGCGTCGTCTTACCGTGGTCGATGTGACCAATGGTGCCGATGTTGACGTGCGGCTTAGTCCGCTCGAACTTCGCCTTCGCCACTGGTGTCCTCCTGTGGACTGATCATTACTTTTCGCCCGGCACGCCGATAAGGCGCTCAGGACTCTGTCGACTGCTCGTGCACGTGCGGCCCTCGACGGGCCGCACGTGCCTCAACGCGTCAGGCGCCGGTGGCCTTAGCGATGATCTCCTTCGCCACGTTCTGAGGAACCTCGGCGTAAGAGTCGAACTGCATGCTGTAGCTGGCCCGGCCCGCAGTCTTCGACCGCAGGTCGCCGACGTAGCCGAACATCTCCGAGAGCGGCACGAGAGCCTTCACGACGCGAGCGCCGTGACGCTCCTCCATCGACTGGATCAAGCCGCGGCGGGAGTTGAGGTCGCCGATGACGTCACCCATGTTGTCCTCAGGGGTGGTGACCTCAACGGACATCATCGGCTCCAGCAGCGCGGGGTCGGCCTTGCGGGCCGCCTCCTTCATCGCCATGGAGCCGGCGATCTTGAACGCCATCTCAGACGAGTCGACCTCGTGGTACTGACCGTCGATCAGCGTGAACTTCACGCCGACCAGCGGGTAGCCGGCGAGGACGCCGTACTGGAGGGAGTCCTGCGCGCCCGCGTCCACCGAGGGGATGAACTCCTTGGGGATGCGACCGCCGGTGACAGCGTTCACGAACTCGTACGTGGGGCCGTCCGCGTCGAGCGGCAGCGGCTCGACGGTGACGACGACCTTCGCGTACTGGCCGGAGCCACCGGTCTGCTTCTTGTGCACGTACGAGAGCTTCTCCACGGTGCCGCGGAGGGTCTCGCGGTACGCCACCTGCGGCTTACCGATGTTGGCCTCGACGTTGAACTCGCGGCGCATGCGGTCCACCAGGATGTCCAGGTGGAGTTCGCCCATGCCGGCGATGATCGTCTGGCCGGTCTCCTCGTCGTTGAAGACGCGGAAGGTCGGGTCCTCTTCGGCCAGGCGCTGGATCGCGGTGCCCAGCTTCTCCTGGTCCGACTTGGTCTTCGGCTCGATGGCGACCTGGATGACCGGCTCCGGGAAGGTCATCGACTCCAGGATGACCGGGTTCGCCGGGTCGCTGAGCGTGTCACCGGTGGTGGTCTGCTTGAGACCCTGGACGGCGATGATGTCGCCGGCCTGCGCGGTGGCGCGCTCCTCACGCTTGTTCGCGTGCATCTGGTAGATCTTGCCGATCCGCTCCTTGCGGTCCTTGGTGGAGTTGACCACCTGGGAACCGGAGTCGAGCGTGCCGGAGTAGACCCGGACGTAGGTCAGCTTGCCGAGGTGCTTGTCCGTCTGGATCTTGAAGGCCAGACCGGAGAAGGGCTCGTCGTTCGACGGCTTGCGCAGCAGCGGCGTCTCGCCGTCGGTGGCCGTGCCCTCGATCGCCGGGATGTCCAGCGGCGACGGCAGGTAGTCGACAACGGCGTCGAGCATGGGCTGAACGCCCTTGTTCTTGAACGCCGAGCCGCACAGGACCGGGTTGGCCTTGCTGGCGATCGTGGCGCGCCGGATGGCGGCCTTGATCTCGTCGACCGAGACCTCTTCGCCCTCGAGGTACTTCTCCATGACCGCGTCGTCGACGTCGGCCAGGGTCTCGATCAGCTTCTCGCGCCACTCGTTCGCGGAGTCGACCAGGTCGGCCGGGACCTCCTCGATCGCGTAGTCCTCACCCTTCTGGGTCTCCCCGCGCCAGGTGAGCGCCTTCATGTTGATCAGGTCCACGACGCCGATGTGGTCGCCCTCGAGGCCGATCGGGATCTGCAGGACGAGCGGCGTGGCGTGAAGCCGGTCGATCATC
>KL571206.1:41081-43080 GCA_000715855.1 Actinoplanes liguriensis
CGATCGGGATCTGCAGGACGAGCGGCGTGGCGTGAAGCCGGTCGATCATCATCTGCACGCAGCGGAAGAAGTCCGCACCGGTCCGGTCGAGCTTGTTGACGAAGCACATGCGGGGGACGTTGTACTTGTCGGCCTGGCGCCAGACGTTCTCCGTCTGCGGCTCCACGCCGGCGACACCGTCGTAAACCGCGACCGCGCCGTCGAGCACACGCAGCGACCGCTCGACCTCGACCGTGAAGTCGACGTGGCCGGGCGTGTCGATGATCTGAATCGTGTAGCCCTTCCACTCGCACTTCGTGGCGGCGGAGGTGATGGTGATACCGCGTTCCTGCTCCTGCTCCATCCAGTCCATGACGGCTGCGCCCTCGTGGACTTCACCGATCTTGTACGTGATGCCGGTGTAGAACAGGATGCGCTCAGTCGTCGTCGTCTTACCAGCGTCGATGTGCGCCATGATGCCGATGTTGCGAACCTTGGCGAGCGCGTCTGCGGCGGCCACGTCCATCCCTACTTTTCTTCGTCGTCGTCTCGTGAACCGGTACGACTGCCGTGGCCCGGCGGATTGCCGGGCCCGCAGCAGAGTTTTACCAGCGGTAGTGCGCGAAGGCCTTGTTGGACTCCGCCATCTTGTGGGTGTCCTCGCGACGCTTGACAGCGGCGCCGAGGCCGTTGCTGGCGTCGAGCAGCTCGTTCTGCAGCCGCTCGATCATGGTCTTCTCGCGGCGGACCTTGGAGTACTGGACGAGCCAGCGCAGACCCAGGGTCGTCTGGCGCGGGGTACGCACCTCGATCGGGACCTGGTAGGTCGCGCCACCGACGCGGCGGCTGCGGACCTCGAGGGTCGGCTTGACGTTGTCCATCGCGCGCTTGAGGATGACCACCGGGTCGGTGCCGCTCTTCTCGCGGGCACCCTCGAGGGCGCCGTACACGATGCGCTCGGCGAGCGAACGCTTGCCGCCGATCAGGATCTTGTTCACCAGCTGGGTCACCAGCGGCGAGTTGTACACCGGGTCAGCGACCACCGGGTGACGCGGAGCGGGGCCCTTACGCGGCATGTCAGCTCTTCTCCTTCTTCGCGCCGTAACGGCTGCGGGCCTGCTTGCGGTTGCGGACACCCTGGGTGTCGAGCGAACCGCGGACGATCTTGTAGCGAACGCCGGGAAGGTCCTTCACACGGCCGCCACGCACGAGCACGATCGAGTGCTCCTGGAGGTTGTGACCGACACCCGGGATGTACGCCGTGACCTCGATCTGGCTGCTCAGCTTCACGCGAGCGACCTTGCGCAGCGCAGAGTTCGGCTTCTTGGGGGTGGTGGTGTACACGCGGGTACACACGCCGCGCCGCTGAGGGCTTCCCTTCAGTGCCGGCGTCTTCGTCTTGGTCGTCTTCGCCTGGCGGCCCTTGCGGACCAGCTGCTGGATCGTGGGCACCGGGTTTCTCCGCTCCCTTCGGCCGCTCTCTTCTGCGGCCGCACCGAGTGTTCTGCCTGTGTGCGGGGCCCTCCCGGATGGGAGTGTCCCGCACCCGCGGTCGGGCGTGTCGTCCGGCTCACGGTCCCGCCACGCGTGACGGATTCACGCGTACCGGATCTAGTCTTTGTCAGGACATGGGTTCTCGCCGAACCCTGCCCGTCGTGCGGCAATACCCGTCGTACGTTCCGATTCGGGTGCACGCACGAGTTGCCCGGGCGAGCCCGGGCACGAGGGGAAAGAGTACCCACCCTGGGCACCCAGGTCAAAATGAGCCTAGGACCCCACGATGGACATCTCCGTATACCAGTGTACCGGGTGCCCCGGCGTGGCAATGCCGCGGTGCCGGATCCACGCATCAGGCCCCGTCACGAAGTCTGTAACACCAGTCCCAGCAACAACGCCAGCAACGATATTCCCGCCCCGGACCCTCCACACGCGATCCCGGAGATCGCCAGTCCACGACCGGTGAACCGGACCCGGCCGGTCTCGCCGGAGCGCCGGATCTGTCTCTTATACACATCTCTGA
>KL571206.1:43309-53717 GCA_000715855.1 Actinoplanes liguriensis
TGTGTATAAGAGACAGGAGCAGGGTGAATGCGCCGGCCACCCAGGGCCCGCCACTCGTGAAGCCGAAGCAGATGGTCAGGAAGGACACCAGGATCGAGCCGATCCCGGCGATCAGCGAACCGATCGCGAGGCCCGAGGTGATCGGCACGACACGGAGCTGCACCAATCCGAACTGGGTGCCGCTGACCACATCCACCCGCTCGGTCTCCCAGCCGCTCGCCGACTGCGGAGGCACGCCATAGGGCGGCGGACCGTACGGCATAGGCGGTGGGGGTTGCATCATGTTCAGAAGCATGTCACCCGGACGCGCCGCCGCGCAGCCCGGCCAGGGCCGTCCCGGCTCGCCGCGGGCGGTGCCGGATCAATCGGTGCCGGGCGCGAAGTCCTGACCGACCGGTGCGGCCGCCAGGTGCAGCAGACCGGCGATCAGCGCCACCACCAGCGCCGTCAGTGCCAGCACCAGACCCGTCCAGGCGAGTCTGCGGCCACGGCGGATCCATGCGCCACCCGTGAGGTAGCCGCCGGCCGCGAACGCCTCACGGGACGTCTGACGGGCCAGAAGTAACGCAATGGTGGCAGGAATCACCCCACCGATCAGCGGGCCGGTCAACAGCCCGACCAGACCCAGCGCGAAGACCGCCCGAGCCTTCGTCGAGGGCGCCGGCTCCGGATCCAGGGGGTGACGATGGGGCGCGAGTTGAACGGTCACCGGACCATCTTAGAAAGGCCGGTGGGGCGGCCGCGCCATGCGCGACCGCCCCACCGGATTCACAGACCTTTAGCGGTACGACCCGAAGTCGAAGTCGTCCAGCGGAACAGCCTGGCCACTGGCCGGGCCGAAACCGTAGTCGGTCTCCGGGTACCCGGTCATCGAGTACACCTTGGCCTTGGCCTCCTCGGTCGGCTCGACCCGGATGTTGCGGTACTTCGAGATACCGGTACCGGCCGGGATGAGCTTACCGATGATGACGTTCTCCTTGAGGCCCACCAGCGAGTCGCTGCGCGAGTTGATCGCAGCGTCGGTGAGCACCCGGGTGGTCTCCTGGAAGGAGGCCGCCGAGAGCCAGGAGTCGGTCGCCAGCGAGGCCTTGGTGATACCCATCAGCACCGGACGACCGGCGGCGGGCTCGCCACCCTCGCCCACGAGCCGGCGGTTCTCCGACTCGAAGAGCGCCCGGTCGACCAGCACGCCCGGCAGGAACTCCGTCGCGCCGGAGTCGATGACCGTCACCCGCTTCAACATCTGGCGGATGATGATCTCGATGTGCTTGTCGTGGATGAGCACACCCTGCGAGCGGTAGACCTCCTGGACCTCACTGGTCAGGTGGACCTGGACCGCGCGCGGGCCCATGATGCGCAGCAGCTCGTGCGGGTCGATGGTGCCCTCGGTGAGCTTCTCGCCGACCTGCACGTGGTCGCCGTCGTGCGCCCGCAGCTTGACGCGCTTGGAGATCTTGTCGTAGACGATCTCCTCGCTGCCGTCGTCCGGGATCACGATGATCTTCCGCGACCGCTCGCCGTCCTCGATGCGGATGCGGCCGGGGGTGTCGGCGATAGGCGCCTTGCCCTTCGGCACGCGGGCCTCGAAGATCTCCTGAACACGCGGCAGACCCTGGGTGATGTCCTCACCCGCGACACCACCGGTGTGGAAGGTACGCATCGTGAGCTGGGTACCCGGCTCACCGATCGACTGGGCCGCGATGATGCCGACGGCCTCGCCGATGTCGACCGACTTGCCGGTCGGCAGCGAACGGCCGTAGCAGGCCGCGCAGACGCCCAGCTTCGACTCACAGGTCAGGACGCTGCGGACCCGGACGTTCTCGACACCCGCGGCGACCAGCTGGTCGACGATGATCGAGTTGAGGTCCGTGCCACGGGCGACGACCAGGTTGCCGTTCTGGTCCGAGATGTCGTCGGCGATGGTGCGGGCGTGCGCACCGGTCTCCGAGTGGACGTGCACGACCAGCGTGCCGTCCGGCTCCCGCTCGCCGACCGCCATCGGGATGGCGCGGTCGGTGCCGCAGTCCTCCTCGCGGATGATCACGTCCTGCGAGACGTCCACCAGACGACGGGTCAGGTAACCCGAGTCGGCGGTACGCAGCGCGGTGTCGGCCAGACCCTTACGGGCACCGTGGGTGGAGATGAAGTACTCCAGCACGGTCAGGCCCTCGCGGTACGACGAGGTGATCGGGCGCGGGATGATCTCGCCCTTGGGGTTGGCCACCAGACCACGGATCGCGGCGATCTGCCGGAGCTGGAGGAGGTTACCGCGGGCGCCGGAGTTGATCATGACCCAGAGCGGGTTCTCCTGCGGCAGCGCGGTCTCCATCTCCTTGGAGATCTCGTTGGTCGCCTTGGTCCAGATCTCGATGAGCTCGCCGCGACGTTCCTCGGCGGTCATCAGACCACGCTGGTACTGCTTGTCGATCCGGTCCGCCTCGACCTGGTAGCGGGCCAGGATCTCCGGCTTGCGCGGAGGGCCGATGACGTCGCCCATACCGATCGTCACACCGGACCACGTGGCCCAGTGGAACCCGGCCTCCTTGAGCGCGTCCAGGGTCGCGGCCAGCGCGACCTTGGGGAAGCGCTCGGCGAGGTCGTTGACGATCGCCGACAGCTGACCCTTGCGGATCTCGTAGTTCACGAAGCGGTAGCCCGGGGGCAGCGTCTCGTTGAAGATGACCCGGCCGAGCGTGGTCTCGACGAGCAGCGGGTCACCCTCGACCCACTCCTCCGGAGCAACCCACGCGTCGTGCTTGGCGCCGTTGTCCACGCCGATGACCTCACGCAGGCGGACCTTGATGGCCGCCTGGAGGTGCAGCTCGCCGTTGTCGAACGCCATCCGCGCCTCGGCGTCCGAGCTGAAGACCCGGCCTTCGCCCTTGGCGCCCTGGGTCAGGTGCGTCAGGTAGTACAGACCGATGATCATGTCCTGGGTAGGCATGGTCACCGGCTTGCCGTCGGCCGGCTTGAGGATGTTGTTCGAGGACAGCATCAGGATCCGGGCCTCGGCCTGCGCCTCGGCGGACAGCGGCACGTGGACCGCCATCTGGTCACCGTCGAAGTCCGCGTTGAACGCGGTACAGACGAGCGGGTGGATCTGGATCGCCTTGCCCTCGACCAGCTGCGGCTCGAAGGCCTGGATGCCCAGGCGGTGCAGGGTCGGAGCACGGTTCAGCAGCACCGGGTGCTCGCTGATGACCTCCTCCAGCACGTCCCACACGACCGGGCGCTGACGCTCGACCATCCGCTTGGCGGACTTGATGTTCTGCGCGTGGTTCAGGTCGACCAGGCGCTTCATCACGAACGGCTTGAACAGCTCCAGCGCCATCTGCTTGGGCAGACCACACTGGTGCAGCTTCAGCCGCGGGCCGACGACGATGACCGAACGGCCGGAGTAGTCGACGCGCTTGCCGAGCAGGTTCTGACGGAAGCGGCCCTGCTTGCCCTTGAGCATGTCGGAGAGCGACTTCAGCGGGCGGTTACCCGGGCCGGTAACCGGCCGGCCGCGGCGGCCGTTGTCGAACAGCGCGTCGACGGCCTCCTGCAGCATCCGCTTCTCGTTGTTCACGATGATCTCGGGCGCGCCCAGGTCGATCAGGCGCTTGAGCCGGTTGTTCCGGTTGATCACCCGGCGGTACAGGTCGTTCAGGTCGGAGGTCGCGAAGCGGCCACCGTCGAGCTGCACCATCGGGCGCAGGTCCGGCGGGATGACCGGAACGCAGTCCAGCACCATGCCGAGCGGCGAGTTACGGGTGTTCAAGAACGCCGCGACGACCTTCAGCCGCTTGAGCGCCCGGATCTTCCGCTGACCCTTACCGGTGCGGATGATCTCCCGGAGGTTCTCCGCCTCGGCGTCCAGGTCCATGTTCTGCAACAGGGCCTTGATCGCCTCGGCGCCCATGCCACCGGTGAAGTACTCACCGAAGCGGTCGCGCAGCTCGCGGTAGAGCAGTTCGTCCGTGACCAACTGCTTCGAGTCGAGCTTGCGGAAGGTGTCGAGCACCTCGTCCAGGCGGTCGATCTCGCGCTGAGCCTTGTCCCGGATCTGGCGCATCTCGCGCTCGCCGGCTTCCTTGACCTTGCGGCGCACGTCGGCCTTGGCACCCTCGGCCTCGAGCTCGGCCAGGTCCTGCTCCAGCTTGGCGGCCCGCTTCTCGATCTCCGAGTCACGGCCGTTCTCGGACTGGCGCTTCTCTGCGAAGATCTCGTTCTCGATCGTGGACATGTCACGGTGACGCGACTCGGCGTCAACGCTCGTGATCACGTACGAAGCGAAGTAGATGATCTTTTCGAGGTCCTTGGGCGCCAGGTCGAGCAGGTAGCCCAGGCGGCTCGGCACACCCTTGAAGTACCAGATGTGCGTGACCGAGGCGGCCAGCTCGATGTGGCCCATGCGCTCACGCCGGACCTTGGAGCGGGTCACCTCGACGCCGCAGCGCTCGCAGATGATGCCCTTGAACCGGACGCGCTTGTACTTACCGCAGTAGCACTCCCAGTCCCGCTGAGGACCGAAGATCTTCTCGCAGAAGAGTCCGTCCTTCTCAGGCTTGAGGGTGCGGTAGTTGATCGTCTCGGGCTTCTTGACCTCGCCGTGCGACCACTGCCGGATGTCGTCAGCGGTAGCCAGGCCGATGCGCAACTCGTCGAAGAAGTTGACGTCGAGCACTTGGACTATCCCTCGTGTTTCGTTGCTCGGGTGAATTCAAGGCCGGCGGGGGCGTCCCCGGTCGGTCCCGACATGCTCGGGACCGACCGGGGACGCTCTCCGTCAGATCTCTTCGACGCTGCTGACGCCCTCGTTCGGGCGCCGGGACAGGTCGATGCCGAGTTCCTCCGCGGCCCGGAAGACCTCGTCGTCGGTCTCGCGCATCTCCAGGGCCACACCGTCGCTGGAGAGCACCTCAACGTTCAGGCACAGCGACTGGAGCTCCTTGAGAAGCACCTTGAACGACTCCGGGATTCCCGGCTCCGGGATGTTCTCGCCCTTGACGATGGCCTCGTAGACCTTCACGCGGCCGAGAACGTCGTCGGACTTGATGGTCAGCAGCTCCTGCAGCGCGTAAGCGGCGCCGTAGGCCTGCATCGCCCAGCACTCCATCTCGCCGAACCGCTGGCCACCGAACTGGGCCTTACCACCGAGCGGCTGCTGCGTGATCATCGAGTACGGACCGGTCGACCGCGCGTGGATCTTGTCGTCGACCAGGTGGTTCAGCTTGAGGATGTAGACGTAGCCGACCGAGATCGGGTCCGGCAGCGGCTCACCGGAGCGGCCGTCGAACAACTGCGCCTTACCGTCACCGTTGACCAGCCGCTTGCCGTCCCGGTTCACCAGGGTCGACTCGAGCAGGCCCTTGATCTCCTCCTCCTGAGCACCGTCGAAGACCGGGGTCGCGACGTTGCTGTCGGCGGGGGACTCGTGCGCGTCGATCGAGCGGAGCTGACGCTTCCACTCCTCGTCCTCGCCCTCGATGGACCAGCCGGTCTTGGCGATCCACCCGAGGTGGGTCTCCAGAACCTGGCCGATGTTCATACGCGAGGGCACACCGAGCGGGTTGAGCACGATGTCGACCGGGGTGCCGTCCTCCAGGAACGGCATGTCCTCGACCGGAAGGATCTTGGAGATGACGCCCTTGTTGCCGTGACGACCGGCGAGCTTGTCACCGTCCTGGATCTTGCGCTTCTGGGCGACGTAGACGCGGACCAGCTCGTTCACGCCCGGGGGCAGCTCGTCGCCGTCCTCGCGGGAGAACGTGCGGACACCGATGACGGTGCCGGTCTCGCCGTGCGGCACCTTCAGCGAGGTGTCCCGGACCTCCCGGGCCTTCTCACCGAAGATGGCGCGCAGCAGCCGCTCCTCCGGGGTCAGCTCGGTCTCGCCCTTCGGGGTGACCTTGCCGACCAGGATGTCGCCGGGCACGACCTCGGCGCCGATCCGGATGATGCCGCGCTCGTCCAGGTCCGCCAGCATTTCCTCGCTGACGTTCGGGATGTCGCGGGTGATCTCTTCCGGGCCGAGCTTGGTGTCGCGGGCGTCGACCTCGTGCTCCTCGATGTGGATCGAGGTGAGGACGTCCTGCTGCACGAGGCGCTGCGACAGGATGATCGCGTCCTCGTAGTTGTGGCCTTCCCAGCACATGAACGCGACCAGGAGGTTGCGGCCGAGGGCCATCTCCCCCTCGTCGGTGCACGGACCGTCGGCGATGACCTGGCCGGCCTCGACCCGGTCACCCTCGAAGACGACCGGCTTCTGGTTGACGCAGGAGCCGGCGTTCGAGCGGCGGAACTTGTGCAGCAGGTAGGTACGGCGGTGGCCGTCGTCCTGGTGCACCGTCACGTAGTCGGCGCACAGGTCCTCGACCACACCGGCGACCTCGGCGACGACCACGTCACCGGCGTCGACCGCGGCACGGTACTCCATGCCGGTGCCGACCAGCGGCGACTCGGCCTTGACCAGCGGCACGGCCTGACGCTGCATGTTCGCGCCCATGAGGGCACGGTTGGCGTCGTCGTGCTCGAGGAACGGGATCATCGCGGTGGCGACCGAGGTCATCTGCCGCGGCGACACGTCCATGTAGTCGACCTCCGTGCCGGGCACGTAGTCGACCTCACCACCCTTCCGGCGGACCAGAACGCGGTCCTCGGCGAAGGTGTTGTCGCTGGACAGCACGGCGTTGGCCTGTGCCTTGATGTACCGGTCCTCTTCGTCGGCCGTGAGGTAGTGCACCTCGTCGGTGACGACACCGTTCTCGACCTTCCGGTACGGCGTCTCGATGAAGCCGAACGGGTTGACCCGCGCGAACGTCGAGAGCGCGCCGATCAGACCGATGTTCGGGCCCTCGGGCGTCTCGATCGGGCACATCCGGCCGTAGTGCGACGGGTGCACGTCACGGACCTCGAAGCCGGCCCGCTCACGGCTCAGGCCACCGGGGCCGAGCGCGCTCAGACGACGCCGGTGGGTCAGGCCCGCCAGCGGGTTCGTCTGGTCCATGAACTGGGACAGCTGCGACGTACCGAAGAACTCCTTGATCGCAGCCACCACGGGGCGGATGTTGATCAGGGTCTGCGGCGTGATCGCCTCGACGTCCTGGGTCGTCATCCGCTCACGGACGACGCGCTCCATCCGGGACAGGCCGACGCGGACCTGGTTCTGGATGAGCTCGCCGACGGTGCGGAGACGACGGTTGCCGAAGTGGTCGATGTCGTCGGCCTCGTAGCCATCCTCACCGGCGTGCAGCCGGCAGAGGTAGTCCACGGTCTTGACGATGTCTTCCTCGGACAACGTGCCCCGGACGATCGGGACGTCGATCTCGAGCTTCTTGTTGAACTTGTACCGGCCGACCTTGGCGACGTCATACCGCTTCGGGTTGAAGAAGAGGTTGTCGAGCAGGGTCTGCGCGTTCTCGCGGGTCGGGGGCTCGCCAGGGCGCAGCTTCCGGTAGATGTCGAGTAGGGCCTCGTCCTGCCCGGCGATGTGGTCCTTCTCCAGCGTCGTCATGAGCAGCTCGGACCAGCCGAAGCGCTCACGGATCTGGTCGGCGGACCAACCGATCGCCTTGAGGAGGACAGTGACGGCCTGACGGCGCTTGCGATCGATGCGGACACCGACGGTGTCGCGCTTGTCGATGTCGAACTCGAGCCAGGCGCCCCGGCTCGGGATGACCTTGACGCTGGTGAGGTCGCGGTCGGAGGTCTTGTCCGGCTCCTTGGTGAAGTACACGCCCGGCGAACGGACGAGCTGGCTCACCACGACCCGCTCGGTGCCGTTGATGACGAACGTCCCCTTGGGGGTCATCATCGGGAAGTCACCCATGAACACGGTCTGGCTCTTGATCTCGCCAGTGGTGTTGTTGGTGAACTCCGCGGTCACGAACAGCGGGGCACAGTAGGTCAGGTCCTTCTCCTTGCACTCCTCGATCGAGGCTTTGACCTCGTCGAAGCGCGGTGCCGAGAAGGACAGCGACATGGTGCCGGAGAAGTCCTCAATGGGACTGATCTCTTCGAGGATCTCTGCGAGGCCCGAGTGGGCGTGCGGGTCGTCCGTCGTACGCGCCTGCCAAGCCTCGTTGCCGACCAGCCAGTCGAACGAGTCCGTCTGGAGGGCGAGGAGGTTGGGGACCTCTAGCTGCTCGGTGATCCGGCCGAAAGAGACCCGGCGGGGTGCGTAAGCGCTCGACGTACGGCTGGTCTTCGCAGGGCGGGAAGCTGCCAAGATGCGTCCTTCCGAGGACCGGTGCTGCTATGCGGCTGAGTTGCTGATGCAACTGGTCTGCGTGCACTCCAAAAGACACCCGTCGAATCCACAGACATGGATGGAAGGACAGGCGTCAAGATAGAAGGCAGCGCAAACTAGCAGTGTAGCCGCTTGGCTAACCGCTGTCCAGCCCACACCACGAAGTGGCCTGCGGAACGTGCCCTCAGCGCCGCTGACCTGCGCAATCGCAGTCAACGCCGTGCCGGGGCCGCTCAAGAAACGCGGCTCATCTTCCTCGGGTGCCGGTCCGTGGTCATCGGTCAACCGATTACCCACGGGGTGGCTGTCGCAAGCGCGGAAACTTGCTGCCATCAGCGTGCCTGTCAGGGGACACACAGTCAAGGGCTGTGCCGCGGGTCGGACTCAGCCGGTCGTCCGGCCGGCGCACCAGAGGGACCTTACTGCATGGATGGCGAGCTTTGGGACGCTTTGTCGTGCACGCCGTGACCTGCCCGGACACAGGTCATCGACCAGGACTGACGCCCGGGAAACACCGATGGCGGAGATCCGAGCCGGACCTCCGCCATCGACGGAAAACGCTGAGGAGCGTTAGATCACTTGAGGGTGACCTTGGCGCCTTCGCCCTCGAGCTTGGCCTTGGCGGCCTCGGCCTTCTCCTTGTTGACACCCTCGAGGATCGCCTTCGGGGCGGCCTCAACGGCGTCCTTGGCCTCCTTGAGGCCCAGGCCGGTCAGCTCACGCACGACCTTGATGACCTGGATCTTCTTGCCACCGTCGCCCTCGAGCACGACGTCGAACGCTGTCTCTGCTCCACGGCAGCCTCGGCGGCCGGGGCGGCACCCGCGGCGGCAACCGCGACCGGAGCGGCAGCCTTGACGTCGAAGACGTCCTCGAAGGTCTTCACGAACTCGGAGAGCTCGATCAGGGTCATTTCCTTGAACGCGTCGAGCAGCTCGTCGGTGCTGAGCTTCGCCATGATTGGCAACCTTTCCTAGCTTCTGATGTAAAAGTTTGCTCGGTTCGCGAGAGCCATCAGGCGGCCTCGGCGGAACCGTCCTTCTCGCGCTTGTCACGCAGGGCGTCCACCAGGCGAACGGCCTGGGAGAGCGGAGCCTGGAACGTGGCCGCGGCCTTGCTCAGGTTGCCCTTCATGGCGCCGGCCAGCTTGGCCAGCAGCACCTCACGGGACTCGAGGTCCGCCAGCTTGCTGACGTCCTCGGCCGAGATGGCCTTGCCCTCGAACACGCCGCCCTTGATGACGAGGACGGGGTTGGCCTTGGCGAAGGCGCGGAGCGCCTTGGCCGCGTCAACCACGTCACCCTTCACGAAGGCGAGCGCGGTAGGACCGGTGAACAGCGCCTCGTCGAGGCCCTCGATGCCCGCGTCGCTAGCCGCACGCTTCGCGAGCGTGTTCTTGGCGACGGAGTACTTGGCCTGCTGGCCCAGCGCCCGCCGCAGCTCGGTGAGCTGCTTGACGGTGAGGCCCCGGTATTCGGTCAACACGGTGGCCGCAGAGTCACGGAAGTTGTCCGTCAGCTCGACGACGGCCGTGGCCTTGTCGGCCCGGACCGGCTTGTCCGCCATGTCCCTCCTCTCATCAGTGCTGTTGCCACTGGTCGAGAGGGTCCGAAAAAGCAAAACGCCCCGGCGCAGGGCACGGGGCGGACATCAGAACACACGCGAGCGCATGTCGATACATCACGAACCTGTCCCTGCGCAGGTCGCCCGCTCATGCGGGACCTTCGGCACGCGACTTCCGTCTTGACGACGGTCGTTGCGGCGACCAGCGGTCTATGGGTGGAACTCCGAGAAGGAAGGTTACGCGGCCACCTGCCGAAAACCAAATCGGCCGGTCCATGCCGACCCGTCCCCCACGGCCCGCTCCACTCCGGGCCGCTTCAAACCAGACCCATTTCCCGGTACGGCGTATAGCACGCCCGTCCGTCCCCTCCGACGTTGTCCACATTCCCGCGCCGTCCACAGGCCCCCAACACGATCATGACCCCCCAAGCCACACTGAAGGCAGAGGCGGTGGCCCCCCTTTGGGAGGGTGGGCTTCTATCTCGGGGTGATCATGAGCGGGAGCGGCGCAAGATCCCGTAAGTCGTCAACGCCAGCGCTGACCAGACCAGTGACCACGCCGTGAGCTGCGCAAGCGTGCTCGCCGCCGGGGTGGCGCCGCTGTTGAGAGCC
>KL571206.1:53991-54246 GCA_000715855.1 Actinoplanes liguriensis
CGAGCGGGTCAGGCCGAGGACGATGACCAGTATCGAGCCGGTCACCAGGGTGGCGACACCGGGCAGGATGCGGCGGGTGACGGCTCGGCCGGACAGCGCGCCGAGGGCGACCGCGGCGATCAGGGACAGGACGTGAGCCAGGACGCCGAGCAGGATCCCGGCGCCGATCGAGGACTCGCCGGAACCCGCCTCCGGGCCGCGGATGGCGTGGAACAGCCAGGGGACGACCATGGCGGTGGCGCAGACCGCCGCGCC
>KL571206.1:54482-54940 GCA_000715855.1 Actinoplanes liguriensis
TCCCGGGGTGGGCCGACGGCGAGCCGGGCCAGGCGGCGCTGACCGTCCGGCTCGGTGTCCAGCAGAACCTTGGCCAGCCATGCCAGCACCGGGAAGAGCGCGGCCGCGGAGTAACCGTACGCGGTGCCGGCCGGGGACGCTCCCCCGCCGTAGAGGACGCCGAGGACGACCAGCACGGCGATCAGCGGGGCCAGCGCACGGCCGCCGCGGAAGAAGCCGGCCAGCCGCATGCGCACCAGGGCGGTCATCGCGCCTCCCGGTCGGCGTCCGCGGGGACGGCGTGGTCGCGTACGCGCAAGACGCGGTGACCGGAGTCGCGGAGCCGGACCACCGCCCGATCCGCCTCGGTGCGCGGCACCGCGATCTCGACCACCACCTCGTCGTTGCCGGGCCGCGCCTCCAGGCCCACGTCAGCACCGGACGAGTCGGCGGCGAGCCGCGCCTCCAGGCCCACATCA